>JALSTM010000074.1 GCA_026983715.1 Desulfobacterales bacterium
ATGAACACCGTCAACGGTGGTAGTACCAATTGCCTAAGGAATATAAGTTCATCCACTGGAGAGTCATGATAAAACGTTGGACTTCTTACTTTTCCGAAATGGGGCCAGCATGGATTGTTAGTGCCGTTGCCTGTGGGCCGGCAACTCTTGCAAGTGTGTCCATTGCGGGGGCATCCTTTGGATTCGAGCTCTCATGGGTGGTCGTATTTAGCGCCGTATTTGGGGCTACAGCTCAGTACCTCGCGGCAAGGATCGGCATTATTGAGGGGAAAGGCATTATCTCTGTCACAGAAAACCGCCTCGGCTCTTTATGGGGCTGGCTATTGGCCATAGATGCTCTTCTTGCAACTACCATAGCTTCACTTGTTTTGATGAATGCCCTCTCCGGTGTTACATCACTGGTTACAGGTGTCAAATCTACCTGGTGGGGGGCGCCGTACGCGGCATTTATATCAGCTTCACTCATTCGCGGAGGCTACAAATGGTTTGAAAATCTTTGCAAACTTCTTGTCGCTTTTGTAGTTGTGTGTTTTATCGTTACCGCGGTATATATTGATATACCTCTAAAAAGTGTTATTCGGGGACTTGTCCCTGCGATTCCCGTTGGATTCGAGTCAGCACTCATGATTGCCGCTATCATGGGTGGCGCGGTCCATATAACCATCATCGCCATGCACACCTATAACACGAACCTGAAAAAATGGACAACCGCTGATCTTGGCTTGGCCAGGTTCGACAACACCTTGTCCATGGGTTTTGCATTCGGCCTGTACAGTTTAGCGATATTCATTGTCGCCGCAGGGGTTCTCCATCCGAACAATATAAAAATAGCTTCCGCAACAGATGCGGCACTGAGCCTTGGACCATTGCTCGGAAAGAAAGCAATGCTCGTATTTCTCGTAGGTCTATGGGCGGCTACGCTTTCCACTATATCACCTACGTTTCTCGCTACAGCGTATTTTGTGTTTGATATAATGAACTGGGAACTGGACACCAGGGATAAGAAGTTTGCCTATGTAATCGTGATAAGCACCGCGTTGAGTGCTCTCGGGCCTCTGATAAAAGGAAGCTTTTTTCTCCTCCTCCCGCTCATGCTTGCTTTGGGCCTGTGTGGAACTCCATTTATTCTTGCTATCATTCTCTACCTTTTAAATAAGAAGGAAATAGTTGGTGAATATCGGAATTCAAAAGTGTTAAATTTTTTGGGGGTGGCAACGCTGCTTGTCACCACCGCAATAGCCGTGCAGTTCGTACTGTCTAGGCTTTCCCTAGTCTAAAGGTGATTCTGCCCCATGATACAAATCGACGACTTTAAAAACAGAAAAACAATAATAGTTGGCGAGACAAATACCGGGAAAACGGCCCTAACAGGGAAAATCCTGGAGATGTTTCTTGTAGAGAGAGATTCAAACCTCGCAATAATTGACATGGCACCTGAAAGGTTGAAAGGCATTGGGGGGAAATTGCCTTTGAAAACAATCGGTTGTGCCAGGTACTACACGGATCGTATTGTTCCCCCGAGACTCACCGGGAAAACAGACCATGAAGTGGAAACACTTGCCTGGGAAAACGCTGTGATTCTGGAAAGGATCATAGAAAACTGCTTGATTAATCCTCCCGAAGTGCTTTTCATAAATGATGTTTCAATCTACCTGCAAGCAGGAGATTTGCAGAAGCTCCTCCTGTTAATTGATACAGTTCCAACAGTAATCATGAATGGGTATTACGGGTTGAGCCTAGGAGGTGGAAAGCTGGGAGAACGAGAACATCAGAACATGGAATTCCTTCAGGATGCCTGTGACATAGTCATTTTCCTAAAACCGCGTAAAAATACTAGCCTTATTTCACGAGCCATGGGGTAACTCAAGCATTCGATTGAGTGCAACAAGAGCATCTTTTTTTACATGTTCCGGAACCGAGATCACGTTCCTGCCGCCAATTTCTCGCAGACAATCACGGAGTTTTTCCGGTGTGATTTTAAACATGTTCGGGCATAGTGAGTAGTAAAGATCAAATATATTTTTGTCGGGATTCTCGTGTGCTAACCGGTCAACCAGATTTATTTCAGTCCCAATTATAATTGTCGAACCAGGCGGAGCATTTTCCACGTAATTAACTATAAAACCCGTCGAACCAACGGCGTCAGCCAGCTCAACCACCTCCCTTGTGCATTCGGGGTGAACCACAATTTTTGCCCCCGGGAACCTTTCTCTCATTTCAACCACGTGTTCGGGCCTAAACCGCGTATGCACCACGCAATATCCGTCCCAAAGAATTACCCTGGCACCCTTGAGCCTTGCAAGCTCAACCCCGCCGGATTGTCTATTCGATTCCCATACTACTATCTCATCAGGTCTGATACGAAGTCGGTAGGCAGTGTTTAGTCCCAGGTGCCGATCAGGAAAAAAGAAAATTTTCTTGCCCTGTGTTAATCCCCACCTAAAAGCACGTTCTGCGTTCGAAGACGTACACACTGTTCCCCCATTTCGACCGCAAAAGGCCTTTAACGAAGCATCCGAATTCATATACACGACTGGCATAATGCTTTTATCACCAAATAGGGAAGTTAACTCCTTCCATGCCTCTTCTACGACATCAGCATCCGCCATGTCAGCCATGGGACATCCAGCACCCGGATCCGGAATCTGCACCACCTGGCCCGGTTCTGACAGGATAGCAGCGCTTTCGGCCATGAAGTGAACACCACAGAATACAATAAAAGAAGCCTCATTTTTTTCTGCTGCCCTACGGGAAAGCTCAAAAGAGTCTCCCCTGAAATGTCCCAGTTCAACTATTTCCTTTCTCTGGTAATGATGGGTCAGGATCAAAAGTTTCTGCCCAAGCTGGCTTTTTAATTCCTTTATCTCCTCTATGGTTTCTTCGTCCCTGCAGCAATTACCCATTTAATGCTTCCCTCCACCCGTATATTAAGCCTTATCAAACACAACCGACATTTAGCCGGAAATAAGCAGAGAAAAGAATCCCTACTTAATAACTAGGTATAATAAAAGATAGCATTTATTCCAGAGCTGTCAAGAAGACTTACCCCTGTTGCAATATCCTGAATGCGTGATTAGACTTTACGGCTAATTTCTATAAAATGTCTACATTGCTTATTAATGGCCACATAGCCAGGCTGGATTATTCTTCACCTTGTCAAGAAATCTTTTTTATGTTCTGAGGTTCACGGATTTAGGAATATGGTAATGTGTTTCACCAACAATTGCTCTCTGTTGTGACGGGAGACTCCAAGAGAGTTTAAGCCGTGGGACCTTTTTTCCATATCATGGTGTAGCCCACTTGTATTTCTTATGCCATTCTATTTATCTGACTGTTTTACTATGTTATGATATGAGATAAATTTGAGAACCAGAAAGAACACGGAGGAAGTATGCCGCATACTGTACGCATCAAAAATACCGGCCTTCGCGGGGTGACGGTTGCAGACACGAAGATTAGCTTTATCGATGGAGACAGGGGTATCCTTATCTACCGTGGATTCCGTATCGAAGACCTCGCCGCACATGCAACATTTATGGAGGTTGCGTACCTTTTACTAAAGGGGGCTCTTCCTGATAACCGAGAGCTTGCCACATTCTCAGATAATGTAAAGAGAGCAAGAGGCCTACCCCGCCACGTGGAAAAATCCCTTAAGTGCTGCCCTCAAAACGCCAAGCCCATGGACGTGTTGCAGGCATCTATCCCTATGCTCGCTATGGCAGATCCCGATTTTTCAAGCGAAGATAAAGACGCCCATATTCGCATGGCAACCAGGCTTATTGCGAGACTTCCCGTAGTCATTGCCGCATGGGATCGTATAAGGAAGGGGCAGGATATAATCCATCCCGACGACAATCTTTCTCATGCTGAGAATTTTCTCTATATGCTACACGGCTCTTCTCCTGAGCAAACAATGGCTCGGGCTTTGGACGTTTGCCTGGTCCTCCACGCAGACCACACTTTTAATGCATCCACCTTTGCATCGAGACAAGTGGCATCAACTAGGGCTCATATGTATTCAGCGATTGCCGCTGCCATTGGCGCCCTTTCGGGGAGTCTCCACGGTGGGGCAAACACGGAAGTTATTAAGATGCTCTTGGAACTCAAAAACGAGCGTAATATAAACCGCTGGGTAAAAAGCAGGCTGGACAAGGGTGAACGGATCATGGGGATGGGGCATGCAGTATATAAAACCACCGACCCTAGGGCTACCTTTTTGAAAAAAATGGCAAAAGAACTTTCAGAATTAACCGGCAACCAAGACCTCTACAACGTGTCACTTAGAGTGGAAGAAGCTGCACTACAAGAATTCGAAAAAAGAGGAAAATCAACCATCAAACCTAATGTCGATTTCTACAGTGCTCCGGTTTACTACATGATGGGAATTCCGCCTGACCTCATGACAGCAATATTCGCCATGTCCAGGGTAGCCGGATGGTGTGCACATGTAATCGAGGAGAAGTTTGGTGAAGCTCAAGGGAAACCTGCTCTTTATCGGCCCCAGGCAGATTACGTTGGAGAATATTGCGGTCTCATGGGATGCACTTACAAACCCAGGCGCAAGGGGAACTAACCCATGGAAAAAGCAAGTCAAGGATGGGACAAGCCATCTGACTTTTTGGCAGCCAATATCGATCTTCTTCCACGAGGCCGAGTGCTCGATATCGCCATGGGAAATGGCAGGAATGCCGTGTTCATGGCGAAGATGGGTTTCGAAGTTGAAGGAGTCGACGTCTCAAGGGAAGCGATCCAAAAAGCCAAGGAACTTGCTAAAAAGGAAGGAGTTCGCATAAAAGCAGTACTTGCAGACCTGGAAAAAGATTACCGTATCGAAAAAGAACACTACGACGTGATAATGTGCTTTAACTACCTACAGAGATCGCTTTTTCCCGACATTAAAAGAGGAATTAAACCCGGGGGGATGGTAATCTACGAGACATTTATTATTGATCAGGCAAAATTCGGAAAGCCACGGAACCCGGAGTATCTTCTCAAATACAACGAACTCCTCGAAGCGTTCCGTGACTTCCGGTGCTTAAGGTACCGGGAAGGTATTATCAGTGATTACAAAGCGGTAGCAGGTATTGTTGCTCAAAAAATAAACCTTCCTATTCTTCGATAATTATCGCCTGTACGGCACATTCCCTTGCGGCTTTTCTTACCGCGTCCTCAAGGTGTTTTGGCACCACGTCAACTTTCACCCTCGACTTGAGCTGGTTTTCATCAAACTCGAAAACTTCAGGGCAAACAATGTTACAGTTTTTGTCACCCATACACACGCCATAGTCAATTCTTACCTTCATTTTAATCTCCTTTCCGCTCGAACATAATGATAACATCTCGTTCTATACTCTATGATATTTTCCTACTATAACCATAGGTTCAGTAGTAGTAAAGGGAATCAATGGAAAAAACCTTTAAACACGATTGTTGGTTTAGCATTCCGAAACCTCTAATTAATTCTTTAGATAGCCAGGGGGCTTCTTGTACGGCATGCCGGTCCCTCTGATCTACTCAGGGGCAAGCTTTATCTGCATTCTGCAAAAGGATGGTAGATTCCGGCTCTACGCTTCGCTCCCGCCGGAATAACGGATTTTGCCTTGTGGTCGTTTTATTTCTTCAATTGATTGTTAGTTCTAGAAATCCGAGTTTACTAGAGTTTCCTTGACAAATTTCCGCGTCTTTGCGCCTTGGCGAGAGAAAACACGTATAACCAGCAGAGATGTGGAGACGCAGAGAATCCGTTAGGACAATTTAATTTATCTGGGTAAATCTCTGTTACACCATTTATTTTCGAACATTCTTCGAAATGCGCTAAATGTCCCTTTTGAGGAAAACGAAGATTTCCTTAACTAGTAAGGAGAAGCACAGAAAAACTGTAGTAGCGGAATTCAATATCAAGGATTGAAAGATTATTGAGTTGAAAATAGGTTGATTTTCAAGCCATCTGAGTTATTAAGTTATTTAACAAAGAAAACGATACTTCATAAGTAACATAGAGGAGAAGCCATGAAAATCCTGAACATCTATCATTCTACAACCGGCAACACGGAAAAGGTAGCCAACGTAATTAACACCACAGTGAAAGAAGAAGGCCACGAGATTGTTTCTGTAAAGGCAAAAAAGGAACTGGAAATAGACCTGCTTCAATACGACCTTATCTTTGCCGGTTCCGGTGTATACCAGTGGTTGCCTGGAAAGCCGATGATAGATTTCATAACGAGAATTCGCAGAGATTACGTTGAAAAAGGTGAGATCATACCATGTTCACCAAGGAGACCAGGCAAAAAGGCTGTGATTTACTGCACCTACGGAGGTGTCCACACGGGCATAAACGAAGCAATTCCCGCAGTTAAGTTCATGGGACAGCTTTTTGATCACCTCGGGATAGAAGTGATTGACGAATGGTACTTTGTTGGAGAATACCATCCGGATAAATACAAGTCCTTCTCCAAAGGCGGGCGCCTCGGGGACATTACGGGAAGGCCGGATGAACGCGATCTAAAGGAAGTTGCCGAAAGAGTAAGAGGGATACTCAAGGTGTAGAAGGTTGAAGCGTGAACGCTTGGTGTCGCATGATTGTTATCACTCAAGCTTGTAAATCTGCCTGAGCTTCCGGGATAATCTCCTTGTCAAATCGAAGGCTTTCTCAACGGTCTTTTCCCCGTCAGGGTTAACAAGGCAACAAGTAGCGGGAGATAGAATACTTCTAGAAAGTAAAAAATCCAGGTCAATCCCCTTATTGGCAAGTTCGTCCCACATGGAGGTTAGTTTTTCCGAAAGGCTATCAAGGGTTTCTTTCTCGAAGGGTTCGATATTCGATGGAACTATCCCCCAGCCTAGAACGCCGCCTCTTTCGAGGAACCTTTTGATTGAATCCACATACCTTACAAACACTTCCCCATTCGAGTACACATCCATGGAAAGAATGTCAATATCAAGGTTAAGCAAGAAATCCCAGTCGGGGTTACCACACAGGTGGACGCCTCGGGGACGATCTATCATGGAAAAAAACACTTCCATGTCCTCTCTCGCTGCAACATCACCATAACCGGACAGGGCGCTGAATATAAATTGAAGTCCGGGTTCGTCGACAAACATGAAGGCGTTTTTGTTTTTCAGTTTCAACTTCGAAAGCTGAACATTTACTCTCTTCGCCATAAATTCGATCAAAAAAGGTCGGACCGTGTCGTTGAATATGATGGGGCGTTTATCTTCGTCCAGAACGTTAAAACCAAAACTTATCGGCCCTTCAAGCTGCCCCCTGATGGCAGGGTATTCTGAAAGATCAAGCTCGAGGAAGCGATGATATACTGCTGAGTAGGTAGGGCTTATATCAAAATATTCCGGTTCATCCATGTGTGCCAGAGTTTCCTCGAATTCTTCAATGAATTTTGTTGTGGAGAAGCGCAGTGTCCTTTTTTCCAAGTCAAGCAATATTCCCGGAAAGTGTTCGGAAGCCTGCACGTACATGTCTTCGTAGTACTTTAAAAGAGGCAACTGCGGCCAGAAGGGAATGTCCAGGGAAAGTGCCTGCTCAATCGCACGATCCACGTCGGTATGGGGCATCACCCCCATAGCGGTAGTCAACAAGTTACCTGGAAGGGTCATTTTTCATCTCCACACATAAATCTACCAAAAATCCGGGAACATTATATCGGGGGAGCGATAGTTACCAGCACTCTCAGGTTAGTTCTTGCCCTGACTCCATGAGGTTCACTTATATCCGAAATAAGAATATCTCCTGTCTTTGCTGGCATGGTTGAACCATCTTTCCCCAGAAACTCACCTTCTCCTTCGAGGATAACTATACTTAGCTGGCCTTCAATATCGTGGGAGTGTACGGGAAGCTCCTGACCTGGCTTGAAATTGAAGTTTATTATCTTAAAAAAAGGGGAATCATGTACCAAAAGTCGCTTGAAAGCCTTGTCACTGAAATTACCCTCCTTGAAAAGCTCCATTTTTTTCATCTCTTCTCACCTCTCGATTTTAGCCTGAATCCGTGAGGAAACTTTATGGCTAATTTGTATAACATGTCTAAATTGCTTATAATTGGCCACATAGCCAGGGTGGATTATTTTTCGCCCTGTCAAGCAATCTTTTTACGCCCTGCGGGTCGTGTACCTGCACCTCATCTTCCGCGTCTTCGCCTGCCGGACGTAATGGACTATCGTCCGCCGGGCTCTTCTTTGCATCTGCGGCTCAGGTGAACGATCACGGATTCAGGTTTAGGTTAAACCTGATTGAAACCTCCGAACTTAAAACAAGTTTACCATACTGATAGAGTATTTCATTGACTCACGTCAAGGAAGAAGCGGTTCAGGGAACTTTTTCTTTCTCCACTGTCAATAATGAATAAAACTTTTAACCCGGCAAAAATCTAGCAAGGAAGGAAAAGTATGAATATTTATAGAGGCTGTCTCGTATCAGTTGCAACGGTTTTTTTACTAATCGTATCCTTACTTCCGGTTAACGCCTATTCGGTTGAAAATAATGAGATGAAGCAACTGGTAATAGGGAACAACCAGTTTTCAGTCGATTTGTACTCGAGGTTAAAAGATAAAAAGGGAAGTCTATTCTTCTCTCCCTACAGTATTTCAACGGCACTCGCCATGGCTTACGCTGGAGCAAGGGACAAAACCAGGGAAGAAATGGCGGAGGCTCTTCATTTTCCTGTTGATAGCAGCGAACTAAACCGTGAATACTTGAACTTACAGGAACACCTTCGCAAATTGCAGGAGAAGGGTAATATTGAACTCAACGTCGCTAACGCAATCTGGTGCCAGAAGGGAGAAAAATACCTGGAGGCTTTTCTTCATACTCTCGAGAAATACTACCACTCTGGGATGCACCTTGTTGATTTCAGAACAAGTCCCGAAGAAGCCAGGCAAGAGATTAACTCCTGGGTCGAAAAAGAAACGAAAGAAAAGATAAAAAATCTCGTTCCTCGTGGTGCCCTGGCACCTGCATCGAGAATGGTGTTAACAAACGCTATTTATTTTAAAGGGAAGTGGGAAAAACAGTTCAATGAGAAACTAACCAGGCCAGAAAATTTTTTCGTGCAAACGGACAGAGTTGCACGAGTCCCAATGATGTATCAACAATCCAGTTTTAGAATGGTAGAGTTTACCACGTTCAAGGCAATTGAACTGCCATATGTGGGAGAAGAACTTTCCATGCTAATTTTCTTACCTAATAGTAAAAATGGGTTGGTAGAGTTCGAGAAGGAGCTGACGTCGGATAATCTCGACAGCTGGACAAGAATTCTCACCCACTCCCGGAAGATCCAGGTCAGCGTTTTCATACCGAGGTTTACCTTGAAGTCTCAATTTTCTCTTTCAAGCCAACTTCAGGCAATGGGTATGAAAAGTGCATTTTTAAATGCTGATTTTTCCGGCATAAACGGAAAAAGGAATCTTTCTTTGAGTGACGTACTTCACAAGGCTTTTGTCGACGTGAACGAAGAAGGGACTGAAGCTGCAGCGGCTACCGCTGTTATGGTGGCCCTTACCGCGGCCGTAGCGAGGCCTATACCAGTCTTTCGAGCTGATCACCCTTTCGTCTTCGTAATCCTGGATAATCAAACCGGGGAAATTCTTTTCATGGGTAGGTATACTGGTCCGTGAGATTAAAACGCCTGCAACGGAGGTGGATTCCGGTTTTACCCTTCGCTCCGACAGGAATGACGGATTTTGGATTTTTCCTAATAGCCTTTTTTTATTCTATAGGAGTTGCGAAAATTCGAATTTATCAGAGTTTCCTTAATTTAATTGCATACATAATAGCAAATTCCCTTTCTTTTAAACTTTTTTCTCACCAGAGAGAATAAACTCTGTCTTATCTTCTTTTTAGATAATCCAATTTTATAGGAAGAATGTTACATTATTATTTGTCAGGATTTCTTCAAGAAAAAGCTAACGTAGAGCCATTGCGATCCCGCACCCACTTCCTGCGAACTGTAGGAGCAATGGCAAATAGTCTTATTTAAAGTAGGTTCGGGGGAAGCAATCTCCAAGACTTTCATATTCTAAGGAGATCGCTTCGTCGCCAGCCTTTGGCAAACTTTTCGCGATGACACCGTGTTGTAAAATGTTTTTTAGGAACCGATCCACTGCTTCTAGAAAACAGAACTTATCGGAGCTTCCTTAAAATTTCTTTTTTATTAGAATCTTTTTTAACTCTCCTATTGCTTCTGTTGGATTGAGCAACTTCGGACACGCCTCAATACAGTTAAGAATAGTGTGGCAGCGCCATACACCGTGACGGTCGTTTATTATTTCAAAACGCTCATCGGCTCCTTCATCCCTCGAATCGAGGATAAACCTTGCCGAGTTTAGCAGTGCTGATGGCCCCAGGTATTCAGGATCTGCCCAGTAGGATGGGCATGAAGTGGAACAGCAGGCACAGAGTATACATTCGTAGAGGCCATCAAGCTTTTTCCTCTCTTCGGGAGTTTGCAATCTTTCCTTGTCCGGTGGCGGAGAATAGGTAATTAGGTAAGGTTTAACGAGAAAGAACTTATTCATAAAATCGGTGAGATCCACCACGAGATCCTTGACAACAGGAAGTGATGGCAGGGGTTGAATAACGATGGGTGGTTTTAGATCGGAGATATGAGTAATACAGCTCAACATGTTAACACCATTTATATTTAAACCGTCTGATCCGCACACCCCTTCCCTGCACGACCTTCGGAAGGCGAGGGTACCATCCATTTCCCACCGAATCTGGTTTAAGCCGTCGAGCACCATCATTCCGGGTTTCCTAATTTCAACTTCGAAATCCTGGTAATAAGGTTTTTTATCCTTTTCGGGGTTGAAGCGAAAAACTTTGAAGGTCACTTTCTCTGCCATATCATGCTCCTTGGGGAACTATCTTTTATCAATATCAAAGAGTCTCATCAAACACATCCTCAACCTTTCTAACTGAAACGATCAGTATACCCTTTCTTTAGGCTCAAAAGTCGGGACCGTAAGAGGTTTCAAGCGAACGGGTTTATAATCGAGCCTGATCCTTCCATCTTCATTGAGGTACGCCAGAGTGTGCTTAAGCCAGTTCTTGTCATCCCTTTCGGGGAAATCGTCCCTGTAATGAGCCCCCCTGCTCTCCGTGCGCGCCAGAGCCCCTTCCACGATGGCCTTGGAGAATTCAAGCATATGCCCGAGTTCGAGGGTTTCTATCAAGTCGAGGTTAAAAACCTTTCCCTTGTCGTCAAGGCGAACTCGCTTAAACCGCTCGCAAAGGTTTTCAAGTATCTTTTTTTGTTTTGAAAGTGTCTCTTCGGTCCTGAAAACCCCACAGTTAGCTTCCATGGTATCACGGAGCTCTTCCCAGATAGCATCCATCTTCTCGTCACCGGTGGAATCAACAAGCCGTTTCACCTCGTCAATCCCCTCTTTACCGGCATTTTCAGGAAGCGGAACGTGCTCAGGTAGACTCTGGCAGAATTCTACCGCCTTTTCTCCTCCCACCTTTCCAAAAACAAGAATATCCAAGAGCGAATTAGTTCCTAGCCTGTTCGCACCGTGGACTGAAGCACAGGCACATTCGCCCGCAGCGTAGAATCCAGGAACGGGAGATTCAGGAGAGTCCATGCTTCCAAGCACTACTTCACCGTGAAGGTTAGTGGGAATTCCTCCCATGGAATAGTGTGCCGTTGGTACCACGGGAATAGGCTCTTTAGTACAGTCAACATGCGCAAAAACGTAGGCTAGCTCCCAGATACCAGGTAGACGTTCATGTATCAGTTCCGGATCCAGATGATCTACTTTAAGAAGAATATAGTCGCCTTTCGGTCCACATCCTCTACCATGACGAATTTCTTCCGCCATTGCCCGGGAAACAACATCCCTGGATGCAAGATCCCAGACGGTTGGGGCATAGCGCTTCATGAACCGCTCGCCGTCTTTATTAACCAGGTATCCTCCTTCTCCCCTGACAGCTTCGGAAATCAGGTTTCCGACGCCATAGATTCCCGTGGGATGGAATTGTACAAATTCAAGGTCTTCCACCGGAAACCCGGCTCTCATGGTCAGCGCAAGGCCATCCCCGGTATTTATGTGTGCATTGGTGGTGGTTCGGTAGATCCTGGTATACCCTCCAGTCGCGAAAAGCGTAGCCTTGGTATGGAAGAGGTGGAAGCCGCCATTCACTATGTCCCAGGCAAGAACGCCCACAACATGACCTTCATTGGTAAGTATTTGAAGGGCAAAAAATTCGTTGTAAAAAGTTACACCGTTTTTCAAACACTGTTCGTAGAGGGTGTGAACCATTGCATGACCGGTTCGATCCGCTGCGGCACATGACCTACACACCGCTTCCTTTCCGAACTCCTTTGTATGTCCCCCAAATCTTCTCTGGTATATCTTACCGTTTTCAAGCCTGCTAAAAGGCATTCCCATGTGTTCCAGTTCAATTATAATTTCGGGAGCCATCCTGCAAAGGAATTCAATGGCATCTTGGTCTCCAAGGTAATCACTCCCTTTAACAGTATCATACATGTGCCACAACCAATCATCAGGCTCCACGTTACTCAAAGTTGCTGCAACGCCTCCCTGTGCCGACACTGTGTGAGACCTTGTCGGGAGAACTTCGGATACAACGGCAGTATTAACTTCCTTCGAAGCCGCCAGTGCAGCCCTCAAGCCGGCTCCTCCGGCTCCAACAATAACTATATCGTGTTTATGTATTTCAACCTTATCCATGGCCATTGCTGCTCCTCTCAGATTATCGCTAGCTTTGTACTCTCAGATTAACTATTGTCATGATTCCAATGGTAAGAAATGCTATCCCCATTACCCACAGAAGACCGATTGTTACTGCCCTGAGAACGGTTGAGTGGACATAGTCATCGATTATTAACTTGAAGCCGTTTACTGCGTGATACACGGCAAAAATCAGAAAAACTATGTCGAGGGCTTTCCAACCAGGGGAAGAGAGTCTTACCATTACCTTTTCATAGGTAATCGGACCTTCGATGGCAAAATGCATTACATAGAAATGAAGAAAAAGCGTCACAAGTAGCACGATCCCTGATACCCTCTGAAAAAACCAATCAAAGGCACCCGAACGTCCGGAACCAAAGTATTTCATTTCAACCCTCCGTTTCAGCTAGTGGCTAAATGCATGCATAAGCATTGGTATACCACCCGCAATTATGATTGCAGCACTTAATGCAAAGGTAACGTATACGGCTTTCCTAAAAATTTCCCTTTTGGCCATGTTGCCGTAGTCAACGAGAATAACCCTGAGACCGTTTATTCCATGATACACGACCGTTCCAAGCAATCCGACTTCCAGTACCAGGAAAAGGGGAGACTGGACAATCCCCATCACCTTATTGAAGGCCTGTTCACCCTGTGCAAGGTAGTGGATAACCCATATGTGGAGAAACAGGTACAACCCAAGTAGAACTCCCGTAACACGATGTAAAATCCATGCTATGTAACCGGGGTGTAACCGGTATCGCTTCTGTGGTTGGAACACTTTCATTTACAAACCTCCTTGGCATCATCATGTTTAATAAGCGTTCGTGCCGGTGAATTTTAGGCAGCCTTCACACGACTGTATCTTTTCACTCCTTCCCTGTAAAGGTCATTACCACGGACATCGTTAACCACCACCACAGGAAAATTTACCACTTCGAGCCTCCGAATGGCTTCTGGCCCCAACTCCGGATACGCTATCACCTCAGCCTTTTTGATTGAACGAGCCATAAGAGCACCCGCACCCCCGATAGCCGCAAAGTAGACAGCCTTATACTCTTTCATTGCCTCAATTACTTCTCGGCTACGGGCTCCCTTGCCTATCATTCCCTTAAGTCCCGCTTCGATTAAAAGGGGCGCATAAGGATCCATGCGGTAGGAAGTGGTAGGACCAGCAGCACCGACCGGTCTACCGGGAGGTGCAGGAGAAGGACCCACGTAGTAAATAATCTGTCCTCTTAGATCGAAGGGAAGTTCTTTTTCTTCTTTTAAAAGTTCAACGAGTCGCTTATGAGCGGCATCGCGTCCCGTGAAAATTACGCCTGTAATTTCAACCCTGTCTCCGATGACCAATTTTTCCACGTCAGCATCGGTAAGTGGTGGAGTAAGTTTTATAACGTCATTCATTTTTCCCATCCTCTATTTCGTGAAAACGGTATCAATTTCTAGCAGAATTGATAATACCTAGTCAACGATGAAATCGGCCTTCGATTTTTTCGGCAGCACACATTAACCAGCATGGCTGGGCCACCTTGGGCTGATCACAACGAATGGATGAAAGTCTCTACAAAGGCCCGTCTAGTGCAGAAGATAAAACAGGCTTTCACGTAAAAGCTTGCTAAAGCTCGATTTCCTTGTGCCGAGCCGCATGGCACTGAATATTTACTGCCACTGGCAAGCTTGCTATGTGGCATGGCATCATCTCGATGTGAACAGCAAGAGAAGTAACCCGTCCCCCAAGACCCTGAGGGCCTATACCAAGGTCATTTATAGCCTCAAGCCACTCTGCCTCGAGCTTCTGGAGTTCGGGATCTTTATTCTTGCTACCAAGCTCTCTGAGGAGAGATTTCTTCGCCAGAAGTGCAGCCATCTCAAAGGTACCCCCAATGCCAACCCCGACAATTGTCGGAGGACATGGGTTGGGGCCAGATTCTTTTACTCTTTTCACAACGAATTCCTTGATACCCTCGATTCCCGCTGCGGGGGTCAGCATCGTAACACGACTCATATTTTCGCTTCCCCCACCTTTAGGTGCAACAATGAGTTTAACCCGGTCTCCTGGTACTATTTCAACATGTACGACAGCCGGGGTGTTATCACCGGTGTTTTGCCTGGTAAACGGATGACATATGCTTTTTCTCAAATAACCCTCAGCGTACCCCTGCCTTACGCCTTCATTTATAGCTTCTGCAAGAGAACTTCCGGTAATATGCACGTCTTGGCCAAGCTCAACAAAAACAACCGCAAAGCCGGTGTCCTGGCAGATTGGAATACTTTCCTCCCGGGCAATTTTAGCGTTTAAGATCAGCTTTTCGAGAATATCCCTGCCCTGGGGGGATTCTTCCTCATCGAGCGCCTTTTCAAGGGCTTTAAGAACGTCTCCCCCCAGATGCATATTAGCCTTCATGCACAGTTCTTTTACCGCTTCAGTAATCCTGCTGGCATCTATCTCTCGCATTTTTTCTCCTTCAAGTCCACGAAGCATTCCGGAAAATCCAGCAAATCGTTATTTCAGGCTGCTTGAAAAAACAAGCGGCCTTGGAGAATACAAGCGCCCTTTTGCTATAATATAAAGGCGTATTTGTCAACTTTATTCTATGCAAGGGAATAGGTTCAGCACGATATGCAAAGATACCAAGTTTAGAAGCAACCATGGAAATATGACCCGGATGCCCGAATCCCGTTATTTGAAAGTTAAAAGCGGGGGATCGTAGAACTCGGGCGGTTCCAAACCCAGCAACTGAAAACAGGTTGCTGCAATATTTGAAAGCCCACGTTTTTCAATTTCGGGGTTAAGCCTGTATTCACCCTGAAAACCCGGATCAAATATTATGAAAGGAACAGGATTTAGGGTGTGAGATGTTTTCGAGCGTGGATTACCGTCTTTATCTCTGAGCACTTCTTTCGTTTTTTTGTCCAGTTCGAACATCTCATCGGCGTTTCCATGGTCAGCAGTAATAATTGCTATGGCATTGTTCTGCTCCACCCATTTCTTTAACCTTCCCAGGGCGAGGTCGACTGATTCAACACCTATTACAGCCGCCTGATATATACCGGTATGACCCACCATGTCACCGTTAGGGTAGTTGAGTCTCACCAGGTCATATTTTCCGGTACTCATCTCTTCCAGCGTACGATCGGTGATTTCGGCACTCTTCATCCATGGCCTTAGCTCGAAAGGAACCACGTCCGAGGGGATTTCGACGTAGGTTTCCAGTTCCTCGTTAAATTTACCTGACCTGTTACCGTTCCAGAAGTAGGTGACATGGCCAAATTTCTGTGTTTCACTGATGGCAAGCTGTGTGATTCCCCGCTGGCACAGTAGTTCACCCATCGTTTTTTCTATGTGAGGCGGTTCCACAAGGTAGTGCTTGGGAATGTGAAGATCGCCATCATATTCCATCATTCCGGCATATGCGATTCTGGGAAGTGGACCCCGATCAAACTTGTCAAAATTTTCTTCCTCAAAAGCCCTGCTGATCTCAATCGCCCTATCTCCGCGGAAATTGAAATACACCACTGAATCCCCGTCTTCTATCTTACCAATTGGTCCGTTGTCATCCACTATGACGAAGGGTGGTAAATCCTGGTCGATGACTCCAGGAATTTCCTTGCGATAGGTTTCTATTGCTTCCCTGGCAGACCTGAAGCCTCGTCCTTCACCTTTCACGTGCGTTCTCCAGCCCGTTGCAACAATCTCCCAGTTCGCCTCGTATCTGTCCATGGTGGTTGTCATGCGTCCCCCACCGCTGGCGATGCGGTAGTCCACGGAGCATTCTCGATTTATCCTTCCAAGAAATTCTTCCAGGTCATCAACGTAGCGGAGGGCGGATGTCTCTTCAACGTCCCTTCCGTCAAGCAATATGTGTACCCTGGCTACGGGCACTTTATCCTTACAGGCGAGGTGTTCCAGCATGGCTTTAAGGTGATCGATATGGCTGTGAACATTTCCATCGGAAAGTAGCCCTATGAAGTGAAATTTTCCGTTGTTTTGCCTGCAGAAATCTACCAGCCATCGCCACGTTTTCCCTTCGAAGATCTTCCCCGAGGCTATCGATTCATTAACCAGTCGGGCTCCCTGGGGGTATACTCTCCCTGCTCCTATGGCATTGTGGCCCACTTCGGAATTTCCCATATCCTTATCCGACGGAAGTCCCACAGCGGTTCCGTGGGCTCGCAAAAGAGTGTAAGGACAGTTTGCTATGAGCCAGTCGAGGGTAGGTGTTAAAGCGTTGGCAACAGCATTTCCCGCCTTTTCTTCCCTGTATCCAATTCCGTCCATTATAACTATCAAAAGTGGTCTCGGGCTTCTTTCTTTTAGGTATCCATACTTGGCGTAACTCATTTAATTCCTCTCAACGTTCACCTTAAATGCCATTTAATCATCAAAACTTAACCGATTTACAGATTTCTTCATACTCCTTGACTTCCTCCGGTGTTAGTTCTCGCCTGAACAACTTCTTGTTAACAAGTATCGGGATATTTTCGTGGAGAGCCAGAGCCACAGAATCGCTGGGTCTTGCGTCAATTATCTTTTCGTCTCCGTCAACCTTAAAGAAGACCCTTGCATAATATGTATTTTCCTTCATATCCCAGATTTCAATTCTCTCAAATTCAATCTTGGCCTCCCTTAATATGCTGAGGTAAAACTCATGTGTCAGGGGTCTCTTAATATCCAGCAGCCCCTTTTCCTTGGCAATTGCAGTAGCTT
>JALSTM010000075.1 GCA_026983715.1 Desulfobacterales bacterium
TGCGAGGGAAAGGGCAATAGACCTTCTGGAAAGAGTCGGACTGGGTGACAGGCTGAATTACTTGCCCGGTGAACTCTCGGGAGGACAGAAACAGCGAGTGGCCATCGCAAGGGCGCTTATCAACAGACCAGATGTCATTTTTGCCGATGAACCCACGGGTAACCTGGACAGAAAAGCCGGTTTTGAGATAATGGCAATATTCCAGGAGCTTAACGCCCAGGGTAATACGATTATCCTTGTGACCCATGAAGATTTTATCGCCAGGCATGCCAGGAGGATAATTGAGCTGCATTACGGCAAAATAAAGCGGGAAACAAAGGTAACTGACAGAATGAATGCCAGGGAAGAACTCATGGTGATCGAAGCAGAACACTTAGAATCCTCTCTTTAAACTCAGTATCCACAATTTCTCATGATAGACACAAAAATCATACGGGTTCTGAAGGAAAGCATAAGGGCCCTTCTTGCTACCAAGGGGCGTGCTGTCTTGATGATGCTGGGCGTAATCATCGGCATTTCATCCCTCACGGTCATAGTCTCTATAGGTGAAGCGACGAAGCTCGAGATGATCAACCTTATGTCCAGTTTCGGTTTTGGCGTAGATGCACTTTTCATAAGGGCCGGAGGTGGTAGGCTGTTTCACAGGAGAGTGGGCACCAATCCGAAAAACCTCACCATTGATGATGCCAGGGCCATCGCCCAGTTTGAATACGTAGAAGAAGTTGTTCCTCAACAATTTAAGGGTGGGATAGTGGTAATCTACAAAAACCGCAAAAAACGAACAATACTTCTTGGTGTGTTAAGTGACTGGGCAGCCTCTAGAAACTGGGCGATATCACTGGGTCGTTTTATATCCGATGATGACGTCGAAAATATAAGAAAGGTATGTGTTTTGGGCGCAACTGTGAAAGAAAAGCTCTTTGAAGCTAAAAATCCGGTCGGAAAATGGGTTAGAATCGGTAAAACATTTTACAAGGTAGTGGGAGTAATGAAAGCCCAGGGGGTGCTAAGATCCGGACACGATCTAGATAACAGAATATTTGTGCCTCTTAGCGTGAGTAGTAAACTTATCCTTCACCGAAAATCTCTGCAGGGTTTCAGAGTCAACTTGACGTCAAGAAGATACCTTGCGGTTGCCATAAGGGATTTTAAAAGGTTGCTTCGTAAGCGTCACAAGTTGCGGCAGGGTGTGCCCGACGATTTCACCATAATAACTTCCGAGCAAATAATGGAAATTGTCACCCGCCAAACAAGGTCCCTTACGAGAATGCTGGCCTGGATTGCAGGTATTTCGCTTTTTGTTAGCGGCATTGTGATAATGAATATCATGCTCGTGGCAGTAACGGAGAGGAAGGAAGAAATTGGTTTGAGGAGAGCCGTTGGAGCCACACAAGCGGACATACTTTTCCAGTTTCTGGGAGAATCAGTTCTTGTGGCAGCCCTTGGGGGAATTTTCGGGCTGGGCTTGGGATATGCTATCTTTAAATTGATTAGCGTGTTTTTCAGCGTTCCAAGCTTGATTTCATGGAAATCGTTCGCCCTGGGGACCCTTTTTTCCAGTTCTATAGGGCTTGTATCTGGCATCTTCCCCGCATGGAAGGCAAGTAAAATGGCCCCCATGGAAGCCATGAGATATTCCTAACACTGATGGTTTTCGCCGCTAAGGGTGGCTACCAGAAGTTCCAAGGTATTCCTTGGCAAGCTCGTTTAATATTTCCCGTGCCTGGTCTATTCTCGATTCCTTTTCCATTTCAGGGTTGTCAAGAATACGTTTCATTCTACAGCATGCGTCGCAGAACTTTGCAACTGTAAACTCCAGGTCTTGAATTGTTTCGCTCGTAACCCTCTCAGTGGTCTCCATTGCCATCCGAAGGTCTTCGGTGTTTTTCAACAGGCACCTGAAAGAGGCAACCTTTTGAACCCGGAAAAGGACTTCCGCCAGGTCAATGGGTTTAAGGAAGTAATCGGCTGCTCCTTTTTTCATAGCTTCAACAGCCGTCTTTACTGTGCCGTGAGCTGTCATCAAAATAACTTCAATGTGGTCCGATTGTTTTTTTGCGTATTCAAGCACTCCGATACCGTCAATTTCACCGGGCATCACTAGGTCTGTTATTACAACATCGTAAACTTTCTCAGACATTAATTTAACGGCTTCTTCCCCTGAACAAGCAGTGGTCACTTGGTATTTGGCTTCGTTTAAGCATCTGCTGACAATTTTGCGTGAAATAGGGTCGTCGTCGACTACGAGTATCTCGAGGTCCATCATTTTGTTGCCTCCGAATTATTTTATTGATTTTCTAAGTAACGTAGCCGATACTTTAACCCCGCGTCTCTCCACTCTTTAACTAAGCTCTATCCAGCATCGTTTCAGGTATGCACCGGGGACCCGGTAACATAAAGAGATTATCCCACTACACGATGAGGCTTACCTCTATGAAAAAGGGACCGGCCGGAGTCTCAAACGGTACAAGGGTAACCGGTTGTTCCGTTACATGTTCCACTGAATGACCCTTCCCTGAGACCACAGTAGGTATTGCCATTCCAATGACATGCCCTTTCTCTGCTAACTGAGCCTTTGCTCCACCAATGATAATATTGGTTATTTCTCCGACGCCATCGCTGACATCCCTGGAAAGAGCTTTTATTTCTTCCCCCAACATGTTTGACATTATTTCCAGTATGCAGGGTTCAGTGAAGCTAACGGCAAAAGAACCCTTCACGCTGTCACCAGCCATTCCTATTATGGCGGTTATGTCTCCGTAGGCTTCGTGGGTGGTTTTAAGCCTGGGTGGCTGAGGTAAAGGGTCAATTCCAGCCATCATTTTTAGAACGTTTACCGTCGCCTCAATAAATGGTTGAATGAGATCGTCATCGAGAACTTTCTTGTCAATCTGTTGTGCTGACACTGAAGACATTTTACAAATCCTCAACTTTTGATTTACAGGTATGCCTTTATAATTGTATTTCAACCTCAACCTTCTTTTAACGTTCTTCACACCCAGAGCACCCATGAAGTACGCTTTTATTACTTATTATTTCTATCACAGAGGCGTCAAACTATGCAAAAAAAACATACCGAGCTTACGTAAAATATCTGAAATGGTTTAAATGAAAATCCCTCGTTTATAGCAGACGGGAGTTTAGTCCTTAGAAAAAAAGATAAAATATGGTATGTTGAATAATCCTCGGAGGAAAAGGGTAGGAATGGAAGAGGTATTATTGCAGGAAAGGGTAGATTATGCCTTGGTGGCGGCGACAAAGGAAGAGGTTTCCATGATTCTGGATTCTCTGAATACTCGACGGCACCTGTATAAAACACCTTTTTCAGCAATCTTGGGCAAACTTGAAGGGCAGGACATTGTAGTGGTTATTTCCAATATTGGAATAACCAACGTTGCCATGGCGAGTAGTTTTGTGCTCGAAAACTTCCGAGTGAAAACTCTTGTTTCTATTGGAATTGCAGGTGCTTACAGGAATTCGGGAATGAAGCCCGGGGACGTTGCCATCGCAGAAGAAGAAATTTACGGAGATATGGGAATAGACTACGGGGCTGCGTTTGAATTACTCGATAAGCTAGGATTCCCATTGTATAAGGATGAAGGCAGTATTTACTATAACTCGTGGCCGGTTACCTCCTCTCTTCTGGATACCGCTCGCGGAAAAGGGAGGCTTGACTCCTTGCCCACGGACTTCTCGATACGCACTGGACGTTTTGTTACTGTTGCTGCGGTAAGTGGTAGCATACCAAGGGCAGATGCATTGGAAAGACGCTTCGGGGCGCTGTGCGAAAATATGGAAGGCGCTGCCGTAGCACAGGCCGCAAAAGTCTATGGAGTTGAGTGTTTTGAATGTAGGGGTATAAGCAACATTGCGGG
>JALSTM010000076.1 GCA_026983715.1 Desulfobacterales bacterium
CAGATAGACCATGTAGTATCCCAAAAAAAATAAAACCGTTTAAAATGGGTACTTGTAAAGATCGCACAACTGTGATAACAATACTAAAGTAAAAGAATTTTACCGCACATTAAAGGCTGGCTGGAAATCTTAAAATCCTCGGGGGGAATCAAAAGCTTTAAAGCCTTTAATTCCTCGTTTTTAGAATCAATAGGGAAAAGACATGAGGCAACTAAGCATGCTCTTTATCTGTGCTTTCCTCCTTTTTACCTTCTTCGCTGGTGGTCTTGAACCTGTATCTTCGGAAACAAAAAATGATGCCTGCGTTCAGTGCCATACCAATGCCATATTGATAGATGCCCTGATTGAAAAATCAAAAAAGAAACAGGAAACAGAAGCTTCGGGGTGAGGTGTCGCAGCCCCGCAGTTGCTGGGCAGGGACAAATACTGGGTGAATCCTGATTTTCTTAAAACCGACCATGGGGATCTCGGCTGCATGTATTGCCACAAAGGAAGAAATGTACCGAATTTTAAGGAAGCTCACATAGGAATTGTAAAAGATCCTTCAGAGGACAGAAATGGAGTCTGTGGAGAGTGTCACGATGAAATTACCGACACATATTACAACTCAATTCATTACACCATCGCCGGTATAAAAAACGTAATGCAAGCTTATATTTCGCCGTTGCCATTGGAAAAAAGTCCTCTCGTGAGGGCCTTTAAAACAGATTGTAACCACTGCCATGCCAGCTGTGGTAGCTGCCACGTCAGCAGACCTGAAGCTACCAAAGGCGGTCTTTTGGGAGCACATCGTTTTTTTAAGGAACCTCCAATGGATAAAACTTGCTACGGTTGCCATGGAGCTAGAACGTCCGGGGAATGCATCGGGAAGATAAGTCACTACTCGGTAGGTGATGAAGAAATACCTGACATTGGAGACACTGCCGATGTTCATTTTTACAAGTACCAGATGGTTTGCAGCGATTGCCACAAGGGAGAAAGAATGCACCAGGAGATGGAAAATCCGGCCAAGGCGAGATTTTACAATATGCCCTCTGTGGAGTGTAAAGACTGTCATGAAGCGGCCGCTACGGGCAGCGATGAAATTCCCATGCACAGCGCGCATCCACCAGAGACAATCGCATGTTCTGTATGCCATGCCAGTGGAGGATATCACAACTGTTTTGAATGCCACTTGCTGGTGACTAAAGCAGGTAAGGTTCCAATACCAGTATCTGAGTCAAAAATAATGTTCAAGATAGGTCTTAACCCTGATCGTGGTCCAAATAACAACTTCAAGTACGTTCTTTTGAGACATTCACCTGTTCTTCCGTCATCTTTTTCTGTGCTGGGAGTAGATCTAGGGCCCAACTTCGGAAAGTTGCATACCTGGGCACCTATTGAGGCACACAACATACAGAGAAAAACGAAGCAAAATGCCGATTGTAATTCTTGCCACGGACACAGTGAACTGTTTCTTTCAGAAGACGATGTAAAATCAGGATCAAAGGCAGACAAGGCATCTATACCGAAGGTCCCGGCCCCGGTGGAAAATAAAAACGAGAAGAACTAGATTAGTTTGTTTGAACAGGATTTTAATCTGCGGTCAACCCTTTAATACTGACTTAAACCGAAGAATGATCAGCAAATTAGAAATTCCGCCGGCACTTTAGGTGTTACCTAAAACGAAAGAGAGCAGTATTTATGAGTATTTAGCGGCATTATCGCCAATCTTGACAATGTATCGTTTCCCGGCAATTAAGCCAATGGAGGATGTGTGCATGGATTCGGGAAAAATTAAGTATTTTTTTGTTCTACCTTTTTTCTTGGTTTGCTTATGCTTGTTTGGTCTACCGCCAAAGGCTCACTGTGAACTCCCGGGCGGGATAGTCTCAGCCTCGTGGTTGGCAGATAACTTGTCACAGCCAAACCTGGTAGTACTTGACGTCAGGCTCTCGCCACAGGAATACAAGTTTGGACATATTCCCGGGGCAGTTTGTGCATTTGCAAGGTGGAGGCAAAGACTTAACGGTGTGCCTTTCATGTTGCCGCCTCTTGATTATCTCAAGGAGAAGCTTCGAGAATTTGGAGTGAACAACAAGAGCGATGTTATCATTTATGCCGATGGCCATACCTTGAGTGCCATTGCTTGGGCGTGCAGGGTTGCCTGGACTCTTGATGTGCTGGGACACAACTCTGTGGCTGTTCTTGATGGTGGCATATCACAGTGGATGTATGAGAGTAGACCGCTTGATACGAAAATTGAACATCCTCCCAAGGGGGACTTTGTCCCCGATCTTGACGTTACCAAGCTTGCTACAATTGATGACGTACGCTTTCTTGGAGCAAAAATTGTGGATATGCGCGTACCTGCCCGTTACTTTGGTATAGAAAAAGGTAGAACTACTGCTAGGTACGGGCATATTCCAGGTTCTCTCTCCGTTCCTTCCGGTTGGCTTCTCGTCAGTAGAATACCACGGCTGATCAAGCCCAGGGAAGAAATAGAGAACATAGTTTATGGCGCGGGTCTACCAGAAGACAAGGACAAGGAGATAATTGTTCTTTGTGACACCGGTCATTTAGCGTCCCTAGGCTACTGGGTCTTTAGATACGTCATGGGATACAAAAAGGTTCGCCTGTTTGACGGGTCAATGGTTGAATACTGCATGTATCCGTTGCCACTGGTTCGGTATTCCTGGCCTTTATCCGGTACCGCGATGCCTCGCGTAACTGCTCCCGTAAAACCTGCTACGCCCTAAACTAAGGTTCTGGTTCCCTCCACGCAACCTGAGTTTACTGTCGAGGAAGACGAAGGATGTTAGGTCGCAGCATTATTCAGAAAGAAATCTAAGACGCAGGCGGTAAAAGCGGCCGGATGGATGGAGCAGTTTTTCCTTTTCAACACTGTTTAAAAGGCGGGCGCCAACGTAAGATGGTTTTGAAGGAACGGTAAGGGATGTGTCAAGTTCTGGGGAGACAAATCTGCCCATACCTGCTGCTATCTTGTTACCGTGGCATGAGTCGCAACTTCTTCCCCTCTTCGATATGGTGTGAGGCGAGTAAGGATTAAATGCCCACCCTGGGCCGGAATTATCTCCTCTTTCAGGAATTACACTGTCTAAAACAACATTACCGGAAGCATCCACGGAGCTCACGTAATACTGGTACTGTGGCCTGATTATTGCCACTTTCCCCTGGCTGTCAATCCCAAGGGGCATGTATTCCCACCTTCTGAATCTCCATCCGATTAGCCACATTCCCGGCTTTGGCTTGCCGGAAAGAAAGTCGATGGAGCTCGGAGGGGCGGGAAATTTTTTTACAAGAGACCTTTTGAATAGAGTGGACAAAAATGGATCTCCCCCATGCATCAGGTGCATCCATTTCCGATATGAAGGCTCTAGGGTCAGCATTACGCTCATCCCGTAGTCCTGGAAAGACCATTTGGCGTGACAGGCGCTACACCGTAATTTTGCGTGTTTCCTTATCCTGTGAGAAACACACCTGCGTCTGAAATCAGGGTTTGAATATCCTGGGTGACAGTCCGTGCAAGAAATTCTAATAGCGTATGCCAGAGAACCCGGAATTAGGCCGTCTCCCATAATTTCTTTCTTTTCGTGGCAATCGATGCATTTGAGCCCCTTAAGGTAATGGGTATCGGGAGATAGCGCTACGTGGCCTGTTCCATAAATAGGTTTTAGGTTAAGAGCAACAGATTCTTGGTAAGTAGGGCTAAAATCAGACTGAAAAAGACCGATGTAGTCCGCTCCTACGTGGTTGCCGTTGTGACAGTGAAGACACTGGTTGGTCGGAATAAACCTAGTTAACCCATGTTTTCTTGGGTATCCTTGCTTCGATTTGTCGATAGCGCTATCTTTACCCTTGTACGTGCCATCG
>JALSTM010000077.1 GCA_026983715.1 Desulfobacterales bacterium
ACGACTTGCATGTGTTAGGCACGCCGCCAGCGTTCGTTCTGAGCCAGGATCAAACTCTCCAATTAATCCCTAATCTAATAAACTATCAAACGCCCGCTACTACCCAGTTTTCAAAGAACGGTTGTTTTTCCAACAAAGCCTTACTTAATTAACAACAAACTTTGCGAAAGTCAACCCTTTCAAGAAATAAATTCAGGCCTCCACAAAGTCGCGTAAGTACTGGATTTTACATGCGTAATTTTGGGGCAAGTTTTTGCTGCTAAGAAATAACTTAGTAAAATCACAGATCATTCTCAGTTTTTGATTTCTGGCTATGACGGAATCTTGGAAATAAATTTATCGAATACCTGAATCCGTGATCGTTCACCTGGGCCGCAGGCGCAATGAAGTGCCCGGCGGGTTATAGTACGCTATATCCAGCGGGCGATGACGCCGAGGATGCGGTGCAGGTGGACGCCCCGCAGAGCGTAAAAAGATTGCTTGACTAGGTGAAGAATAATTCACCCTGGCTATGTGGCCAATGATAAGCAACTTAGACACGTTATAAAAATTAGCCATAAAGTTTCGTCGCGGATTCAGGGAATAGTTTGATCCTTATTTTCGTTCTAATTCTTGTTTATTTCTGGAAAGCGTGTTTATAATTGGCAATCAATTTTACACGAAAACATTTTGTAAGCTATTGATTTGTTGAATTAGTTCAAAATGCAGAAATGGGAAAAATTCTCTGGAAATACTTCTTGAAAGAAATGTTGGGCCCTTTCCTTGTTAGCCTCGTGGTACTTATCCTGGTGTTGCTCCTCGGGAAAGTTATGAAGCTTTCCGATGTGCTTTTCTCCGGTGGAGTAACGCTGGCAGCCTTTTCAAGGATTGTTTACTTTGCTTTACCCTACTTCCTTTTGTACGCAATCCCCATGGCAACGCTCCTAGGGGTTCACCTCGCTTTTCTTCGCATGGCTAACGACCGCGAAATTATAGCGTTGAAAGCTTCGGGGGTTGGATGTGGCAAAATGATAGGACCTGTTTTGGTGGTGGTTATTAGCGCGTACTTGCTAACCACGTATATTTCGCTATTTGTTTTACCGGATTCTTATTTTCGTATGAGGCAGTCCTTGTATGAACTGATACAAAAAAGTGGCAAGGTACTGCTAAAGGAGAGGGTTTTTGTCGACCAGTTTCCAGGTTTGTTATTTTACGTTAATCATATCGACCCGGAAACTAAGCGTCTGGAAAAAGTGCTTATCCAGGACAACAGAACGCCGGAAGCGAGGTGTACGATTTTTGCCAAATCAGGGGAATTGGTGCCTCTTAAAAATGATTCGGGATATGTTTTACAGCTTGGAAACGGAGTGATTACCCGAATAAATGACAGTATGGATACTGCTCAAAATATAAATTTCGAGAGATACGAATTGGTACTTGGAGGGAAAAGAAAGGGGGGAGGTTTGACCCGTAGCAAGGCGAAGGAGCTAACTACAAGGCAACTTATTGAGAGAATACGAAGTAGAAAAATCGATAAAAAGCGTTCAATAAAGTACCGTTTACTGCTTCACAAAAGGATAGCATTTCCTGTATCTTGCCTGGTTCTGGGACTCATAGCTGCCCCCCTGGGTATGAAAGTTAGAGAAGACACGCGGGTTCCGGGGCTTGCCAGTGGACTTGCCATTTTTCTCGTTTACTACGTTACGCTTACCGCGGGACAGAATTTGAGCGAAGTTGGCATAATACCGCCAGCCATAGGGCTATGGTTTGCAAATTTAGTTTTCGGAGTCCTTGCAATATTTTTCTGGGTCCAAATTTCAAGAGACAGAGGCATGCTCGAAATACCTCTTTTGAAAAGATTATTTTCCATGAAGTAGTCAGGGATAACTTCGGACAAAAGATCATGAGAATTCTCTGGAGGTACTTGATAAAATCATTTCTTCAGGTTTTTTACCTGGCTCTGGGTGGCTTCGTTGTCATTTACTTGGTGATTGACCTTTTTGAAAAGATTGATGACCTGGTGGAAGCCCAGGTCAATTTTTCCAAGATCTTTGTGTACTTTTTGTGCAAGATCCCACTCATTGTTGTTGAAGGAATACCCATGGCCATCCTTATTGCGGCTATTATAAGCTTTGGTATTCTCGGGAAAAACAATGAAATTGTGGCCTTGAAGGCCAGTGGGATTAACCTGTTAAGGTGTATTATTCCAATTTTGACAATTGCGCTTGTCATAAGCTCGGTGGATTTTTTCTTCAATCAGGAACTGGTACCTTTTTGCCTGAAAAAAGCTAACGCTATCTGGCAAAAAGAAAGTAAGAAATCAGGGCAATCGGCGGCAATTGCTCAAGGGCGGATTTGGTGCAGGAGCGACAATGTGATTTTAAATGCCGATTACTTTGACAGACGAAATAATGTGCTAAAGAAAGTTACATTATTTATCTTCGATGGTGATTTTGATCTTGTAAGGCGAGTGGACGCAAGGGAAGCTAGGTGGTCTGGTGAGGATTGGATTTTCATAAAAGGGGTTGATCAGCAGAAGAGCAAAGGTAATGCGTGGGTAATAAAGGCATTCAAAGCTAGGGTTTTACCTATAGAGGTTAATCCGGTAAGCTTTGAGACGGTCCAGAGGATTCCCGATGAGATGAGCTTCACGGAGCTTTACAATTATGTAAGCAGGTTGGAAAAGGAAGGTTATGACACCACATATTACAGGCTTAAACTACATTCCAAGATTTCTTTTCCAACAACAGGTGTCGTTCTCGCTTTGTTAGGCCTTTCGATAGCATTTCTCCTGGGTCGCCATTCAAGCATACCCTTGGGGGTAGCACTGGCTACAGCCCTCGCTTTTGTTTACCTAGTGGTTTTTCAGTTTTCAATTTCACTGGGCGAGGCAGGGGTGCTTCCTCCCTTAATAGCCGCCTGGATAGGAAACGTGTTGTTTTCCATGGTGGGTTGTCTTCTCTTGCTTAGAGCCCCGTTGTGATCTAGAGTTCTAGCTGTATAGCCAGCACCTGACATGGTGACTTCCCTCCACCGAGTATAAATCCGGCATTTTCCCCTTGCATATGTCCATCGCTTGACGACACCTGGGATGAAAGTAACAACCGCTGGGCGGGGATGCAGGGTTTGGAACATCTCCCTTAAGTACCAAGCCTCGTCGGAAAGCCCCGGGTGTCAATCTTGGAACGGAGGCCAGCAAAGCCTTTGTGTATGGATGCTTTGGAGTGTCGTAAATCTCCTTGTTTGTGCCCACTTCTACCAGTTTTCCCACATACATAACGGCAATTCGGTCGCACATGTGGCGTACAACGTTCAAGTCATGAGATATGAATAAATACGTAAGATCAAATTGCTCCTGGATGTCCAGCAAAAGATTAATAACTTGAGCCTGAATTGATACGTCCAGGGATGATAACGGTTCATCACAAACAATCAACTTTGGCTCCAGCGCAAGGGCCCTTGCAATTCCAATCCGCTGACGTTGGCCTCCGCTAAATTCGTGAGGATACCTTGTAAAATGATTTTCGTGGAGCCCGACACTTTTCATCAGATGGATTACTTTTTCTTTCCTTTCTTTCGGAGTCGCAACACGGTGAATTTCCAAACCTTCCCCAATAATTGATCCGACTGTCTGGCGAGGGTTTAAGGATGCATAGGGATCCTGAAAGATGATCTGAATCTTGCGAGCCAGTTCCAATTTCTGGGTTCTACGGGAATAGTATATACTTTCTCCTTCCAGGTAAATATCTCCCTTGGTGGGAGGTTCCAGGCCAGCGACGAGTCTCCCAAGGGTTGATTTGCCGCATCCGCTTTCACCCACAAGCCCAAAGGTCTCTCCCTTGTTTAAAGCGAAAGATACTCCGTCCACGGCCAGGATATGAACTTTTGCCTTTTTAAAAATACCGGCATGAAGCGGATAGTATTTGGCTAAATCCTGAACTTTTATGAGCTCGCTTCCATTTGACCTGTTCATGCTAGTCTCTCTCGCACAGCCAGCATTTTACCACCTGGCCATCTTCTACTCTGAATTCCGGTGGTTCTTCATGACGGCATTTATCCAAAGCGAACTTGCACCTTGTATGAAAACGGCAACCACTAGGCCAGCTCGTGGGACTCGGAACTATCCCCGGAATAGTGAAAAGTTTCTTACTTTTTAAAGTTTCTGTCTCGCGCGGAATAGAGGAAAGAAGTCCCTGGGTATAAGGGTGACGAGGATTTTCAAATAATGTCTGAACAGAAAGCTTTTCCACAACTTGCCCTGCATAGAAAACGGAGACTTGCTGGCATATCGAAGCAATCACCCCCAGGTCATGAGAAACAAAAATCATGCTAATGTTCTGCTTTTCTTGAATCTCTAACAGTAGATCAAGGATTTGTGCCTGGACAGTCACGTCTAGAGCAGTTGTAGGTTCATCGGCAATAAGGAGATCCGGTCCGCAAGCAAGTGCCATTGCTATCATAACCCTTTGTCTCAAGCCTCCGCTCAACTGGTGAGGATATTGCCGTGCCCTGTTAACGGGGTCAGGGAAGCCCACCCTATCTAAAATATGAATTGCCTTCTCGTCAGCTTCTTTCTTTGATATTTTTTCGTGGCAGTAAATGGCTTCACTTATCTGGTCTATCACCCTAAACACCGGGTTTAAAGAACTCATGGGATCCTGAAATATCATGGATATTTTCTTACCACGGAGTTCTCTCATTTCTTCTTCCCGAATGGCAAGGAGATTTTGAGAATTAAAAAGTATCTCTCCTTCAACGATTTTTCCTGGAGGTTGAGGAATTAGCCTCATAATTGACAAAGCCGTAACGCTTTTACCACACCCTGATTCACCTACAATTCCAAGGGTTTCACCCTTCCTTATTTGTAGGTTAATCCCGTCTACGGCCCTCGATACGCCATCGTTGGTAAAAAAGTAGGTTTTCAGGTTGGTGATTTTAAGGAGTGAGCTATTCATAGAATCGCTTTAATCTTCAACCGGCAAAATAAAATAGAAATTGTTACCGTAAGGTGTCGCCTCGTAGCCTGTTGAACCTCCGTGTATTTGAATGACTTTCTTCACGAAGCTAAGCCCGTGGCCGGTCCCCGGTTCGCCGAGCGAATTTCTGCCCCTGTACCCGTCTTCAAAAATCTTATCCACTTCATCTTTGTCTACATGAGGGCCCGTGCTGAAAACATTGAACTTTATTCCGTCCTTTTCTCCGTTGAAGTACTTCGGTACTTTTTCCCATCCAAAAGCTATGCACTTCACCTTTTCATTGTTAACAGTTGTGACCTCCCGTGTATATTTAAGGGCATTTGAGAAAAGGTTGGCATATACCTGAGAAATCAGTCCTACGTCAACTACAAGTTGAATTTCTATGTCCGGGACACCTCCAAGGCTGTTATCTATTTCTATGCTCTTCTGCTTGAATCGGGGTAAAAACCTTTCCAGTTGAGGGTCAATAACTTCTTGCCTGAAGTTGCAGACTCTTTTCTTTAATACAAAAGTTCCGGCCTCGAAATGGCTTTTCCTGAATAGTGTCTCAAGGAATAGGCTTGTGTTTCTATAGTGCTTCTCAAGGTTATCGTACTCTTCTTCGAGACTGCGGTTCACTTCCGCCATTTCGAGCAGACACCTGTTTATTTTTTCGATAGTTTCATTCTCGATGTGAGTAAGTTCAGCGCAGGATTTTTTCATGATTTCTTCAATGTGCTTATTTTTCTTAATTTTTGCACGGATCCTGTGCAAAAAAAGCCGAAAAATCATGTTTGGGACAATAACATTATGTTCAATATCAGCGATAAGCGTATTAATAAACTGTAGATGTTCACTATCCTGCTTGGCAAGAATTCGTCTATGCAGAGCGCAACCAATGCGGTCACTAATCTTCTGTAAAAAAAGGATTTCCTGAGCGTTGAGATTTTCCCCGTTTTTTATTTCGAGTGAACCCAAGTAATGATGCGGAAGACCGTACGGGTTTCTCAAGTGTTCATTTCCCATGATTGGCACGTAGAGCGAACCTTCCTGGAGATATATCTTGTTCTGTATTCTAAGAGATTGCTTATTTCGCTTTGAGGTTTTCCCTGTCTTAGCGGGAGTAGCATCACTGTCCTTTGCTTGGGTTGAAGGATCAAACAGGTGTATCTCGGAGTCCCAGTCGAAAAACGTTTTAAGTACACCCTTGGCAATCTTGATGAGGCTTTCGAGGTCGTCGCTTTTCTGGGCAAGGTCAAAAAAGACGGTCAACGCGAAATCTTCTTCACGAGAAAAGCCGGCCCTTTCCAACTCTTTTCGTTTTTGAGATATTTGCTTGAAAATTTTGTCAGTTTCCGGACTCATAGCACGATGCAAAATTACGTGTTGTTGCCTCTAAGAGGCGTTTTGTTTGCGAGAGATTCCCTCGGTTTTCAATTCTTTTAGCAGGCTTTTTGCCTTCTCTGCCTCCGAAAAATTGGGGTTGAGTTTCAAAGCCTCTTCCAACTGCTTGATTGCCTTATCTTTTTCGTTTTTTGCTTTGTAGGCAAGAGCGAGGTGATAGTGTACCAGGGGCTCTTTCGGCAACTTTTCCATGGCATCCAGAAGGTAAGAAATAGCAAAGGCGTTAGATCCTTTTTTGTGGTATATCCATCCGATCGTATCATTTACCCTGGGATCTTCCGGCAGGACTGCTTTTGCCTGCTGGGCAAATTTCAAAGCCTCGTCGATGTTTCCTCCATGCTCCGATAATATCCAGGCAAGGTTATTGGCCGCTGCTCCAAACCGGGGGGAGATGTCCAGGGCTTTTCTATAATACTTTTCTGCGTCTTCATATTTTCCCTGCTGTTCGTATATCATTCCGACAAAAAGGTAGCCGGGCGAAAATTGAGGTCTTTTTTTCAAGATTTCCTCGTATTTTTTAACCGCATCATCCAATCTCCCTTCCTGCCTGTAAAGTTGTGCAAGAGAAAAATAAGCGGGTAAGTAATTCTCATCTTTCTGTATGGCCGTAAGAAACATCTTTTCGGCTTTCTTGTTGTCTTTCGAGTTGAGGGCTATTTGGCCCAAAATGTTGTAAATGTGGGAGACCTTGGGAGCTTTCTTGATTTGTTCATTGCAAAGCTCGATGGCTTTATCTCTTTGTCCTTTTCTCATGTATACCGCTACGAGCTGCTGAAGTGCTCCCGGATGTCCCGGGATATCGGATAATACCTGTTTAAGCTTTCTTACTGCTTCGTCCTGTTTGTTCTCGACAAGGTCCAGCAAGGCTAATTTATAAATCAGTAAAGGGTTTTTGGGGCTTTTTTCAAGTGCGCTTGAATAATATTTTCTGGCTCGTGTCAGCTCTTTTTTGGCAAAGGATATATTCCCCAGGAGTACAAGTGCTGCCGTTGAGTTTGGATTTAGCTTGAGAATTTCCTGGGCCTGATTAGTGGCCTCATCGAAATCTCTTTCCTTGAAGGCTATTTCGGCGAGAATGAGTCTTGCCTTGATATCTCTCGGATTTAGCCTTATTTCTTTTGCGAATGCTTGCTTTGCCTGATTAATCTCTTTAGTCCCAAGGTGGGCTAAGGCTTTATAGTAGAAGACTTTGTTTAACCTAGGTGCTTCTCTGGCTGCTTCTGATAGCGCAGTGAGGGCTTCGTCATATTTTTTATCCATAAGTGCCAGGCGCCCTTTTATCAACAGAGCGCTGGGGAGCTTGGGATCTTTCTGTAAAACTTGGTCAAGAACCTTTCTGGCTTGTTCCGGATGATTAAAATCAAGGTGAAGCCTAGCGATATTTGAAAGAATTTCTAAGTTTTTCGGTTGTGACTTGTGCGCTTGCTCAAAGCTGGCCAGGGCTTCTTTGTATTTCCCTCGAAAAGCATGAAACCCACCCAATGCAAGGAGTGCCATCGGATCTTTTGGGTTGTTCTTCACAGCCTTTTCTAAAATTTCTTTTTCTTTATCCCACTTTTTTTCTATCTCGTAATACCTGGCAAGGTTAATGTAGTGCTTGGTATTTTTTGGCTCCTTTTTTATTATTTCTCTCAGTATTTTTTCGGCCTCGGCCTTATTTCCTTTTCTTCTGTAAAGACCAGCGAGGCTGTACAAGAGATTCACATCGGAAGGATTATTCTTTACAGCATCTTTTAATACCTTTTCCGCCTTCTCGGGTTCCTTTTTCCTCTCGTAGAGTAATGCCAGGGAAATAATGCTCCGCGTCTCCTTAGGATTGTTTTTAAGATAATCTTTCAGAAGCTTCTCGGCATCATCCCATTTTTTGTTTCGTATGGCGATATTGGCGAGCAGTAACTTCAGCTTGTCGTTCTTGGGATCTAGTTGTTTTATTGTTTCTGCTTCCTTTTGGGCTTCTTTGACCTTGCCTGCCAGAAGGTAGAATTCTGCCAGCTTCAAATGAGCGTCTACGTTCTTAGGATCGAGATCGACAGTCTTAATAAACGCCCTAAAAGCTTCTCTTGCCTTTTTTGTTTTTAAATATGCCAGAGCCAGTTTGTACTGGGCTTTTGCATTTTTGGGGTTAATTTGGAGGACATTGAGATACTGAATGATAGCTTCTGGGTATTTCCCTTCCTTGTAGTAATTTTCTGCGCTTTTGAAAAACTTGGCCTCTTTTTCCTGCGGTGAACTACAACCGAACGTAGTTGCCAGGACAAATGCCATTATTGTAAATATCAGCGAAATATTTCGGATTCTGGTTTTGTGTACCATTGTTCCTCCTGAGATTAATGTTAACATCTGGGCCACGCCCACGCAAAGACCATGGCAAGTAGACTTGATAATCATAAACGATAACCAAGAAGCTGTCCAATTAAAGCCTTATGTGTCCCATTAGCATGGGGGTGGAATTTATCAATCATTTCTCGATCATCTACTTTTTTACCAGTATTCCTTCCAAGTACCTGGGATCTATTGTTTCCAGATCTTTTATCCCGGAGAAATTCTCCTTGAATTGATCCAGTACTACTTCGACATATGATGCAATCACTTGCATTGCGCTGTCAGAAGAAAATTGTATTTCACTTACAAACTTACCAGCCAGAATTTCTGACGACTGACCTAGGCTCCTTAGAGCACATGGTATTTCGGTTCTGGGGATCGGAAGGCAGGAGTATTCCCCGCGGATTTCCTTGTTTGCTATTGCTGTAATTATGATGTCATCAATTTTTATTTCTGTCGGTTCTCCGGGTTGACCAAGGGGCCATAGATTCTGGACTATCTGGTTGTAGTCAACGTTAAGGGCGTGATATATTTCCCCCATAAATTCTATTTCTCTCAGTTTACCCTCTGTCCAGAGGATTTCCTCGAGGGTAGAGAAGGGCTTTGTAAGTAAGCCGCCTTCAGGGGTTATTTCTAGGCACTGGGGATCGGGCGGAATAAGAGCCTCCAGTAAAGACTGGTACGGTGCCTGAAGTATTAATGTCTTGTGGGGCCAATTAGATATCCAGCCTTTTTCTATCAATTGCTGGGCTCTTTTCTTCAATCGTTTTACAATAGTAAAACCTACTCTGAATACGGACTCCAGAGGATAAGATTTTAAGAATTCCACAGCTTCTCGTACAGATACTATCCCTCCTTGCTCAAGTCCTAGTTCTACGTATGATACGACTTTTTCGACTGCCTTTCTCATCGATTCGGAGTCACCCAGAGAAAGGCGATCGGCTACGATAATTTTGTTTGCCAGTGAGGCGAATTCTATCTTGAGAAAGTTTAGCACTTCAAGATCTTCTATTTGTTCCACTGCCTTCGCCAGGAGGTTTCTTCCCGGTAATAAAACGAGAGGATAAATAGAAGGGGTTATATCGGGTCTCTGGATTACCGTGGATTTCTTATTTAAAAAGTGTTTTGAATACAGCTCGCCAGGCTCTATGTCTTTGTAGATTTCTAGTGCATCATAAAAGTCCGGAATAGCTAAATCTTCCAATCTTCCCTTGCGCCACCTATAAGCATCTTCTTCCAGTTCTGCCTGAATACCCCAGATGACTCCTTCCATTACCTGGAAATATAGTTTCCTGTCCAGTTCGAAAAGTGTAGCAAGGATCGTTTTCAAAAGCGGCAGCTTATCGCCTTTTTTTGCGTTCCAGTAATAGATATTATCTATCGTGTGAGGCGGCAGCTTATCAGTGGCTTCAACGAAGTCAATATCGTCTGGGTCGGGAACTTTCTCCAGTACTAGCCACTTTTTGAGTAGTGATATCAGAAGTTCTACATCCACGTTCGAAAGCCACATGAGAAGTTGTCTTGGGGCATTTACCCTGAGAAATTCAAGCCATTCCCACGCTTTTTCTTCTTCGGGCAAATATTTTTCCCACCATTCCAGGTCAAACAAAAACTTTAGTTGTGACGGGTTTGCATTTCTAACCAAAACGAGTGCGTCGCTTAAATCTACTTCCTTTAACGTGATGTAGAAGTCCTGTTCTGGAAATCTGCGAACCAAGGCCTCGGGGTTTGGGCTCTCCGCAATGGCCTTGATCCTGTCTGGCGCTGGAAGATGCATTATATGTTCGATCTGCTCATCCAGGGATTTTTGATATATCTCTCCTGATGTTTTGTGTTGTGGAAAGGGTATTGTATTGTTGTTTCTTGGCATTTTTAATCCCGTTTCTAAATCGTCTAATTCTACATGGTACTTGTCTGCTACAACGAAGTATTAAAACCAGATCTCTGTCTCGATAAGGGTATGGGAAAAGGCCTTACATACCTATTAAAAATGATTCTCTTAAAGACAGCCATGCTCTTAAATCCTGTGTAGTTTTTAAATATAGCTCTTTTAGTTTACTGTAACAAGGGGCTCTAGCCTAGTGAACCAATTCCCCAAAAACATTTTTAACACTTTGTCATTGTGAGGTATCTGCCAGAGGCAGATGGTAATGCAATCTTCCTCGGATATCAAACTCTTGGAGATTGCTTCGTTATGCTTGCAATGACCGTGCTTTAGAATACTTCCCTATAAACATGTAGCGTTTTATCGTGTCATAATTCTTATACTACCAATGTCCGTCATAAATGAACCGCCCGCTTCGCTTAAGGCGCGAAGAACGCGAAGAAGGAAAATATTGCGGCCGGCGGGTTAACGCCGCCCACAATGCCTTGCACCCTTTCAGGGTAACAAGGGCAATGGACAACACGCATATCCTAGGAAGCGCACACAAAACACAAAGCTTCAGGCGCCAACTCAGATTGTCTGTACCAACAGCATGCCTGAAGGGCAGGCTTCTTTCCTTGAGCAGTTACACACTGCTCAAGGAAAAAACAATATCCCTTTGCGCTCTTAGCGTCTTAGCGGTTCAAACTTGGTTGCGGCTTCGCTGCCTTAGCTTTTTGGTTGAGTCAATATTTAAAAAGTGACCTATTACTTCGTAGAGGAAACCGATGATTTTGCATTCTGTGCCGGGATGTTGCAGACTGATATGAAAGTAGGTCCCAGTTCTAATTCGTGAACGTATCACAAGACCTGATTGCTTCCTCCAAGTTGGAGACCCCGGTTATGTGGATGCCCGATTGGGGTGGTAGGGAATGAAAATTTGCAGAGGGTAAGAGTACTCTTTCAAATCCAAGCTTTGCAGCTTCCGATACTCTAATATCTGCTCGATCAACTCCACGCACTTCGCCTACAAGACCTACTTCTCCAAAAAGTACAGTGTCTTCCGGAAATGGTTTGTCGAGGTAACAGGAAAGCAAAGCCATAACTACAGGCAAATCTATGGCCGGTTCAACTATTTTTACACCTCCTGCCACGTTTATAAAAATATCATTTCCGGCTAGGGAAATTCCAAGTTTTTTCTCCATGATGGCTATTAGCAGTGCCAGCCGATTTCCGTCAATTCCCATAGTCATTCTCCTTGGCTGGGGAAAGGAAGTTGGTGTTACAAGGCTCTGGATTTCCACCAGTATTGGTCGGGTACCTTCAATGCTGGGAACTACTACGGAACCGGAAATGTTCTTGGGGCGTTCGGAAACGAATATGGCAGATGGATTTAATACTTCATTGAGCCCGCTGTCGGTCATTTCAAAAACACCAATTTCATTAGTTGCCCCGAAGCGATTCTTGACTGCTCTAAGTATGCGAAAACCATGAGCACCTCCTCCTTCAAAGTAGAGTGCAGCATCTACCAAGTGCTCCAGAACCCGGGGACCAGCAATTACACCTTCCTTTGTAACATGTCCTGCGAGAATCACGGCTATCCCGGTAATCTTAGCCATGGATAGTAAAATATTTGCACTTTCTCTGATCTGACTCAAGGAACCCGGTGGGCTTGCAGTCATTGCAGTGCGGATGGTTTGGATGGAGTCAACAGCCAGGACTGAAGGGGCCAGTTTTTCTATCATTTTGAGGATCTCTTCAAGATTGGTCTCGGTAACTACCTTAAGATTTCTTTCCTGAATGCCTATGCGATCAGCCCTCAGCTTTACCTGCTGTAGCGATTCTTCACCTGACACATAAAGAGTCGTTAGGCCTGTTTTGCTTGCTTCTGCAAGGGCTTGAAGAAGCAAGGTAGATTTCCCGATTCCAGGATCGCCTGCAAGAAGCACAAGTGACCCCGGTACTATGCCTCCGCCTAACACTCGGTCGAATTCACTGATACCTGTGGAGATACGGCTATCTCTTTTTACGGAGATATCGCAAATGGAAACAGGTTCCGAGGGCTGTTCCAGGAAGGAGCCGGGAATAATCCCGCGGTTCGGCCTGGGTATTTCTGTCATACAGCCCCAGCCGCCACACTCGGGACACTTTCCGAACCATTTAAGGCTTTCATGCCCGCATTCCTGGCAAACAAAGCCTCTCACATTATTTTTGCTTGACTTTTTCTTCATGGAAACATAAAAACCAAGTTCCGGCTTGGTAGATTCAATTACCGTCAGGATGTTATTAAGAATAACTAGCTTAACTTAACACCTTTTTCCGGTGATTTTAAGCGATAAGTGATACTGCTGGATTACTTTTTCGCTTCCGATTGTGTGGGTAACAGCTTGGAATCCTCGTAATAGCGCATGCGAGAAAATTGCACGCGTCGTTGCGTTTAAATGTATTGTTTTCTACCGCCGGTTCATGTTAACATCTTGCTAAAATAAGAGCATGGAAGAGAAAAAAGGAGGTGGCAGTTTTGGCAACTCACAAGTCAGCAATGAAGCGAGCACGACAGAACGAACGAAGAAGATTGAGAAATAAGTCTATAAGAACCAGGGTAAAGAATGTAATAAAAAAGGTGAGGCTGGCTGTAGAGAGAAAATCTCTGGAAGAGGCACAAGAAGCGTTGAAGGAAGCGATTCCGGTGATTGATAAGGCTGCATCTAAGGGAGTTCTTCATAAAAGAAATGCAGCAAGAAAAATATCCAGGTTAACCAAAAAGGTAAACCGACTTGCAGCCAACCAGGTATCTTGATTGTATCTAGTTTTGGGCTTGGCAGGCGTAGTGCCTTGTAGTAAAGAAATCCTCCTGGTTCAAAAGCCAGGGGGATTTTGGTTTTGGACAAAGTTCCGGGTAATTTAATCAAGCAGATGGGAAATATATTCGGAAAGTAGCCCCGTTGGTTTTGCCTTCGTCCAGGGCAATTCTTCCACCGTACTCATTAACTATTCTTCTAACAATACTCAACCCAAGTCCTGTACCCTTGGTTTTGGTGGTATAAAAGGGATCAAAAATCCTGCTGCGTATCTCTGGCGGTATTCCTGCGCCTGTATCGCTTACTATGATTTCTACTTCCGGGGTTGAGCTTTCTCCATTTATGTCCACGTTGCCAGTTTTAACGGTAAGAGTCCCTCCTTGTGGCATGGCTTCGATGGCATTGGTAAAAAGGTTCCAGAGGATTTGCTGGAGTTGTTGAGGGTCAACGGCTATCTTTAGCCCTTTTTGCGTTTCTTTGATAATTTTTATCTTGCTATTTACTTCCCAGTTACTCTTCAAAATGGTGAGAGTATCGGAAATAGTTTTGTCTACGTCAACCTCCTGTGGAGCTTTCTTCTTCGACTTGGTGAGTAGCGAAAACTCTTTCACGAGGGAATTCAAGCGCTCTATTTCCCTGGATACGATATCCATCAGGCGATTTTGCAACGGATTGAGTTTGAGTTCTTTCTTTAACATCTGTATGGAACCGCTCATGGATGCCAAAGGATTTTTGATTTCATGGGCTACCACCGCTGCCATTTCCCCTGCTAGCGCCAGTCGTTCCATGTGCTTTACCTGTTGTTCCATCTTTTTCAACACAGTAAGATCCTGAAAAACGAGTATGTGGCCGTATTGTTCTCCTTGGGTTCCTCTTAATCTTGACAAGGAAAACCCTAGAAATAATTTTTTTCCGTCCCTTCTGACAAATTCCATCTCGCCTCTACTGGTTTTTGTGCGCCAATCTGACTCTAGCTTTTTAGTCCTGGGCAAGTAATTTGAAATATTTGGAAAAATATCTTCTACGGGAGTGTTCAGTAGTTTAGAGAGATGGTCTGTCCCGATGATTTCACTTGCGGCTCTATTGAAATAAATTATCCTGAAGTTGTTGTCCAAGGTTATTAAGCCACTGTTTATGCTTTGCACTATATTTTTGTTCAGCATCTCTAATTCGGCAAGGTCTTTTTGTTTCGCCTTCAATTGTACTTTGCTTTTCTTGAGCTCTTCCGTCAAATGGCTGCTTAAAAAGGCAACCAGGTAGAAGGCACTGCTGGTGACAAGGAGAGTATAGAGGTAACTACCCGAGGGTGCAGGGGAGGTATAATTTAGTTCTGGGGGGAGGATATATTTGAAAGCGCCGTAGTATTGAAGGTCAAGAATAAGGCCGTAAAAAATGGAACTAGCCGATGCTATAATAAAGCTGCCACGCCTGGAAAGTATGGTGGCCGCTATTATTATTACAAGAATATAGCCGAAGGAAAATATACTGGTGATCCCGCCTGTGAAAAGAATAATCAAAGATACAAATACCGTATCGAAAAGGAGCTGCCCGTAAGCGAAGAGTACGGGATTCTTAACGTATTTCAGGTAAAGCGAAAAAATAGCTGTGAAAAAAAAGAGTGATCCGGCGAGAAGAGACAAATAGACAACGGGAAGCGAAAAGAAAGATTTGTAACGAGACCCCTGGAAATAAAGAGTCAGACCAAGAAGAAAAGTAGCGACAAGCAGACGAAAAAATATCAGATACTTTACCTTGACGAGAATCTTTTCTTCTTCGTGCTCTTTTCCTTCTTGGGAAAAGGCAAAATTTTTCCTGGTCATTTAACCGGCTACTACTCCTGCCATCTTGAAAATTGGCAGGTACATTGAAATAACCAGACCCCCGATAACCACCCCCAAAAATACCATCATGAAAGGTTCAAGCATGGATGTCAGAGCATCAACGGCAGCATCCACTTCTTCGTCATAATAGTCGGCTATTTTGCCAAGCATTGCATCGAGTGCGCCGGTAGATTCCCCTACCGATATCATCTGGACAACCATGGGAGGAAATACCCCGCTATGCATCAGAGGTTCGGTAACGCTTTTACCTTCGGCCACGCTGGCTCGGGTTTCTAGTATAGCCCTTTCAATCACCTTGTTTCCGGCAGTTTTTGCAACGATATCCATGGCTTCAAGAATGGGAACGCCGCTGCTAAGCATGGTTCCGAGGGTGCGAGTAAATTTTGCCACTGCAACCTTTCTGAGTAACATGCCGAAAACGGGCAAACGTAAAACCAGCCTGTCTGTTAAATCTCGCCCCTTTTCTGTAGCTCGAAACCTTTTAAAGGCAATAAAAAGTAAAATAATGCCGAGGATAAACCAGTGAAAGTAACTTCTGACCGTATTGCTGACATTTATAACAAACTGGGTCGGAGCAGGAAGAGCTGCGCCGAAATCTGCAAACATCTTGGAAAAAACAGGGATGACAAAGATAAGAATAACAGCCGTTACAAGGACGGCAATTATCGTTACTATGGCAGGATAGGTCATTGCCCCCTTTACCTTTTTCTTCAAGGCGGCAATTTTTTCCATGTATGCTGCCAACCGGTTTAAAATTACATCAAGAATACCACCCACTTCCCCTGCCGCAACGAGATTGATGGTAAGTTCGTCAAATATCTGAGGGTGTTTTTTAAGAGCGTCAGCAAAGGTAGAACCTTCTTCAACGTCTTTCTGCACCTGTTTGAGAATTGTTTTGAATGTCCTGTTAGTCTGCTGTTCCTGGAGAATCTGCAATCCCTGGACTAGCGGGAGTCCAGCGTCGATCATGGTTGCAAACTGGCGAATGAATACCACGATATCTTTTTCTTTTACCTTCGGTTGTAGCCATTTAACGTTTTCAAAAATATCTTTTGGCTTTGGCTTAATCTTGGTTACCGTAATATTCTGACGCCGCAAAAGGAGGCGCGCAATATTTTCGTTGTTGGCTTCTATTTCGCCACTCCTTTTGTTTCCCTTGGCATCTTTTCCTTTCCAAACATAGACAGGCATTTAATCCCCCTTAATCCTTAACAGAACACCGGATTACTTCTTCAATAGTAGTAATTCCTTCCTTTAATTTCAAAATTCCACTTTGTCTCAATGTTAGCATACCGAGTCTCATTGCTTCACGTTTTATTTCCGTGGTTGAAGCGCCCACAAGGATCAATTCCTTTATTTCTTCGTAAATCGGCATGACTTCATACAAAGCTATTCTACCTTTATAGCCCGTGTTACTGCAAACCGGGCATCCGCTTCCCTTGTAGCATTTAAAGGTTCCAATGTCGTCTTCGTCTACCCCCAGGTCCAAGAGTACCTCTTCGGGGACTTCAACTTCTTCCTTGCACTGGAGGCATACCCGCCTGGCCAATCTTTGTGCCAGGATGAGATTTACCGATGAAGACACCAAAAATGGCTCCACACCCATGTTCAACAGCCTGTTAATTGTACTGGGGGCATCGTTGGTGTGAAGTGTGCTCAAGACCATGTGGCCAGTAAGTGCAGCTTTAATGGCAATTTCAGCGGTTTCGAAGTCTCTAATCTCTCCGACCATTATTATATCGGGATCCTGCCTAAGAAAAGACCTCAGGGCAGCGGCAAAGGTGAGACCTATAGCTTCGTGAATTTGAACCTGGTTTATCCCGGGAAGGTTAAATTCTACCGGGTCTTCTGCGGTGGAAATGTTTTCCGTGGTTTTGTTTAACTCGGAAAGCGCACTATAGAGTGTGGTTGTTTTACCGCTTCCCGTGGGGCCCGTTACAAGTACCATTCCGTAGGGCTTATGGATCGCTTCCTTGAATAGCTTGAGCTGTGTCTCCTCAAAGCCGAGTTTTGTCATGTCGAGCTGGAGGTTGGACTTGTCGAGCAATCTCAGAACCACTTTTTCCCCGAAAAGCGTCGGAAGTACCGATACCCGGAAGTCCATCTCCCCTCCCCGAACTCTGAGCTTGATCCGTCCGTCTTGAGGCAGGCGCCGCTCCGCAATATCAAGGCGGCTCATGATTTTAATACGGGAGATGAGGGCGTTTTTTAACTTCAAGGGGGGTTTCATTATTTCGTAAAGTACACCGTCGATCCGGAACCTAACCCGAAACATCTTCTCGTATGGTTCTATATGAATATCGCTGGCGCCTTTTTTTATGGCGTCCATCAGTATCAGGTTGACGAGTTTTACAACCGGTGCCTGTTCTGCTTCGTTTTCCACGGAGTCAAGATCAAAGTCGTCAGTCATGGAAACGACATCAATATCGTCATCTTCCATGCTTCCAATAACGTCTTCGAGAGATGTTGACGGATCAAAGTATTGCTGAATCACAGATATTATGGAACTTTCCGTGGCAACGTTTACCTGGATGTTCTTTCTCGTAAGAAACCTGATGTCGTCAATAATGAAGTGGTTGCTAGGATCCGCCATGGCAATACTTAGCGTATTGCCCTTGAGGGCTATGGGAACAAGCAAATATTTCTGGATCATGTGAGCCGGAATGAGGTCGATAATTTTCTGGTCAATGTCCAACTTGGTGGGATCAACTGCGGGCACCCCGAACTGGCGACTGAGAAACTCCATTAAGTCGGATTCGTTAATGTATCCCAGTTTTACAAGGCTAGAACCCAGAGAGGAACCGGATGTACTCTGGTCTTCCAGAGCCTTATCCAGCTGCTCCATTGAAATCAACGATTCTCTTAGTAGTAATTCGCCAAGCCTCTTGACGGATCGCGTTTCCAAAGCCCTTTTTAACCCCTTGAAATTAAGCCCCAAGAACTATTGCGATTATCGTTTTTAACTTAGGAAAATGGGCAATTTTTGTCAAGTCAAACTGATTTTTATCCTTTTTACAATGTGTTGTTGCAAAAACGTTTTTCATGGTTTACGATGAAATACTTCTGTTTATATTTATATATTGTTTTTGAATAAGACTTTGTGTTAGAGGTCTACTAACTATTCGTCTTATTCTTTAGTAAAGGATAGATCAAAATAGATAAATCAGGCAATATTTTCTGCTATAAGGGTGTAACATGAAGGTTGCATGCATTTTTCCGGGTCAGGGTTCCCAGTACGTGGGCATGGGTAAAGAATTTTATGAAAAGTTTGATATGGTAAAGGACCTATTTGAACAAGCTTCTGACTTGATTTCCCTGGACTTAAAGAAGCTGTGTTTTTCAGGTCCCGACGAAGTGCTTACGAGCACTCAGAATGTGCAACCGGCCATAACCCTGGTTAACGTGGCATGTTACGAAGTGTTAAAAAGTTACGGGGTTGACTTTGAGGTATTTGCCGGTCACAGCCTGGGGGAATACTCGGCACTATACGCGTCTGGTGTGATGAGTTTTGAACAGGTTATAAAGTTGACAAGGCTCAGAGGGATATGTATGCACGATGCGGCGAAAAAAAATCCCGGTGCTATGGCGGCAATAATGAATATCTCGTTAGAAGAACTTGAACAAATATGTAGTAAATTTGGTTCCGAGGTTGCCAACATAAATTCGCAGGGACAGGTAATTGTAACGGGATCAACGGCGGAGGTTGATAAAACCATTGACGAATGTAGGAAAAGAGGAGTCAAGCGTTGTATCAAGTTAAATGTAAGCGGCCCTTGGCACAGCAAGTACATGAAAGATGCTCAAAAAAGGTTGGAGCAAGCACTGGAAGAATATAATTTTATGGATCCTTTGGTTCCCGTTATATGTAATGTCGATGCTGAATACCTCCTTTCAGGAGAAAAGGTAAGGGAAAAACTTGCATTACAGGTTTGCAAGCCGGTTTTGTGGTTGGAGTCGATGAAAAGGCTGCTAGACGACGGATACGATGTTTTTGTGGAAGTGGGCCCAAAGAAGGTGCTGAGCGGGCTTATGAAAAGAATTTCACGCAAGACGAAAATCTTACAGGTTGAAGATTCCGGAACCCTCGATGCGCTCTTGAGATTTCTGAAAAGTAATTGAAAACCGGGATTAAGAAATTTGTTGGAACTTATTACCTGTTATGAGCTATAGTCTGAGTATACTTCAATGCGATGATTTAAATGCGTGGTTTAAACGAGATGAAAACACGGATTATTCAGAGGAGGACGCTGAAATGAGAATACCGAGGTTAGCACTTTTGATATCCATGCTTGTTATTTGCCTTTGTGCCTGGACCGGCAGTTCGTGGGGCAAGACACCGATGGAAACGATACAAGAAGGCACGGACAAAGTAATTTCTATCCTGAAAGATCCGGCTTTGAAAGGGCCCGAACACAAAGAAGAAAGAAGACAGAAAATTTGGGATGTGATCTCGCATTACTTTGATTTTAGAGAGATGGCCAAGCGATCGCTAGGCAGGCACTGGAGAAAATTAAATCCGCAGCAGAGGGACGAGTTTGTGGATCTGTACAGCTTTTTGTTGCAGCATTCTTACATTGGTAAAATAGACAAGTACACCAACGAAAAAGTGGTTTACCAGAAAGAAGTCATTGATGGCAAATACGCTCTGGTTAACACAATTATCCTGTCAAAAAATGACGTTCAGATACCCGTTGATTATAGGCTCAAGAAAAAAGATAACAAGTGGATGGTTTATGATGTATCCGTAGAAGGGGTAAGCCTCGTAAACAATTACAGGGCACAATTTAATAGTGTAATTGTTTCTAAAGGGTATGATGCATTGGTTGAAAAGCTAAAGAAGAAAAAAAGCGAAGCCAAATCGGAAAAAAAGTCTGAGACGAGCGAAGGCGAGAAAACCGGGGGACAATAAACTTCTTTTCCCCATAGTTGCCGGGGGAGAATATGCCGGGGAGGGGTTCAAATAACTATGGACACAGATCAAGGCTCAGGGAAAGGTTTTTTAATACCGGCCTTGATGGTTTCCACGATCATGAAGTACTTGAACTTATCCTCACCTACGTAATTCCACGTAAGGATGTAAAGCCAATTGCCAAGGAATTACTTCGAGAATTCAAGTCCCTGGGAGGTGTCCTTGATGCTCCCAGGGAGCATCTTGTAAGAATAAGCGGTATAGGGGAACAGGCGGCAGGGTTTTTGAGTCTGATTCCGCAACTAATTGCAAGATATCTGAATGACAGATGGCAAAAGAGGCGAACTTTTTCTTCCATAAAAGATGCGGCGGAATTTCTGGTGAATCAACTTAAAGCCGAAAAGTGCGAAGTTTTTTTGTGCCTCAATCTGAGCAGCCAGAATGCATTGATTGCTACCGAGAAAATACAGAAAGGTACGGTGAACCGCGCCACCGTTTATCCAAGGCTTGTGGTTGAATCAGCATTGAAGCACAGTGCAACGGCGGTGATCCTTGCTCATAACCACCCGGGCGGTTTGCCTCAGCCCTCAGAAGCCGATCGCAAGCTTACCCGCCGTATAAAAAGGATTTTCCAAGAAATAGATATAACGCTCCATGATCATATAATCGTTGCCGGGGAAGACTACTATTCTTTTGCAGAAAATGGTGAGCTGTAGGGAACATGCGGGCAGTCTTAGTAGAAGGTGAAGGGAAAAATAACACACTAGTTCTCGGGGAAACTAAAGCCCCGAAAATTGGCCCCGGGGAAGTCCTTGTTAAGGTTCGAGCCACCTCCGTAAACCAGGCTGATTTACTTCAGCGAAGAGGGCTCTACCCGCCTCCTCCCGGTGTTACCGACATCCTCGGTCTGGATATCGCCGGTGAAGTTGTGGACACACCCGGAGAAACCTCACAGTGGGAAATAGGCGAAAGAGTGTTCGGTTTTGTCACAGGGGGCGGATACGGTGAATTTGTTACCGTCCATGAAGCTCTCATTTGGCCCATGCCTTCTAGTTTTGACTTTGAAAGTGCAGCCGCCGTAGGTGAGGTGTTTGCCACGGCCTACCTCAATTTGTTTGTCCTGGGCATGCTAAAAAAGAATGAAAAAGTGCTGGTACACGGTGGTAGTGGAGGTGTAGGTACTGCGGCAATTCAACTTGCAAAAAGGGCTGGAGCTGAAGTTTTTACCACCGTTGGTTCCCGTGCGGGAGAAAAGATCTGTATAGAACTTGGTGCTGATTATGTCGTGAATTACATAAAAGAAGATTTTGAGAAGAAAGTCCTAGAACTTACTTCCGGGGAAGGTCTGGACGTTGTGCTCGATTTTGTGGGAGCGCCATACCTAAACAAGCACTTGGGTATTCTCCGGGAACATGGGCGACTGGTTTTAATTGGTTTGAAAGGTGGAACCCGGACAGAGGTTTTTCTGCCGCCCCTTTTGACAAAACGGCTCACCATAATTGGATCAACGCTAAGAAGTCTTTCCCGGCAAAGGAAACAAGAGCTCGTAAAAGAATTCAGAAAAGAGGTTTTACCCCTCTTGGAGGATGGTGAGATTTTCCCCGTCATAGATTCGATATTCCCTATAAGCCAGGTAGAAGAAGCTCACGAACGGTTCCGTCAAGGCAAGCACGTTGGTAAAATTGTTTTAACCTGGCATGCGGTGTGATTGAGAACAATGGAGCCGGATAATAAGCTAATCCTAATGCTTTCTCATCTGGTACTTCCGGACAGCGTTTATGTGTTCTCGGATCGTCTGGGAGAAAAAATGATGTCCGTTATTCATCGATACGAAGAAAAGGTATTTTACTTTTGCGGGATTGGCTGCGGCTTTAAGCGAGGAAAGACCGGGATTGCAAATGGGGCCAGGGGGAAGACCTTTTATAACGTATGTGTTGTACGGAGTCTTTGATTCCAGGTCTTTTCTGGTAAGATTCCCATTAAAATTTTTCAGCCCGTAAATAACAGTCGGGTCACACTGTAAAAGCATTCCTTTCTGGAGCCTGTTCAGAAAAACACCGGCAATTATCGGACGCTCTTCATCAACCATTGCCTCTTTTTCAACCATCGAGGCAAGGATAAGAACTTCATACCTTGAGAGTGGATTGTCTGGTGATTTGTTTTTCCATATCTTGTCAAAATGCTTTTTAAACTGCGCAACCATCGCTTCTATAAGATCCTTATAGTTTTCTCTGGGTGAATAAAAATATGTGTCCGGAAAGAGGTATCCCTCCAGGGTTGGTGCTTCAATTCCAAGCTTTTCAATGAATTGCTTGTTTTTGAGCAACTGAATAATTTCGTCATAGGTACCGAGCCCGCGGTCTGAAAGTAGTCTTGCAACCTGTTTCAAGGTCAGGCCTTCAGGTATCGTTATCTTTTTGTAAGTTAACTCACCCTGGAGTAACCTCTCCAACACATCCCTGGGAGACATGTAGGTTGTAAAATGATATTCACCTGCCTTAAGCTTTCCTTCCAATCCCATGAAAAGAACGTAGTATTTAAATTTGAAGGCACTTGTTATAATTCCCTTATTATAAAGAATGTTTGAAATGGTTGCCAGGTCAGAGCCTTGAGGTATCCGAACTTGCCTTTGTTCGATGGTTGAACCTGCAGGTTTATTTAAAAAGGTATAAAAATCGAAGCAAATGCCCGCAAGTGAAACGAGTGCCAGAAACAGGATCGAAAACAAAGCAGTGAGGAGGTTTTTCTTGCTGCGATTGTTCATCTTATCTGTTGTACCAAATTGTAAACGACAAATTTAACATTGACCTTTTAAAGCAGAAGGTACATTTTTATGTTGCATGGTTAAATCAGCATTTGTACGTTGTCAGATACTTTAACTGATTCCGCAGGATCTTGGCAAGGGAGTCTTAATACTCATGGATGAGCAATACATTTCTCGCTTAACAAAACTTGTAGCACAATTTTCTTCACAGTCATTTGATGCTTTTATAGTCTCCGTTCCTGAAAACCGGTACTATTTAAGTGGTTTTTCTGCTGAAGACGGCGGGCCTCAAGAGACTTCAGGATACCTGGTCATAAGTCCTGATAATAGGTACCTAGTTACCGACGGCAGGTACGAGATTCAAGCCAGAAGGGAAGCCCCTTTGTACGAAGTGATAGTGTACGAGGAAAGCCTCCTTTTGACAGTGGCAGAAATACTTAAAAATATAAGATGCGGCAAGGTCGGTTTTGAAGGGCATTACCTGACGTACACAAGTTATTCCAGGCTTGTTAATGCCTTAAAAAAAGTAGGTTACAAGTGCGAGATCGTAGCAACGGAAGATTTTGTGGAAAATTTGAGAATGATTAAGGACAGTTCCGAGATTGAATTGATTGAGTTTTCTGTTGGGAGAACTGAAGATGTACTGAGCAGGGTTGCGCAAGAGGTGAAGGAAGGGGTAAGTGAGAGGGAAATTGCACTTCTTCTGGAGATGGAATTGAAAAAATCCGGGGCTGAGAAAGTGGCTTTTGATCCCATTGTTGCTTCGGGACCTAACGGCGCTTTACCCCATGCTAAGCCTACCAAGCGGTCTTTTGCGGATGGTGATGCAGTTGTAATTGACGTTGGGGGAAAATTCAATCACTACTGCTCGGATATGACAAGAACGCTCTTTGTCGGGTCTGCTACGGAGGAAAAGGTAAAAGTTTATAAAATTGTAAGAGAAGCACAAAAACTTGCCATTTCATCGACTATGCCAGGAAAGACGAGTAAGGAAATTGACAGCATTGCCAGAAATTACATTGCATCCCGGGGCTACGGCGACTTTTTCGTACACGGGCTCGGACACGGAGTCGGGTTGGCCGTGCATGAAAAACCGGGGATCAACAAGAGGACTGACACTAAGCTGGCGCCTGGAATGGTTATAACCATTGAACCTGGCGTATACATCAAGGATCTCGGTGGTATTCGGCTGGAAGATATGGTACTGGTAACAAAGGATGGATGCAGAGTATTGAATCGAGACATTCTGTACTACGAAATTTGAGTTTCTTGCTAGCCAGCATGGTTAGACCACCTTGGATCGGCCACAACGAACGGATGTAAGTTTTTACAAAGGCCAATCTAGAGCCGAAGACAAAATAGACTTTCGCATAGAATAAACCTGGTCAATATTTTGACAGAAATGGGAGGAAAATAGCGAAAAATAGGCAGCTTATAATCAAAAAAATGTTTTGAAAGGGTATTTAGTATAGTTCACTTGCAAAACCATAAAAGGAGGATCGAAAATGGCACACAAAGCAATCATAGTGGAGAAGCTTGAAGATGAGCGTATCGGTATTATTACACTGAACAGACCTGACCAGATGAACACGTTCAACGTGGACTTGGCACAGGAATTGAACGATAGTCTCAGAGAGTTTGACAAGGAAAAGACAATAAGAGTTGTGGTTGTCAAAGGGGCCGGAAAGAGCTTTTGTGCTGGGATAGATATAACTGACTTCGAGGGGAAGTCGATTCTCGAGTACAGGAAATGGATCGGCATGATGGATGAGATGCACTGGACTATCGCAAAAATGATGAAACCCGTTATTGCAAGTGTCCATGGCTATGCCGTGGCCAACGGTGCCGGCCTCGTGGCTGCGTGTGATCTGGCAGTAGTTTCAGAAGATAGCAAGTTTGGAACCACGGCAATTAACGTGGGCCTTTTTTGCATGGGACCTGCCGTTTCGCTTGCTCGCCACGTAGGTAAGAAGCGAGCCCTAGAAATGCTCCTTAGGGGTAATATTATTGATGCCACAACTGCTGAGAGGTATGGTCTGGTAAACAAAGTGGTGCCCAGGGATCAACTGGAAGAAGAAACCATGAAACTTGCCCGTGAACTTGCATCAAAAAGTCCGATCGCACTGCAGATGGGGAAAAGATCCTACTATTCCATGTGGGATATGAACTTCGGTGATTCCCTCGAATACATGGGGGAAGTGTTTGCACGCCTCTGCTGCACGGAAGATGCCCAAGAAGGAGTGAAAGCTTTTCTTGAAAAAAGAAAGCCCGAATGGAAGGAAAAGTAAGAAGCCATTGGCAGGGTAGAGTGCTTGTATGAGATCAGAGCTAGAATATTACATGAAGCTTGAATATCCTTGTGAGATTACCCCTCTTCCAACTGAGTTGGGACCGGGATATGAGGCATGTATCCCCCAGCTCGGGAGGTATGCTTTTGCCGCAACGGGTAAAACAGTGGAAGAGGCTCTAAGAAACCTGGAAACTCGAAAAAAGAAGCTTTTCGAAAAATACCTTGAAGAAGGGATCAGCATACCTGAACCCAAGCTGGAAAAACCACAAGCCTATAGTGGCAAGTTCGCTCTCAGGATGCCCGTGGAACTTCACAAGGAACTCGCAGAGGGTGCCAAGGCTTCTAGAATGAGTTTAAACAGTTACCTTATCTACCTGCTGACAAAGTATCATGGCAGGGAGGTTTATTTGAGACAATTTGAGCGTATATTGAAGCGGGTAGAAAATCTTGAAAAAAGGTTGATAAAGGATTTTGATTAGATTTCAAGTACCGTTTTGAAATGCTTGTGCAAGTTGGCCGTAAAGGGAAGGGGAGAAACATGTGGTCAGGGAAAAAGCTAGGGTTTATCGGTGGCGGTAATATGGGAGGGGCTTTGATCAAGGGAGTTCTCAAGGCAGGGCTCCTTGAACCCTCCAGCATACTTGTTAGTGATGTTTCAGGAGAAAGACTGGAATTTTTGTCCGCGGAATTTGGTGTCCGTACATTCAAATCCAACGTAGATGTTGTAAACAATTCCGATGTTGTTATCTTGGCGATAAAACCCCAGGTCATGGCAACGGTTTTGGAGGGAATAAAAGGCAGCGTCGGAGACAAGCACCTGTTGGTGTCAATTATGGCGGGGGTAAAACTCGCTACCATTTCAAGCGTGCTGGGAAAGGAAGTCCCCATGATAAGGGTTATGCCGAATACCCCCGCGCTGGTCCTGGAGGGAGCTTCTGCGCTAGCATGTGGTTCTAAGGCAACCGATGAACACCGGAAACTTGCGCTGTCAATATTTTCTGCAGTTGGTGAAGTGGTGGAGGTTGAAGAAAAATTACTCGATGCCGTGACCGGTCTCAGCGGAAGTGGCCCAGCTTATATTTTGCTTGTAATTGAAGCACTTACTGACGGTGGTGTCATGGCAGGGTTGCCAAGGCCAACGGCACTCAAACTTGCCCTTCAAACTACTCTCGGAGCCGCAAAGCTTATGGCGGAAACAGGACTTCATTCCGCAGCCTTGAAAGACCAGATTACGTCCCCCGGTGGGACTACGATCTACGGGCTTGAGGTTCTTGAATCTGGTGGTGCAAGAGGGCTTTTTATGCGAGCTGTCCAAACCGCTACTAAAAGATCCGAGGAACTTGGAAAGAAAGGGTAGTGTAATGCTTGTCTTAAGAGAAGGAGCGAAGGGCGCTCCTTCCCGAGTTGTTAATTCTTTGCTTTCCTCCGGGTAAGCCCCACAAGGAAAACCACGCCACTTCCCAGGAGCAAAAGGGAACCAGGAATGGGAACTGTAGTGGAAACCGGATTTGGAGATTCAAACTCGACTTCACTTAGAAATAGCCAGAACATTCCGTTGTGAGCACTGTTGGAGTCATTATTCCATAAAATATCAGCGTATTCCCAGTCGTTACCACTTTCTTGTAGTTGACTGAATATATTCCAATTACTAAGAGTGATAGAAATCTCATCGTTGCTCTGTATATCCAGGCTACCAAGATCGAAGCTTATTTCATGGAGCCTCCCGTTGTTGTACCCGTTATCGGTACCAGACCTTCCTTTTAGAAAAGAACTTGTAAGCGAAACGAGCTCGGTGCCGTTTCTCTTTATTGAGATTTCTCCCGGATAGACAACGTTAAAGCTATGAATGGCATCCTGGTTGGTCCATAGGTTTATTGACGAAAGCTCAAAACTTTGCTGGAAAGAGAAGGTGATAGTGACGGGGTTATTGGCGTAATCTCCTTTGCTTATCCTTCCATCTTGGTCTGCGTTACCCTGGTAAGAAATGCCCCACCAACCTACCCAATCCTGGTAATCCTCGGTCCAATTATCTTGCCCCCTGATACCATCTGTGAGCTTGGTGTAAGATGAGTCATCATAGGTATAGGATCCCCCATTTATCCAGCCGGCATTAGGCTCTCTGGAAAAACTGTAACTTGACGGCATTACTAAGTAAGCATAAGAAGGCACATTCAATGCCAAGCCAATTCCCAACAAAAACACTATCAACACTGCTTTTTTTATACTATTTCTTGGTAACATTTTTTCCTCCCGTTTTAATTACATAGATTCTCTATATCATGTTATTTGCTAGAAGTATACCAATTATGATCATTGCAAAATATGTTCTGTGATTTGAGGCTGTTATATTGTTATGTAAAAACTGGCGTTGCTAGCAGGTCGTTTAGTTAAGTGGAAAAACTTTACCGTTTTTAAGAAAATATTTATCCATAAATTTGATGCCGGTATTAATTGGAATTGGCGCTAACTTCCTGTAATGACGTGTTTTTAAGTTTATGTCTAAGGTTGGAGATAGCTTTCCTGTTGTTATTTCCTTGGCTTCTTGGTGTTATTACAAGGGCTGGATCTTTTCAGCACTTTTTGAGCGAATGGTGAATTTGAAAGCAAGCTCTCAACTAATCCAAAACTTGAAATTTTACCTGAATACTTGGCTGCCACTCTGATCTGTCCGGTTACCCTGCTGGTGGATTCCGGTGACAAAAGATTCGTTCCTTCCTTTTCGGAAGCCAGATTGAAAAATTCGATGACCGGCACAAAATTAACACCACTTTTTCGAGCCAAATTGCTCAATTCATCAAAGTAGAGAGGAAGCGTGCAAAAGTCCTGTTTTTTCGTTCCTATCCCGTCCTGATAATAGATTGAATCTATGTGCGCTGATGAAAAAATTTTTCTCCAGAATTTTGCCATCCCAAGCGGGCTTAACTTGCAGTTACTGAAACCGGATATCGCAATTTTAGTACCAGGAGAGACCTTTTTAATTTCACCCGTAACTTCTTTCAAAAAGAGTAAGAGAACCTTTCTTTTTTCAGGTTTAATCCAATTCGTGTCGTCGATCTCCTGGGGTATGTACCATCCTGCAAAAGCCGGATGACGGTGCACTAGCGGATAAAGTTCTCTTAGCAGTTGAAGGGAATCATGTGCTAGGCGAGCAAAGTAAATCTTAAGACTCCGGGGCCTTTCCTTGATTCGTACCCAAAATTCAGGGTCGTGAATTAAGCCGATCTTAAGCTTGATTTGGTTTGACTTTGCAATATCGAGAAAGTCAACCACGGTAATCTTTGCAATCATTTTCCTGTAGGGCGTAAAAAAAGGGTTCTTGTTTATGGCTGTCCACTGCAAAATGACTTCTCGTATTCCAACATCATGAAGTTTCCTGAATATTTTTTCCCAGTCTGACTTCTCCAGGGAACTTTTCTCCTGGTCTAGTTGAATAAATGTAGAGGATATTGAGGGTTCCGCACAAGCCGTACTTGCTAAAGTACTTAAAATGAACAGCAAAAATATAAGTATGTATTTATTTTGTTTCCCAGTAGCCAATACCATTTATTGTTATGCCTATTAAAAATGCTAGAAACTAACCTTACGTTTCCTGTGTTAGAAGTTTAGTAACTGATTATCAGTGTTAGAAAGAATCCATCTATCTTTCTTTTGTCTACTCCCCCTGCAGTCAGTTCACCCCGTTTATAGTAAGCAAGTAACTCCGCGCTATGGTGATCGCTTAAGTAACTGGTTCCTCCCCAGAAATACTTCCCTGATATTCCGATACCCCCCTCAATAAAAGAACTGTCCTCCCTGTCAGGGGTGTACCATATTCCGTCTGCGATCAAGTGCGGGGTAAGAACAAATTTCGGGTATACCTTGAAGCTCCACCCTTGTCTTAATTCCCCGTACCAGAGCATCCGGTCACGATGGGGAAAGTAGTAATTGATTTCGCTGTAAAGGTACGAATAATTCCAATTATCTTTTACTGTGTTCAATTCGTACCCCCTCGACCAATCGTAGAGGCCTCTAACGAGCCAGTTATCTTCAGAGTCGTCGCCGATAGAAAAAAGCCTTTCCATTCCTACCTTGAACTTGAGTTTTTTGAAAGGCTTGTATCTTAACCCAATGGCTCCTTGCCAGGTGTCCGAATCGGTGTCCAGGGAATCTTCCCGGAGATTTACAGTGGTTCTGGCTATCGCCTCCAGAATCCTGTAGTCCCGGAATCCTATCCTAGGTAGAACCCATGTCCCTTCGAACCCCATGGTGCCTCGGGCAAGAATGCGCTCTCCTGCTCCGAGGGTTCCTCTTTCTATCGTACCGGTATCACCCGTAACAAAAGCGTCCCAGGCGGTGAAAGAAAATTTCTTGGTAAGTGCCGTGATTTCTCTCTTATATTTCTCCCGTTTTAGTTCTGCTTCTACTTCGCTTGCCGGACTTCCAAAACAGGTAAGAGGCAGGCAATCAATTGCTTTTTTGAACTTTTCAACCCCTTCCTCATTCTGGTATGTTTGCATGTAGAGGTATGCTAAATCTGCGTGAAGATCAACCTGGTCAGGGTCTTTCCGAAGAGATTCTTTGAAAGCTGCTATTGCTTCACGGGGTTTTCCATTTTCCTTGAGAGCATCCCCGTAAGCTGATAGGTATATACTGTTTCTGTCAAGTTCAACGGCTCTTCGGAAAGCTCGCAATGCCTCGTGCTTTTCACCCAGTTCTTTGTTTACCTTGCCGAGTTCAAACCATGTTTCTGCCCGGTTGCTTGTATTAGTCAATTCTTCCCAGAGAGTTTTTGACTTTTTGAGTTCCCCGATTTGGTGGTAACATTTGGCCAGTTCTTTTTTCCTCAATATTTGCTTGTCTCGCGACAAAGTTTCCCACGATCCGGAACGAAGAATGCTGATAGCCTGGGCAGGCTGTCCTTTTCGAGCTTCAACAATTCCGAGGTACAGTCTTGCAGTGGATGTGTTTCTTATGGAAAGAGCTTCCCTGAGTGCTTTTTCTGCCTCTTCCAGAGCCCCTTCTTGGAGAGCGAGGTATCCACACTGTTCATAAAGCAGATAGCGTTTTTGGTCATCAAGTAAGCTAGAATCTTTTTTGCCCAACCTTAGATAATGAAGGGCTACACCAGGCTTTTTCATAAGATAGTAGCTGTTTGCTATGGCTAAAAGTATTTCCGGGCCCTTTTTCATCCTATAAGCTTCAAGAAAATGTTCTATTGCTTCCTCGTGTAAACCCATGCCATCCAATGCATAGCCAAGGTTCAGCCTGTAACTCACGTTCTTAGGATATTTTTCTACCAAGCGATAAAAGTAATCCCTAGCTTCCGAATATTTTGCCTGCTTTAGTTTTATGGTTCCGAGTTGCTTGAAAAGTTCGATTTTAAGCTTCCCCGAGGTGGCAAGAGTTCTAGCTCGCTCGAGGCTTTTCTCTGCTCCTTCATAGTTACGAACCTCGAACTGTGCATTTGCCATCCCAAGAAGTGCCCTTAATCGGACTCGAGCACTCAAGCGCTTCTTGTTTAAAACGTTCCTAAATTGAGAAATGGCTTTGTTCGGTTGACCAAGGCGCGCGTAAAGGTAGCCAAGCTGGAGGTGAATTTTCGTTGCCGTGTTCTCACGAAGGGAATTCTCAAGTGCTTTGTTAAGATGATAGAGTGCTTTTTTGGGTTCTTTCGTGTCCAAGTACAAGATGGCCAGCTCCTGGTGGGCCTCTCCTATTTTCTGTCCCTTTTTACCTGATTTCAGAATATATTCTTTAAGGAGGGGAATTGCTGTCCCGGGATTACCTGCTGCCTGGTAGCTTGTAGCGGCCATCATGAGAAGTTCATACCTTTTTTTTCCTCCTACCTCAAAAGCTTTAAGGAAATAATCTCCTGCCTTACGATGATTGCCAGTGTGGGAGTATAGAGTTGCTATTCGAGTAAGTATCTGCGGATCTTTCCCTTTAGTTTTCCTTTCTAGTTGTAGCAAAATCTCTAGTGCCCTTCGATATTTCTTCTGTTTTTCTAGGGCTACCGCCAGAGATTCCATGGCGGCAGGGCTTTTTTTAAGTTCACTGGCTTTTGAGAGATATAGCTGTGCAAGTTCTGGCTTGTTAAGTTTCAGGTAAAGCTCCCCTAGAGCCCGATTCGTTTTGTAGTTATCAGGGGCAATTTTGAGCGCATTCTTAAATGCTTCCTCCGCCTTGTCTAGTTTTCCCAGTTTTTCCTGCTCAAAGCCGAGGTACTGGTATGCAGACAACCTATCGTGTTCTGAAAGCCCAAGTTTGATCGCGTGTTCAAGAGACTCCACTGCTTCAAGGTCTTTGCCCACGGATCCCTGAAGTATCCCAAGTGCAAGGAAGTATTCCGGTTTCCGGGAAAGCGATGCTGCTTCGGCCATCTCTTCTTCAGCTTCCACGAGCTTTCCCTGTTTCTCAAGGGTTATAACAAGTTCCCTCATAACCTCGGGATCACGCTTTACTCGGAGTGCTTCCCGGTAGAACTTCTCTGCCAGTTTCAATTTACCGAGCTTGTATGCCAGGGTGCCCTTTTTTCGGGCAATTTTTACACGTCTTTCATTGTTCGCCGGTGGTAAAGTCACGGAATTAAGAATTTTAAAGGCCTCTTCGAAATACCCTTCCTTTTCAAGGTAGGTTACAAGAATCAACCTGGTATCTAGAGCCGGGTTTAATTCTATGCTTTTCTTAATCAACTTGATTGCCCTTTTGGTTTCTCCAAGGGAGTCCGCCATGACGGCAATCTTTTTAAGGGCAATGGGATCCATGGAATATTTTAAAGCAAGATGCGACAACTTGGAAATTGCCAAATCTTTTTGAGATGTGGCGGCAAGAGCTTTGATCTCCAGCAAGCTAAGGTCAAGATCTTTCTCTCGTTCGGGGAGCTTTTCAAGAAGCCTAAGAATTCTCTTGTAATCAGCTTGTCTTGCGAGAATAAAAAGGGCGTTTTTGAGTGCCCTGTTCTTTGTGGTAGGCTCCCTTGCGGTCGAAACCACGTCTAAAAAATCTTTTAAGGCTGCACTTGTTTTCCCAATCTCGCTGTACGAAGTTCCCCTGCACAGAAGTGCGTTAACTTCGTGGGGATCATGGCTTAAAATGATAGTAGCCTGGGAAATTGCCTGGTCGTATTTCTTCAAGTTGTAGTATTGGTACATCAGTGTTAGCCTTGCCCGGTCATCCAGCGGCTTAATTTTAAGGTATTCTTTTAATTCCTTTATGGCTTCTTCATACTTTTCTTCTTTTATGAGGCGATAAGCCATGTCAAGATGCGGATAACTCTTGAACTGTTTGATTTCCCTGGATATCCATCCTCCGTTGTTCTTTTCTTTTTCCTTGGCTGACACGGAAAAAGAGACATAGACAAGGCTACTGGTTAGAAGCAGAAAAAAGACCCAAAATATTTTTAAATGCTTATTCATTTTCCTGTTCCCGTATCATTTCATCAAGGTAGGATTCTGAAAGCAATCCCAGCCGAACGAGAAGTTCTCCGAATTTTGGAGTTTCGAGTTCCTGGTGTTTCAATATATGTTCTAAATCTGACCTGGTTATCAGGCCCTTTTCAACCAGATATTCACCAAACCGAACCCTCTCCACTGCTTCATCAAGGTATTCATCCAGTGCTGACTTGAGTTCCTCACGCGTTACGAGTCCTTTATTTACAAGGATTTCCCCCAGGCGCTTATATGCCTTTTTTTGCATTCGTGCAGCTTTGCGAAGGTCTTCTTCCGCTACTTTTCCTCGCCTGAGAGCAATTTCTCCGATCCTTGACCTGGGTTGCTTTTTCGTTAATCTTTCGTATCCTTTCCGAATAGCGAGACTTATGTCTCCATGTGTGACGAGCTTTAGCACTATGGGCTTTCCCACCTGGTTTTCCAGTTCCGATAAAACCTCCCTTGGAAGAAGGGTTTCCGTGCCTACCTCTATTGCCCCTTTACTGGAAATTCCTATAGGGAAGACGCTATATTTGATTGCGAGCCTTCTGGGGAATTTTTTAAGGAGGTCAAGCGGGGTTTTATAGGGGTCGATTTCAGCGATTTCAAGGCCAAACTGTTGTCCCAGGGCTTGGAGCAAAATGTTTTCTGATACAAATCCCATATCCAGGAGAATTTTCCCGAGAAGCTCTTCTTTTTCCTTTTGTATCATAAGGGCTTTTTCAAGTTGACCGAGGGTTATAAACCGTTTTTCTATCAAAAGGTCTCCTAGGCGCTGTCGGTAACCTCTGAGTTCTTCCTCGGTGGGATAAACGTGTTCTGTCTTCTCCCAGGGAATAATTTTTCCTGTTGCCTTGTACCTTGCGTAAATCCAGATTGCTCGAATAGTTGCGAAAAAATTTACACAGTTTGACCACGGAAGGCGAGGTATGGCCAAGAGTGCCTGTGCAGGCCCGTACATGTTCCACACGCAGCAAACCCTCCAAGTTAATCTCCAGCAAAGGAAAAAGAGGTTAATCAGAAGGAGAGTCCAAAGTAGTGTGCCAGGGGAAATCAAGGGAGGATAATGGTAAGCGGAAGGGTTTTTCCACTCGTAGATAAAGAGGCCTATTATAAAAATTGCAAGCACATTTCCCAGCAGGTTAATCTGGTTGGTGATGAGAGACTTTCTATCCCGATAGAGCATAAACTTGTTCATGAAACTTCCGTACCAACCAACATAAGACCATCCCTGCAAGGCGATTCCAACGACCCAGCGGGATTTCTGTCTCACTGCATCCGTAAATCTTTTCGGAAAAAATTCCTGTACCGCTATGTACTCCTTCTTTTTTTTCTTTTGGATTTTTCCATTTCTCGGGAGCGTGATTTCTCTCTCAATGGCTTTCCTGACAAAAATCTGCTCCAGGTTAAACTCGCCCATCTCGAGACCCAGTTCGTAGTCTTCGGCGAGAGAGTGTACGTTTAGAATTTGGCCCCTGTTCTTTTCCCGCAGTAGTTCAACGGTTCTTCTGCTAAGCGCTGTGCCGACACCGGCAGAAGGCAGTATTTTGGTTAAACTTTCCCGGACCACGAGATCACGGGTATGGTTTTCTGCAAATTCGTCCAAGTAATGGTTTCTCGTAAACTGATACCATTCCCCTGCAATCGGTAAAACCGGAAGCTGGATCATGTCCTTGCGAGGAATTAGGTAATTGAAAAGTTTAAGAGTCAAGGGATGTAATATGTCTTCTGCGTCTTCTATCACGAAAATCTCGAACTTCCTGTCATGTTCTTTTTCGTATACCCGGATTCCTTCAAACACCCAGTTTAGACAGTCCGCTTTGTTCGTAGGACCATTCTTAGGGCAGGTTATGCGCTCTACGTTGTCGTAATGCTCGCGGACAATATCTATTTCTTTTCTTGTTTCCGGGTCATTGGGGTAGGTGCCCACAAAGATTGTATAGTTACTATAGTTTAGGGTCCTTAATGTGTTTTCAACCATGTTCCTAATAACAGCACTTTCATCCCAACAGGGGATCAAGATTGCAACCGGTTTCTCAGGAACACCCTGCAACTGCCTTTCATCTAGTGGTTTGTACTTTTTCATCACGAAGAACTTCCTGTATAGAGTCCTAAATATCCAGTACAGATCGATGGATAGTTCCTCGATTCCGTTCCACGTAAAGACTACTCCGCAGACTATCAGGAGTATCTTGGTAGCTAGTAGTATATAAGCCATGATCATAAATTCAATTTCAGTTTCATATTGGTTTCTGTCTTCCCAGTTCGTCGAGAAAAATCAGGAGATGAAAATTGCTCTTCAGCCTCAAGCAGGGGAGCGACTCCACGACTAAACCTTTCGATGGCAAGCCTTATGCGCCTACTTGCATGTCCGTCACCAAAGGGGTTAGGCATATCGAAACAACGAAAACGCTTCTCGGTATCCAGAATCTTCATCACTTCTTCGACGATTCTTTTCCTGTTTCTCCCTGCCAAAACACCACGATTTTGATATATAATTTCAGGACGTTCAGTGTGATCCCTCAGTATTACTAAGGGCACGTTATAATATGTTGCCTCTTCCTGTATTCCGCCTGAATCTGTCATTGTGAGAGTTGAGTTCTTGAGCGTGTATAACGTGTCCGGGTAATCCAAAGGTTCCAGGAGGTGAACTCTCCTGTTTGGCTCTAGAATCGATTTCACAGTTGCTCTAACCCTCGGGTTCATGTGTAGCGGGAAAATAAATTCGACATCAGATCGAAGTGAGCTTATTTCATTTATGGCATCGCAAATATTGCGGAGAGGCTGCCCCCAGGATTCCCGACGATGAGATGTTACGAGTATAATCTTATTGTTACCCTGGCTTAGATTATGGATAAATCTTTTGATGTTCACCGATGCAAACTTCTCCATCTTTTTGATAGCATCTATGACCGGATTGCCGGTCACATAGATGGTGTCTTCAGGAATTCCTTCGGTTAAGAGGTTTTTCTTAGCTGTAAGAGTTGGTGCAAGGTGCACACTTGTAATGGTACTTATTAGCTTCCTATTTCCTTCCTCGGGATAAGGACTATACAAGTTGTGTGTACGCAAGCCGGCTTCAACGTGAAATACTGGGATCTTGCAATAATAGGCTACAAGGGCTGAAGCGAACGCACTGGAAGTATCTCCCTGCACAAGAAAGATATCAGGTGCTAAATCCGCTATAGCAACATCCATTTTCATTGTAATTCGCGAGATAATCTGGTTGAGTGATTGTTGATGTTCCATGATTCCAAGATCTATGTCGGGGGTTATGTCAAAGACTTTTAAAATGCGTTGTAACATGTCGTTGTGTTGCCCCGTGGTTACAACAAGCGTTTGAATGTCTCCAGATTCTTTCAGGGCTTTAATTACAGGACCCAGTTTTATCGCTTCGGGCCTGGTGCCGACGGCAACAAGAATTTTTGGTAGAGTGGTCATTTGGTTTACGCGTTTTTGTCAGGAAACAGCCTAAAATCGGGTAATAATCAGCAACGTACCATTAAGCAACGTTTGGGTAATCTCTAACGATTAATTTATTACAATACTTTTATGATTATTAATTGCCTGTTTTCGCAAAGATAATATTTTCTATTTAAATGATAAAGATTCATGTTTTCGTACACTAAACTAGCAATAATATCAAGTGATTTCGGTCAAAAGTTTTATTATTCCACAAGCTATCCTGATTTTTAGCAAAAGGAATTATCAAAGTTAGACTTATTCGATACTTTTTTGGGGGGCCAGTGGAGACTTTCCTATTGACTATTTTTTGTGATCCCTATATTTATACCCGGTTAGTTGAACAGATTTGATGGTCGTCAGTTAATGCCCACCAAGCCGGATACTGCCCTATGATCGGTGATAGTGAAAATAGTTATCGGGCACTGTAACCGAGTTTGCGGAGCTGTACCCTCCGGAATTTTGCCAGCTTTTGGTTATATCCAAAATTGTTTGTTTAACCGCAAATAAATGTTAGAAGCTCTTATAACATCCAAAACACGTCTCCGTGTTCTAATGCGTTTGTTCTTAAATCCTGAACAAGAGGTGTATATAAGGAAACTTGCCTCCGAGTTTGGAATATCATCAAATCTTGCAAGCGAAGAATTTCATTCGCTAAGCAAGGCGGGATACCTCGTTAGCAGAAAAGACGGAAGGCAAATATTTTATCGAGCAAATACTAAGCACCCTCTTTTTCCGGAAATTCATTCAATGGTAAGAAAAGCCATTGGGGTTAAGCATATCGAGGAAATTATTTTGAAAAAACTGGGCAACGTTGAACAGGCTTTCGTTGTCGATGACTATGCTGAGGGAAGAGATACGGGAGTTATTGATTTGGTTATAGTTGGTGATATTAATAGAAGTAATCTGAACAACTTGGTAGAAAAGACCGAAAGGCTCATTAAAAGAAAGATACGTTCACTAGTGCTGGATAGAAAAGAATTTTTGAACCTAAAAACATATTTTGCCGATAGGCCAAAGTTGACGCTTTACCCTTTGGGTTTTGAGTCCCTGGAGATCCCTTCTGGAGAAATCACGCTAAACGCTTAAGGAGGGTTGGATTTTCGGTCTTGAGATTTGGGTGGAGAAATGAGTCTAAGTTTGCAAAATTCTTCGCTTTTCTGTGCCTTGGCGGGAGAAAGACATATGCTCCCGTAGAGACGCGGAGCTGCCGCGAATACACTAAGATAATTTAATTTATTTCGGTAAACGTTTTATTCTCGGAAATTCCTGGAAAGGCGTTAAATATACTGCTGAAGGGATATTAAAGTTTATTTAACTGGGATAAAGAGGTAAAATTTTTAGTAAAGGAATTCAATTTCAAGCTTTTATGATGTTTAAGCTATTCCGGGATGTCGTAGGAATACCAGTGGTTTTTGGTGAAACTATCAAGAAAATCACCGCATAAATTTCCAATGTCAACATTTGACCTCGTGACCACCATGAGTAAAAAGCATGGAAAAAGAGTTTTGGATAAAGCACCCTTTGGAAACATGTCGATTCTTGAGAAGAGGGGGATTTAATTATTTTCCCGCTGAAACCAGTAAGCACAATTGGAAGGTGCAATCCGTCTGATAAAAGGCTTTGTTAAGCTGTGTGAGATCATTCTCAGTTTGATGAGAGGAGCAAGGGAGGTCTTCTGGTTGTTTAAAACAGGAAGTGTTGAAAGAAAGCTAAAGCTTTTTACTCAACTCATTCAGGGTAAAGTTCTAAGGCAGCAAAGCCGCAACCAAAACCCAGGACAAAGATTGATGGTTTCGTAAAAAGTCCAAAAACCGGTCATTGCGAGGATCCCAAACCCACTTTATGACAATGTTTTCGGCTTAATTTCAAGATGTATGGTTTAAAGTGGGTGTGGGAGACGCGGCAATCTCATCAGCAAGAGATTGAGGATTAGGGATGAATCAGCTTCTGGTTTACTCCTTAATCCATCAATTCTTACCCCGGTCTTGCCCCCATAATCATTGAGATTGCTTCGCTTCGCTCGCAATGACAAAACAGGAGATTTTTTGCGATACTGTCAGGATTAAGACACGCTAAAGCGTTACATGTTTATAGGGAAGTATTCTAACAATCAAACTTGACATTCTGAGCAGTGTGCAAAACCAAGGGTTTAATTTCAAACTTGTAGTTATTAGTGTTTTTGGTAGAATCGTGGATAAATTAAAAAGACACTGATAAGTTGGGGCTTATAACACCAAGAATTAATTAAAACAAGTAGGACAAGAACAATTCAAAACCGTGATTCAGGTAGGAGCGAAACGTAAGGCCAGAATCTACCACTCTCCGGCTGGATGCGTGGTAGAAGCCTGCCCCTGATTGAATCAAGGGGGCTGGCATTACGTACAAAAGGCCATATGGCTATCTGAAGATTTAATCGGAGGGTCCTCAACATATAAGGTAATTATCGAGGTGTAAAAAAGATCGTCTTTATAACGTCATGAGATCTTACTTCAAAGACAAACGTGTTCTTGTTACAGGAGCTTGCGGAACTGTTGGTCGTGAGCTTGTCCGTCAGTTGTTGGAAAACTACGGCGTCAGCGAACTTGTTGCTCTTGATAATAATGAAACCGAACTTTTTATTCTTGAAGAACGTCTTTCAAGTTATAGTAATAGTTCTTTCTTTTTAGCCGACATCAGAGACCGTGACAAACTTTGCCGCAAAATGCAACACATGCATATAGTCTTTCATACTGCTGCATTTAAACACGTTATCATGTGTGAACGTTCACCTTTCGAAGCGGTACAAACTAATATCCTTGGTGTCAACAATATCATTTATGCGGCCTTAGAAAACAAAGTTGAACGGGTAATTTTTACAAGCTCAGATAAAGCGGTAAACCCAACAAACGTCATGGGAACTTCCAAGCTTATGGGTGAGCGTCTTATGACTGCAGCTAACGGTAATCTGCGAGATGGGCGTCAAATATTTGCTTCAACCCGGTTTGGAAATGTGTTGGGTTCCCGAGGTTCAGTGATACCTATTTTCCGTGAGCAAATTCGACGAGGTGGCCCTGTAACTCTAACGGATCCATCGATGACGCGGTTTATAATGAGCGTGCAAGAGGCAGTGAGGTTGGTTATTGAATCAACCTTTCTTGCAAGAGGTGGAGAGGTTTTTATCACCAAAATGCCAGTGATGCGAATACAGGACCTTGCTAAGGTCATGATAGAGGAATTGGCTCCGGTTTATGGGTATCACCCGGACGAGATAGAAATAAAGCTGATCGGTGTAAAAGCGGGCGAAAAAATGTACGAGGAACTCATGAACCATGAAGAAACAAGAAGAGCAGTGGAACTAGAGCGTTACTTCGTGGTTTTACCCGCATTCACAGGTCTTTACCGCAAAATAGATTATTCATATCCTACTACTCTTTCTACCCATGTAACAAATCCTTATAATTCCGCAATTGAAAAGCCTCTTTCAGCCGACGAACTTCGACACTTTCTCGTAGAAAACAAACTCTTAGAGGAAGATTTGTACACTTATCGTCATCCTGCAAGACGTTATTGGCCGAACGAAAAAGAGGGTCAATGAAGTATTCTTGAGAGCTACTAGGAGTGGTTCCCGTCTACTCAGAGGTGGTTTTATGAAAAAACACATACTTATACTTGGCGGTGATGGCTATCTCGGTTGGCCCACTGCCATGTATTTCTCTAACCGAGATTATAAAGTAACAGTTGTAGATAACTATTTCCGGAGAAATGCTTGTACGGAACTTGACGTGGGCATGCTTTACCCGGTGCCGACTTTGATTCAGCGTGCCAAAATCTGGTATGATCTCACAGGAAAAGAGATAAAAGTGGTGATCGGTGACCTTACCGATCCTGAACTTATGCGGGCACTATTTGATGGTACCATAGTTTACAATTGGGCTGTCAACCCCGAGTTTACCGGGGTGCCGGAGACTGTCATTCACTATGCCGAACAACCCTCTGCTCCCTATTCCCTTATTAATTACAAGTATGCAAATATAACTATCAAAAATAATCTCTTGGTAACTAACAACCTTATGTTTGCTGTTCGCGATTATTCTTCTGATACTCATATCATAAAGCTAGGCACCATGGGAGAGTACGGAACGCCAAACATTGACATAGAAGAAGGGTGGATTGAAATTGAGCACAAAGGTCGCAAGGATAGGTTCCTTTTTCCTCGCCAGGCCAGTTCGCTTTATCATACCACTAAAATAATGGATACAGATCTTCTTTGGTTTGGTGTAAGAATGTGGAATCTGCGTGTTACTGACCTTATGCAAGGTCCGGTTTACGGAATAGAGACGGAGGAATCAAAACTAGATCCGCGTTTACGCACCCTTTTCAACTATGATGAAATTTTCGGTACAATACTTAATCGTTTCATCGTGCAGGCTGTGGTGGATTATCCTTTAACTGTCTATGGAAAGGGAGGACAGACTCGTGGTTATCTGAACATCAATGATACGCTACAGTGTGTCCACATGTCAGAAATAACTCCGGCTCAACCTGGTGAACTTCGCATTTTTAACCAAATTATGGAAACTTTTTCAGTTAATGAATTGGCTGAAAAAGTTTGTAACGTGGGCAGATCTCTTGGGTATAATGTCCGGGTCAACCATATCGATAACCCCCGTAAAGAAGCTGAAGATCATTACTATAATCCGACGTATCAAGGTTTAATAGAAATCGGAGTTAAGCCTCACTATCTCACCAAAAAAGTTTTACTAGAAATGTTCCAAATAGTTGAGCAGTACAAGGAGAACGTTAGAACTGACGTTATTTTTAGAGGGATTAAGTGGTAATTTTAGCAATTGATAAATGGTTATACTCTGATGAAGGTAGTCCCCGGTACGGGTAAGCAATTTGTAAATCTTGTCATGCCATACTAATGAATGGTCTCTTTTGATTGATAGTGATCAACCGGATAGTTGGTTAAGTGGACTTTGCGCGTAAAGTTGTTAATACGGCGGGTGCAACATTCATTGTTCGCATATTGGGTTTGGCTGGATCTGTTGTGCTCGGCCGATTACTTGGACCTGAAGGACTGGGAGTATACAGTATACTCCGGGCTATTCCATCTTTCCTTGTGGCTTTAACATGTGTGGGACTACCAACTGCCGCAGTCTACTACGTTTCTCGCGAACCACAAAATCGACCTCAGATAACTGCGACACTATTCTTTTATGCTATAGTATGTGGAAGTATTATCGCCATAGGGCTCTGGATTTCGAGTCCCCTTTTAAATAAGCTCTATTTCAAAGGAGTCTTGAAAGGCTCTTATTTTGTGCTTCTTAGTTTCCTTGTGCCTTTTATGCTGTTTGTGAGGCTCGGAAGTGCAATACTGCAGGGACTGTATCGGATTACGGAACGAAATGGTGTGGAGATCCTCCTCCGTACCGTTCTAATACTAGGTTATTTGGCGCTAGTATGGCTGGTAAAGTGGCACATTTTTGGTGCGTTAACAAGCTTAGTTATAGCTCATTGTTTAACTGCATTTTACGTTCTATTTTTTGTTAGGCGTGATATAAAATTTACTGTTAGCCGAAATTTCGCAATAATACGTCGTATGTTCGGATATGCCCTGTCGGCCTTCCTTGGACAGTTTCTCGAACAGATGGAGGGAAATATCATCTTCTTAATACTCGGAATGTTTATCGAATCGGCAAGTCTTGGCTTATTTGCCGTAGCAATAGCGCTTGGTGGCTTTGTATTATTTCCAAGTACCGCTATAGCGAGACCAATGCTTCCGAGACTAGCGCGAATGGATGAGAAAGAAGCTGGTCGCGCATTTATTCAAGTGATACAGGTCGGTCTGATTCTATCCACCCTCACAGCAGTTGCTGTTGTTGTAATTGCACCATATGCGGTTCCTTTGTTGTATGGTTCAAAATTCAATGGCGTCACAAGAATATTGATCGTCTTGCTTCCGGGGTTTATAGCAGGGGCAATGTTGAGCTTTGTTAGGGTGTATTTTTTGAGTACCGGGAAACCCCTCTGGAGAATGTACATGAGCATGTTTAGAGCTGTGTTACTGTTGGTCTCAATCGTAGTGGGAGGAATCAGTGGGGGAATACTCGGGGCGGCAATTGGTATGACGGTGGGGTTGATTATCACCTTGTTCGGAGCCTTGTGTTTTATTTTTTGGTATAATCCGATTATTGAGTTTCGAGATATGATAGTTGCCTGGACAGCAACTGTAACCTATGTCAAGGCATTTATCGGCAGTAGAAAAAGATGACTGAAGCCATACGTAACTAAAATGGCAACTTCTGAAAAAAGACTGAAGCTTCGGACTGACGGTTTTTTGTTGAGAACTTCACAGGAAAGAAATGTGTTAAGTGTATGGAAACGGTGGGAATAGATCCAAGAAGCTACAAACACATCTATGTTTATGGTACTCCTAGAGGTGCAACTAACCTTTTTTGCGCATTACTTCATAATCATACAAATATAGTTGCTATTAATCATAGATCGACGAGAAAGTATCTCAATCATTTAATAGAAACGAAACGATCGGCTGAAAGATCTCACTGGTTATTCAATATAAAGGACCTAATTTATGAAAAAGGTGGCCCAGCAAAAGATTTTACGTGCATTTCTTATATCCTGTTTGACAAGGTTCACTGGGCATCTGATCGTGCCTTTCAACATGTTGAACTCACCCTGTCACGAGTTCGGTCTGGTCTTGCTGATGGTATCGTCCTAATCCGCCATCCGCTTCAGGTCCTAAAATCAATGGACAATTTCCACCGACGTTACGGACGTCCCAGATGGGCTCTTACACGCTTCAATGTACTTCGTTACTTGGTGCAGTATTTTTTACCCCAACTGTGGCTTCTAAAAATTAAGGGAATATATGGAATTGTAGTAGAAGCTTTCGTTAAGAATTTGCCTTATAGTTATCGGGATCTATGTGAAAAACTCGGGATACCGTTTGAACTTAGATTTGCTGATTTTCGCTTGACTTTTGAGGATGCGCTAACATGGACAGGTGGTAAGTTTGTAATACGGAAATCTGAAGTTGTGGGGGGAGGTTCGTTCTTGACCTCCAAAAGTATAAAAGCACCTGCTCAAGATGTTTATTTTGACCCGATAAGCGGTGAGCCCACGTGGGGTTATGGCCAGTTTAATCCTGCGTTACCATTAAATCCTGAAAGACTAATGAGAAGTAATGAGAATTTTGATTTACCTACTAGCAGCCTCATTAGGGAAGTATTCTGTAAAGGAATTTCAAAAAAAGATGTGGATTACCTTTTTGAAACAAGATTGTTGGACGTCGAAAGGCTTCGGGAGTTTGACATGAAGGGAATCGGAAACATTATGTTTCATCTGTTGAATCGATTTCCGCCACCGAAGTGGTTGCAATGGTCCTGGAAATATTTGCGTTCAAGACCTTATTGAAAGTTCTTGCATATAGGTGGTAGGTTCACATTTTTAAGTACTATCTCGGAAAGCGTGTATACAAAGGAGGAGAAAGGATGGAGCTTATAGCGGAAATAGGTTGGAATCATATGGGGGATTTCCAACTGTTAAAGAAGATGGTAAGAGCAGCGGCTGAAGCGGGTGCTACATATGCTAAGTTTCAAACATGGAGAGTAAAAAATCTCAAGCCTGGTCCATGGGACGAGGATGGACGTAGAGATATTTATAAAGCCGCTGAGCTAACGACGAGTGATTTTTTTAAAGTTAAGAGAACTTGTGAAGAACATGGTGTTAATTTTCTGACCAGTGTTTTTAATCCGGAAGATTTAGAAGATATGGCCCGTGTATCAGACGAAGCCATAAAGATTCCCTCTCCAGAGGTCGCAAATATTCCTCTTTTGGAAGGAGCCGGGAAATTGTTCAAAAAGGTTTACCTTTCAACCGGTGCTAGTACTGAAGAAGAATTAGACCAAGCGATTGATATACTTAGATCTTTAGACTGCGAGTTAACGTTACTTCATTGTGTTTCTATCTACCCGTGCCCTGATGATAAAGTTAATCTCCCGAGGATCAAAAGACTAAAAGAGAAACATTCTCGGGTGGGTTTTTCCGATCATACTCCCGATAATTTGAGTGCTCTGTTCGCTATTGCACTGGGAGTTGACTGCATCGAGAAACACTTCACCATTGATAAAAACCTCCCGGGCAGGGATAATCGTTTCGCCCTGTTGCCTGATGAGTTTAAAGCTATTGCAGATGCTGCAGCTCGTTATGAGCTCATGTCACATGACTTAGGTCTCGAATTTCAACCTGAAGAAAAAGAACAGCGTGAAATCTATCGGGGTAGATGGAGTGGGAGGTAGAACCACATGTCGAGAAGAAACCCCAAGGTTACTATAGTTGTGCGCGCCAAAAATGAAGAGTTCTGGATAGGGAAGACGCTTGAACAGATAAACCGCCAGACGTTCCAGGATTTAGAGGTTGTCCTCGTAGACAGTGGGAGTACGGATAGCACCGTTTCAATCTTTCGCAATTATCGACCAAAAGATTCAGTAGTTGATTTGAAGGACTTTAAGCCGGGGAAAGCCATCAATGTTGGTATTGAGGCCGGTAGAGGTGAACTGATAGTTGTGCTTTCAGCTCACTGTGTACCGGTGGATGAGAATTGGCTTGCTAGCTTCATAAAAGTTATGAAAAACGAAAAAGTGGCAGCTGCATATGGCAGACAACTTCCGTTGCCCTCTTCACACCCGCTGGATAAGCGAGATTTACTGAACATTTTTGGTATTGAGGCAAAAATCCAGAAAAAAGACACGTTTTTTCATAACGCAAATAGTATAATTCGCCGTGAGATTTGGGAGCAGGTACCCTTTGATCCAGATGTTTCTCACATAGAAGATCGTTTGTGGGCTCAAAAAATTATTTCTATGGGCAAGTACATCGCTTATGAACCAGATGCGGCTGTTTATCATCACCATGGTATTAATCATTACTCTGACCTCAAGAGAGCAGAAGTCATTTCTGATTTGCTTGTCCGCAGTACCATGATCAATGGCAATGAATATCCTGAATATTTGAAGCCCGAAAATGAACCAATCCTCTTCTGCTTGTTAGGGCATAACCGAGATGTTCACGATCGGTATGTTCCTATTATTCAACAGGTTTCAAAGAAATTTCAGAAATCAAAAGTCCTAGTTAATACCCGTGTTCCAGAAATGCTATCGGATTATGATGTTATAGCAGTACCTAGACTAGATAGTGAAGATCATCTGACTTTTGTGGACATATTGGCAAAAATGATGAATTGTGCGCATTTAGATGGTTTCTTCCCAAATTGCATCGTGTATCTTAACCCAAAGCTTGAGGGTTTGAATGTAGATATGGTCCATGATTTGGTAGTTCAGTATTATAGAGGGATGTATGATTCCGTCTTTTTTGCCAGGGAAGAGTATAATAATTTATGGGTAAAAAAGGGAGATACTTACAAGCAACTTATGGCGGATTACGCTCCTAGAGCAGAAAAAACGCCTATACTTGTGGCTCAATATGGATACGGAACAGCTACGAAGCCACAGTTTATCAGATCACGTGATTTTGTTGGTCCCAAGGTTGGGATTATCCGTATCAAGGAGGCAAGATGATAAACGGAAAAAAAGTTTTGGGTATAACATTGGCGCGGGGTGGCTCAAAATCTGTTCCAAAAAAGAACATACGTCCCCTTGCGGGTAAACCGCTCATCGCTTACACTATTGAGGCTGCCTTATCCTCTTCCTACCTTGACGACTACATCGTGTCCACGGAAGATCAGGAAATTGCAGATATTTGCTCAGATCTTGGAGCACGAGTACCATTCCTGAGACCAGTAGAACTTGCCTCAGATACAGCTTCCTCGGCGGATGCCCTTTGCCATGCTGTTGATTTCGTTGAGCATGAACGTGGTGAAAAATTTGATTATGTAATTGAACTTATGGCTACAAACCCTTTCAAAACGTCATTGCAGATTGACAAGGCATTGGAAAAGTTGGATGAGACGGGAGCTGATTCAGTTATAGCGGTGACCCGCGTTTGGGATTATCATCCGGCGAGAATTAAAAAACTGGATGATAAAGGCCGTTTGGTAAATTTTTGCGTACCAGAACCTTTGGAGGCCCGCAGACAGGATCTAACACCGCCAGCATATATCAGATGCGGATCTATTTACGCGTTGCGACGTGATTATTTAATGACTACTAAAACGCGCTACGGGTCAAAAGAATCGTACGCACTAGTAGTTCCCGAAGAAGAATCAATCAATATTGATAACGAATTTGACTTTGCTCTTGCTGAGATCATTATTGAAAAGAGAAAGAAAATTGCAGGTGGATAATTGAAAAATGGATATTCAATACAAACGCTGGAAAGCATTTGCGAGTTTCGTATCCCAATACCGTGAAGATGGTCATTATTCTTCTCTTTGGTCGGAGTTTATCCGTGACTTCACCATAGAGCCTGGTGAATTCAAGGAGGTAAATAAGTTCATTCAAAAAAATTGCCGGGGCTATAGTTTCCTTGATAGCCCATCAGTTTTCCCTAAGTTTAGAGATGCCACTGAGCTCACATTCGGGCTTGCCGTCCACATAATTGACTCTATTTGGCGCCGGCTTCTGAGCGCAGCCAGGAGTAATAGGTTGGGGAGGCAATTAGATTGGCGTACATATAAAGTGTATGCTTTTTTGCGAAAAAACGGCATCAAAATTGATGATTACCTGGGGCCGGTTTCAAGAGTTCACCCAGTACGTATAAGCTATAATTCTTTAAAAACAGTTTATTTTGCTCATAAAGTATTTTCCAACTGCGCCTTCGATAATGATCGAAGAAATTTCTTTCTGGAAGTAGGTGCAGGAGCAGCTAACTTTCTTATCATTACAGCTTTCCGCTTTTCAAAACTCAGTTACTACGTTGTAGATCTTCCTGAAATGCTCTTAGTATCATCGTTTGAAACATTAAAGCACGTTCCGGGTGCGCACATTTATATGCCAAATGATGTGGAAAACGGTGTCTTAGAACAACCACTTCGTGGAGACAAGAATTTTATTTTTTTGACCCCGTCGCAAATAGGAAGAATTCCTAACAACAGTATCGACTTAGCTCTGAACATAGAATCTTTCGCAGAAATGCCACAGAATGTAGCTGAAAGTTACATTGACTTTTTCTATCGCATACTTAAGCCTGGTGCTTATATGTTCACAGCCAATCGCGAATCAAGGATCATTTCTGAAAATGGTAGTTTCACATGTTACTGGAAGTTACCGTATTCTGACAAAGATAAAATAATTTTATGGGAATACTGCCCCATGCGGCAGTTTATGATGAACGGGATGTCCCCGAATATTAACAGGCTCGCTCGCGTGCCATAGTGAGATAGTTGTCCGTGTATTGACTGTTAGGAGATTCGATGAGTAAAATGTATAAGCTTCTTGTCATCACACCTATAGCCCACATAAAGGGACTTAGGCATAAGTTAGCCTCTTGTTTTGATTTAATTGAGTACCCCGATCCTGTTTTTGACGATATTAGAGAAACCTTGCCTGCTATTGACTCCGTTTTCACAAATCCTAACAAATCAAAGGTACCGATTGATAGGCACTTTATGAGTTTGGCCAAGAACCTTAAAACCATTGCTACAGCCTCCACCGGGCTCATACATATTGACATGGAGGAGGCTCGGCGACGAGGTGTCAAAGTCATTTCTCTTACCAGAGAAATCGAAACAATTGAAAAAATTAGCTCTACGGCAGAACATGCTCTGGCATTAACATTGTCCGCGTTGCGTCGGATACCTTGGGCTTTTGAGGATGTTCTAAATGGAAACTGGGACTATGAAAAGTTCATAGGCCGACAGTTTGACTATTTAACTGTAGGAGTAATCGGCTGGGGACGTCTGGGGAAAATGTATGCTCGCTATGTCCAGGCACTCGGTGCGAAAGTGTTGGTCTGTGATCCAGCTTACACAGAGAAACAATGCCCGTATGCTTTGGTGGATCTGCAAGATCTGGTGCGACGCTCTGACATCATCTCCATACACATCCATGCAACCCCTGAGAACATCGGCTTATTCGGGAAACAGTTGCTGTATTTAGCCAAGCCAGATGTGCTTATAGTCAACACCTCCCGCGGTGAGATTATCGACGAGCCGGCCATGGTCGAGTTTCTGGAAACCAATCCAAAAGCTATGTTGGCCACTGATGTGCTTGCCGATGAACTCAAGCATAAGTGGGGAAGTCCGATATTCGATCTGGCCAAACGCGGTGGTAACGTCCTCATCACTCCACACATCGGCGGCATGACGCGGGAAGCGCAGGAGATTGCTTACCATCGTGTAGCAGATATGCTTATCGAGTTCTTCGAATGAACACAAATACCAACGCTGAAACAATAAACATAAAGCCTAGCCGGATCGCTCAGATTGATATTATCAAAGGTATTGCCATCATAGGGGTGATTATACTGCATAGCATTCCTGCTAAGATCAAAATGTCGACACATGCTGCATTGCACATCCAGCAGGCGGTGCCTGTTTTTATCGTGGTCTTCGGTTTCAATAGCAGATTACTTTTAATGCGGTACTCAAGTAAATACACAAGGGATTTTGATTGGCGGAGGTATCTCAGTAATAGATTTAGTAGAATAGTGCTACCACTATCGTTAATTTGGGTGCTTTCTTTAGTCATCGGCATTGGGATGAAGAGTTTTTTAAAAGATGATGTGATGTATTTTGGCCCAATGTTGCTTTTTGGAAGACTCCCGTACAGAGGTCCAGGTAATTACTACATATCCGTAATTATTCAATTAGTCATTATTGCACCAATACTTTTATCGCTTTATGAAAAAAACAAGAAACTGGCACTGATTGGAATTTTTTTAGTCGACTTGGCCTTTCAATTGGGCTTTGGAAGCCTTTCTATAGTAGATGAAGCAACATACGAATACATATGTACCCGCTTTTTATTTATGATGGTACTCGGTTTCTGGTTGCATGATCATATGGATCTTTTTTCAAAAAATAATATATGGCTACTTTTGTTATCTACCTTCAGTATTGTTTATCTTGTAAGTTTTGGGAATACTGAATTTTCTTATTTTAGAGGTGGTATGAACAATTATGAAAATCTTTTAGCTTCTTTTTATACAGCCGCCCTCGTGTTGACCCTATTAAATATTTTGCCAAAAGAAGAAAAAAACATCACGAGCAGATTTGTAGCTAAATGTGGGCGACTTTCCTGGCAAATTTTTCTAGTTCAGATAGTCTACTTTCCAATCATACGGTACGTAGTAGATTACCCTAATGTATTTAAAGGGCATGATGTGTCTATTCAGATGGCGCTCTTAATTGTATATTTGAGCTTGAATATCTCGTTTTGCTATCTATTAGGCTATGCTCTTCAACGCTTTGAGAATAAATACCTGCGCTTATGATAAAAAATTTTCGAAGGTAAGGAAATCATTGTATTAATAATGAAATGGTTTCATGTGTAGAATTCTGGGAAACGTTACTTCGATTTTTATCAGATATAAGCAGATGAGCAAAAGAATATTAAACAGAAGAGGCAGATAGGTATACGGAGAAGAAGTGCACAATTTTTTCCTTGCATTTACACCCTATCATGTATTGTTATCGTGTGCGGTAGCTCTTCAAGAATGCACCAATGATTACAACCACCTAGTGATTCGCCCGAGTTTTTCACATGCACAAGTATTGACATCGCTTCTTTCCAATTGGCAAGGGTCTCCATTTACCAAGATCTCTGTTATTCGTGGATTACATGGTGTGGTTAATGAAGGATTGAGAAGATTGATACTGAAAATGAATACGGTTAAATTGACGAAAATGGTGATGAAAGAGAGGGTCAATAAAGTTTATGTGGGCTCAGACGGAAGTCCCGAATCGCAAGGGGCCTTGTATTTTGCCAAGAGTTCTAATCGAGAAAGCAAGGGAATTTATATCGAAGACGGTTCCGCCGCATATAGCGCTGCCCGCTTCTCCGAAAGAAAGGCATGGAAAGAGAATGTTGAAAAGATTTTTTACGGAACCTGGTGGGAACATATCAACATTCATGGTACCTCGAAATGGACTGATGAAGCCAGGTTAATTTATCCTCGATTTGCGAGACCTGAGTTGAGAACTAGGGTCTTAAAAGGCATTGACAGGAGAAAAATATTGTGTCTGAGAAAAGCAAAATGGCCTGCCGAATATTTGTCAACCATGGGGCTTAATCAAGTGACCTTACGATCAATTGATGGTCTACTTCTGTTGCCTCGTTCGACTTTGGTGGGTGGAATTTCAAATCTTGTATCTATTGTCGATAAGTTTGTGTATCAGGCTTCCAAACATCATCTGACGATCGGAATCAAGTGTCACCCACGCGATGTTGCGCAAGAATTTCTTGCAAACTGGGACAATAAACACGTGCAGGTGTTGCCGAGTTCGGTACCTGTGGAACTTCTGTATCTTTATGGTAGCGACAACCTCAGGTTCGTTGTGGCGGGGGGGTCCACTTCTCTCTTAACAGCTCGGTGGTTGCTAAGTAATGCAAAAATTGTTTGCACTTTATCCTTTTCTAAATCTCTGGATAATCGACTTATGGGTACTTTTCAGAAACTGGGTATCAAGTTGTCCGGATCAGCGGAAGAAACTTTTGGGTTGATGATCTGACCTAAGTCATAATTCACTCTGAGTGTCTCTCAAAGGTTTTTGCCTATCCAAGGTGATATTATTCCCATGGTGATAAGTTTTTTAAGATCAATTTCACATAACCGGAAGCGTGAAAGATTGTGCTTAAAATAAGGCCTCATTATTTCCTTTATATGCTTGCAGCCAGTTTGCCTTTATCCGCCTTTCCATTCTTGAATTTCGAAACAAGGGCGATCACTTGGGACTGGGTTGTGCTGAGCGTACTGCTTCTTGTTTTTTTTGTTTCAGTGGCAATGGGGAAAAAGGTTAAAATACCTCGGGACGAAGTCCTGCTATTCCTTTTTCTGTTTAATTTTTTTCTAATGCTTTCGGGAATACGTCCTGCACTATCTGAGAATAGTAAACAACTTTTAGATTTTCTCACCGCGTGGCCTCAATATGTGCTTTTTTCTTTGGCATTTGTGGTGATTGCAAGCTTACGTTGCCAGGCTTCGGTAGTTCGTTCAATATTGCAATGGTATCTTGTTGTAGCGTGGGTAGTGGCGATGTTTGGAATAATCCAGGCAATATCCCATTGGCTATTTCGTGTTGATCTCTATCCAAGATTAACTCACGTTATGTATACAAAATCTGAAAGCGGCTATGAAATGTATTTGGGCGGTCTGAGTCGGGCAGTCTCCATATTTGAAGAACCTCGTCAATTCGGAGAATATCTCGATGTGGCTTTTTTTACCACATTAATGAGTTTTCAATGGGATCCTCCGATATTCCGACATCGGTGGATGAGGAGAACTATTTTTTCGGCCCTTCTGGTAGGAATACTTTTATCTCTCTCCACCAGCGCATATTTAGGGTTCGTAATCATGGCAATTCTTGTAATTGGAATTTCGGGAACTCGGTTGCGCAAAAGGATTATAATGATGCTCCTTATGGGTCTAACAGGTGGACTTTTTTTCGCTTATATTCTGAAAATAAAATTTGGAGTCAGTTTAGGAGGATATTTGGCTAAACGGTTTCATACCCTACACCATGCCAGGGAAATTCTTGAATTAGATGTCGAACTTGGTGGGATCGCAAGATATATTAGGGGAACAATAATAGCTCTTAAAGTGGCAGTTGAGAATCCTGTGTTCGGTACGGGGGTTAACCAGTCGCATTACTGGCTGAGCCCATATGAGAGTTTGGGGCCTGTGGTCATGCCTCCATTTGATCTTCTCGCATCAGTAGGGATACTGGGAACAACTTGTTTTGTTGGTTTTTTTTACGCACTGATGAAAAGGGCTTGCAATATAAGAAAACAACTTGGCGAAAAGAATCGCTTTGAAATAGAAACAGCGTTGGGATTGCTAGGAATTGCGGTTATCGCTACGTTAGGGGCAAGTTGGCACCAATATAACACTAGCCTATTTTGGTTTCCGGTGTATGTTGCTACACTAATCATTTATAGTATGCCGACTTGGAAATTGAGATCTCCGGTTAAAAGCAATACGGATGAAAAATAGTAAGGTTTTGATACTGTCAAATGCGCCTAGGCCAATTCCAAGATTGTTGTGTCAAATCAGCAGTTTGACGAAACTGGGGATAACTACGGATGTTTTATGCTGGCAACGAAGAAAGGGGGCTGTGGAAAGTGAGAAAATCGGCTGCCGAGTTGAGCAGATTTGTCTCCCTGCTCCCAAAGGGAAACCTTTTTTAATATTTTGTATGCCCCTTTTATGGTTCTTAATGGTAAAAAAAGTACTTCGCCATTCTTTCAATGTTATTCACTGCACTCATCTTGGTTTGTTGCCTATGGCTGTTTTTCTGGGAAAGATTAAAAAAGCAAAAGTTGTTTACGACGATTATGATTTTGATAGTTTCAGAATAACAGAAATGATGGTTCCTCCTTTGAAGCCTTTGGGCAAAATTATTGCCATGGGAATAGAAAAGATTTTTCTCAGGCACGTAGATCACATCTTTGTAATCGATACTGCTGGAGATACTCTGTTACAACACTACCGACGATATACTCCTAATGTCACATCCATTGCAAATTATCCAATATTAAACCAAAACGCTTTTAGTGGCACGAAAGAAATTCCCACGAATCTGCGCAAGGTGCTCGGGGATAAGACATTGATTTATGTGGGAGGAATAGAGATAGCCAAGGGTTGGAATGTGCTGTTAGAGTCTCTGAATCTGGTCAGAAATGAAATTCCGGCTGTAAACCTTGTGATTCTGGGTGATTTTTCCGATCAGAAGCAAAAAGAGCAGTTTGATCACACCGTTAAAAAATATGAACTGAGCAGTCACGTTCAAGTTCTTGGATGGTTACCATATGAACAGATGATTCAGTATATTCGAGCATCACAAATAGGTATGGCGCTTTATCAGCCGAACCCAAGGTATCGATTATCGAAAGGAAACGCACGTAAAATATATACGTATATGAGCTGCGGCATCCCAGTCATTGGCCCTGAATTTGGCGAAATAGGGACAATTCTTGTAAAGGAAAAGTGCGGACTAGTGGTTGATACGACCAACTCGCGTTTGGTTGCAGACGCCATTCTGTTTTTACTAACCCATCCGGAGGAACTTAACAGGATGGGGAAAAACGGGCTCGAAGCAGTGACAAAACGGTACAATTGGGAAAATGAGAGTAAGAAATTCATAGCGGCCTATAGAACATTGCTCGATCAATTAACATAGAGCTTTGAAATCGAAATGATATGGTTGGCAGATAACAGAGAAAGGAGGTAACACAATTTGAGTTATCGCAACGATTACTTCAAAAATTGAGAGTTTCAAAAAGACATGAATGCGTGGTGGAGAATATTTGGGAGGTGAGTATAAAATGTCGGAGGAACATTATGTAGAATCAGGGAAAAATTGCCTATTCCAACATGGTGTGGTGTTAGGGCTGCGTTATAAAGAAGGTTGTTCTCCGTTTAGAGTCGGTAATGGAGCGTGTATTCGTACCGGCACAATTATTTATGCTGACGTAATTGCAGGGGACGATTTTCAAACGGGGCACAACGTTCTAATTAGGGAGAAAACTGTTTTCGGCAATCATATTGTAGTGGGTACTAATACAGTTATTGATGGGCACGTGACAATAGGTGACTTTGTGAAAGTAGAATCAAATTGTTACATACCCACCCATGTAACTATTGGCTCTCGTGTATTCTTTGGACCGGGTGTGATCCTTACCAACGATCGATATCCTCAAAAGATGAGAGATCAATATCGACCTGAAGGACCAGTAATTGAGGACGGAGTAACACTGGGTGCCGGTGTGGTAGTTTTGCCGGGAGTAACAGTAGGAAAAGGTTCTTTTGTCGCTGCAGGTGCAGTGGTAACAAAAGACATCCCCTCCATGAGTTTTGTCAAAGGAATACCTGGTAAAATTTCTTCCCTACCGGACAAATTGAGGGAGTTCAATATGGCTAAAAACTGGAGGAAGTACCTGAATGAAAAAGATTAGAGTTGCTTTGATTGGTTGTGGTAAACAGGCAGAGAAACATCTTGCAAGCCTTATGGCATATCCAAATGTCGATGTGATACTTTCTGATATGCAACCTGATCTTGCCCGATCTTTGGCCAAGAAAAACAAAGTGGCATGTGTGGATTATCCGGAGGAGGTATTCGAAATTAACGATGTACTAGCGGTTCTAATATGTACACCGACGGCTTCGCACGCTGGTTTGATTAAAAAAGCGCTTGAAAATGGTAAAGATGTCTTTTGCGAGAAACCTTTGTGCGTAAAACTTGAAGAAGCTTTTGAGTTGAAGGATCTGGAGGAAAAAACAGGCCACAGCGTGATGGTTGGCTATATTTACCGTTATGTACCAATATTTGAGGAGGGTCACCGACTGTTTTCAAAATACAGGATAGATGAAGAGAGCCTGATTCTAGGGAAACCTTTGAGCGCTTTTTTTAGACTCGGCGGACGAGGTGGTCATAGAGCGTGGAAGCATAGCAAAAACCGAGGCGGTGGTGCCATAAACGAAATGCTGGTTCACATGATTGATCTTGCCAATTGGTACTTTGGGCCTCTCTACGATGTAGAAGTTATTTCGAATGAGTTGAAGTGTCCGGAGCGGATAATCGAGGGAGACCTTTTGAAGGTTGACGCAGAAGATTTCGTTATGATTCGCTGCTTCGGATTTTCCGGTGTAGAAATCTTTTGTCAAGCTGACCTCATTACACCGGCATTTAACCAGTATGTTGAGATACAGTGTGAAAATGGAACCTTCATGGGCTCCATACAACCTGAAATGCCTTCGTTTGTTTATATGAAAAGGGCGCGGGGAGGATACGAAGCTGGAAAGACAGTGCTCAAATATGGTAAGAGGAAAGTCTTAGATATTCAAATGGCCCATTTTATCAAGGTCATATCAGAAAGAAAAAGGCCAGATCGTAATCGTATCGAAGACTCGATTGAATTGATGAGAATTATCCGAGAGATATTATCGCAGAGTAGAAAATGAATAAGAAAAATAACATACTGATGGCGGAAATCAAGCTGACTGATGCGGAAGTTGAAGCTGCAGTCCGTGTGCTTAGATCTGGGAAGCTGCGGCAGGGCAAGGAATGCAGAGCTTTTGAGGAAGAGTTTGCGGAAAAAGTGGGTGCAAAATGTGCTGTTACATGCGCTAGTGGTACAGCTGCACTGCATCTCGCTTACATGACACTGCTTAAACCTTCTGATGAAGTGCTGGTACCAAGTTTCACCTTTATTGCTACGGCGAGCATGGTCACGATGTCGGGGGGGAAACCAGTTTTCTGTGATATAGATCCTGAGACTTTTCTGATAGATTTAAGAGATGCTGAGAGGAAGATAACATCACGAACAAAAGTTATTTCTCCTGTCCACCTCTTTGGAAATCCTTGTGATGTCGAAGCAATTAGAAAGTTTGCTGATAAATATGGACTGAAAATCGTCTGGGATGCAGCTCAGGCTCACGGTGCGACTTTTAAAGGGAAAGATGTGGGTTCTTTTGGCGAGTTTGTATGTTATTCGTTTTATCCTTCAAAAAATATGTTTGTCGGTGAAGGTGGAATGATCTGCACAAACAATTCGGAACTTGGAAATAGGGTCAGATATCTTAGAACACACGGTCAAACGGATAAATATTACCATACCATGTTGGGTTTTAACTACCGCATGACTGATGTGGAAGCAGCGATCGGAAGGGAACAATTAAAACGACTAGATAGCATGTTGCATATTAGGAGGCAAAATGCGGAAATCCTGAACAGAGGTTTGACAGGCATACAAGGGATTCGGCCCCAAAAGACCACTCCCAACGCTTGTCATGCGTGGCATCAGTACAGCGTAGTAATAGAACCTGAAGATTTTCGGTGTACTAGAGCTGAACTTGCAAAATTTTTGGAAGCAAGAGGGGTCGCCACCAACGTTCATTATCCACGCGGATTGCATCAACAGCCCATTTTTGAAAGGATGTACGGAAAAGTTGTTCTTCCAAACACTGAATCTCTTGCGAAAAACATCCTAGCATTGCCCGTGCATCATGGATTGTCTAAAGCTGATGTAGAGAGGATTGTTGAAGTGATATATGAAGCTGGTCGACACTTTAATGGCAAAACGCATGGCCTATCCCAAGTGTAACCAAACTGGCAAGGATCTCGGTTTAAATAGAATGATATGAAAGTCTGGATACTTAATCATTACGCTGGTACTCCAGATACTACGCCGGCGATACGTCCCTACAGTTATGGCAAGGAACTAGTGCGACGAGGGCACGAAGTAACTATATTTGCTTCCAGCTTCAGCCATTATTCATTCGAAGAAGAACATCTTGCTCCTGGTGAAAGCTGGAAAGCAGAATACTACGATGGAATAAGATTCATCTGGGTAAAAACGCGGCCTTATTTTCGGAATGATTGGCGACGTTTTGCGAATATGGTTGATTACTCCCTATGGGCTTTACTGATCGGTGTGAAGAGCAGAGAAAAACCGGACGTTATCATAGGCACGTGCGGTCATCTCCTGGGTGTTCTGGCTGCTTATTTTCTCTCTCTTTTTAAAGGAAGTCGCTTTTTTTATGAGCCAACTGATCTGTGGCCTGAATCCTTGATAGATCTAGGCGCAATTTCTGAGAAGGGGTTGGTTGCCAGGGGGCTTCGAATCTTGAGTAAGTTCCTGTGCGTTAAGGCTGAAGGAATCATAACTAATCTTCCCAATTTGGGTGATTATGTAGAGGCTTTTGGTGTATCAAGGGACAAAGTGATATATTTACCCAATGGCGTAGACTTTTCCATTTACAAAGGGATAAAACCTTACGACGGGGGAGCTGGCAAGACTTTTACCATCATGTACATAGGTGGTTTTGCTAAGGCTCATGGGTTGGAGTACACTATCGAAGCCGCTCGCATACTTAAAGATGAAGGGTTTGACGGAATTCGTTTTGTCTTGGTAGGGGATGGACCAGAGAAAAGTAAGTTAGAAAAGATTTGTAATGAAATGGGACTCGAAAACGTTGAGTTTTGGGGCTGGGTCCCGAAGGCGAAACTTCCGAAAGTTATGGAGAAAGCTGATGCCTTTTCTTGTAGTTCGCTGGATATGCCTGTGCATAGATTTGGCATGGGTTTTAATAAGCTCTACGATTATCTGGTTGCCGGTCGTCCAATCATTTATTCCGTTAATTCGAAAAATCGCCCTGTTGATGAGGCTCGGGCAGGAATTTCCATACCTGCTGAAAGTGCTGAGTCACTTGCAGTTGCAGTGAAGATGCTTGTTTCTATGACCCCTGAGCAACGCCGCGAAATGGGGAACAACGGCTTTATTTACGTGAAAAAAAATCACGATTTTGAGATCCTGGGCGGGAAGCTTGAATCAGCCTTACAACAAAGCCTTTCATAAGTGATGAAATCATCTCTTAAAATGTGTGAAAAAAATGCAAACAAAAAGTGCCTGTAGCTTCTGGGAGTAAGGATTCTGGGTTGAGTCTTGGTGAAAAAGCGACATGTAATTTAAAAATGGGGTTGAAGGCTGGTGGTGCACCCAGAATGTGGAAGCGCATTATCCGGCATTCTATTCCACATATAAAGCAGCTCGTGTTGCCCGGTAGCCAAATTCTTGAAGTTGGTTATGGTGATGGATTACTAAGCTGCTATTTGGTCCAAAAACTGGGTTGGTATCTAACTGGTTTTGATATTTCACCCGAAGCCCATGAGACTGCAATCAAGAATGCCAAACGTTTTGGACTGGAAGACAGAGCTGAATTTCGCTTTTGCAGTCCTGAAGAAACTTGGCAGCATTGCGGTCGATATGATGCGGTGTTCATCAAAACAGTACTTTATAGTTCGCCAAATTTGGCCGAATACGGCAGGAGGCTTGACTGGATTATATCAGTGCTGAGACCAGGAGGTGTGCTGATTAATTTTGAAACCGGCCGAGCTAACTACCTTGTGAATATTTACCGCCGGATAAGGAGGAGGGAATACACAAATTTATGTCTTTATACTAGCGAGGTAGAGGCCTTGTATAATGCCCGGTTTGACATAGTTTTTAGAAGATACTATGGAGGGTGGAGCCAGTTTGCTGCTCCCATTAAAGGTGTTTACAATTTCATGGTCCTGCTGGAGGAAAGTTTTCGACCAAGGGGCCCGGATAATTGTTTTGCTGTGAGCATCATTGCCAAGAAACGATAACTTGAAGTATCCAATTGCTGCACAAAGACGTGATATTGTATTGGTGTTCTTGGGCTAAAGGAAGAGCTTTTCTATTTGAGGAAACTCTGATTAGTTACTTAGTTTGCCTATGGTCTCTTGCACGTCATACCGGACCCCTGATCCAGTCAGGGACAGGCTCTGATCCGGGGTCCAATTAAAGAATCCTAGGTTCCGATTCTACGCTTCGCTCCGGCCGGAATAACGATTTCTAAGTTGTGATCATCCTACTTGTTTAATTGATTGTACTCCTAAAAATCGGAACTAATCGGAGCTTCCCTGATTGAAGAGATTTAATAACTTTTGGATCTTTGGTGTTGGGATCCAGGACGGCAGGTGAGGCAGGTCTGGTACTCAAGTAATAGCGGAAGTATTCTAATCAAAACCCCATTGAAGATTTTATCAAAATCCCCAATGACTCGTTATAATGAGCTGCAAACTCAAGCAATGGTTTTCCGATCCACGAGGAGTTATGAAACGAGGTTTTGACATTGTCTGTGCTGCTACAGGTCTGTTGGTTTTGAGCCCCTTGCTGATCTTGATTGCCCGGAGGATTAAAAAGGAAGATGGCGGTCCTATTTTTTACAGGGGTGAGAGGGTCGGACGGCATGGTAAGACTTTCAGAATTTATAAGTTCAGAACTATGGTCGTGGATGCGGAGAAAATAGGTCCGTGTTCTACGTCGGAAGAAGATCCGAGGATTACTAGAATCGGGCATTTTTTAAGGAAACGTAAGCTTGATGAATTACCACAATTGATAAACGTGCTGTTGGGAGACATGAGTATCGTTGGGCCTAGACCCGAAGTAAAACGTTTTGTAGACATGTTTACGGATAGAGAAAAAGCTATTCTATCGGTTAGGCCAGGAATTACTGACTGGGCATCCATATGGAACTGTGATGAGGGTTCAGTGCTGGCAGGTGCGAAAGATCCCGATAAGGTTTACCTTGAACAAATTCGACCTACAAAAATTGCATTGCAACTAAAATACGTTGAAGAACAAAGTTTTCGCACAGATCTAAAAATAATATTCTTAACTCTGCTTGCCGTGATTAACCCTGAGATTAAAATGATCCGAGAAATTAGGCAATATATAATCCCTCACAATAACCCGGTCTAATACGTTTGGAGGATAATAGTGGGTTACTCGAGAGAACTACTTGCGAATCTATATCGCACAATGGTTCGCATCAGATTTTGCGAAGAAAGCTTGGTCAAACCTATTTTGAAAGGTGAAATAATATGTCCGTGTCATTTATATTCTGGGCAAGAGGCTGTTGCGGCCGGCATTTGTGAGTCTTTGAATGAGAAAGATTACGTGTTTGGTACTCATCGGTCTCATGGACACTTTTTAGCTATGGGTGGAGCTATGAGGGATTTGTTGGCGGAGATTTTTACCCGGGAAACAGGGTGTTCGAGAGGTAGGGGAGGTTCCATGCACTTGATTGACCCTGGAAAGGGAATTATGGGAGCTGCTCCTATTGTTGCCGGTACAATTTCTCTCGCCATGGGTGCCGCCCTTGCTTCTAATTTGCGCGGTGAGAAGAGAGTGGCTGTGAGTTTCTTTGGAGATGGGGCAGCAGGTGAAGGAGTGCTCTACGAATGCCTTAATTTTGCGGCTTTAAAAAAACTACCATTGGTATTTGTCTGCGAAAATAATTTTTATTCTACTCACATGCCGATACAAGAATGCAGAGTTAATGGAGACATTTACAAGATTGCAGAGCCTTTTTCCGTTAAGTCTTCTAAAGTCGATGGAAATGACGTTTTAAAGGTGTACGAGGCAGGTAAGGAAGCAATTGAGTTTTGTAGAAAAGGGGAAGGACCTGTGTTTCTTGAATGTAAAACTTATCGCTTTAGAGGCCATGTGGGCCCTGACGACAATATTCAGGGAACGCATACCGACATACGCCCGAGGGAAGAAGTTGAAAGTTGGTTAAAAAAGGATCCGATAACACGATTTGAGAAATATCTGCTGGAGAATAATCTTCTAAGTGAAAAACTACTTGATGGTATTAAGAAAGAGATTAGTGACGAAGTTGAAGAGTCCATTGAATTTGCGAAAAACAGTCCGTATCCTGAAGCAAAGGAATTAACCCGATATGTCTATAAATAGAAAACTACAATACAGTCTGGCAATCAATGAAGCATTGCATCAAATGATGGCAGTTAATGATTCGGTCTTTTTAATGGGACAGGGTGTAAAGAGTCCCTGGTACGTTGGAAACACTGCAAGAGGACTGCTGGAGAAATTTGGAAATGGCCGAGTGATAGACACCCCAGTGTCTGAGAATTCCATAACTGGTGCCGGGGTGGGGGCAGCAATTGCTGGGATGAGACCGATTATTGTGCATCCTAGAATGGATTTTATGCTCTACGCCATGGATCCCATAATAAATGAAGCAGCTAACTGGTATTATATGAATGGTGGCAGAGTATCCGTACCTGTAGTTATATGGGGTATAATAAATAGGGGTGGAGAACAAGCAGCACAGCATTCCCAAGCCCTTCACTCGATATTTTCACACGTTCCGGGCCTCAAGGTTGTTATGCCTTCGACTCCTTACGACGCAAAAGGGCTAATGATAGCAGCTATAGAGGATGATAATCCTGTTGTATTTATAGATGATAGATGGCTCTACGGAATCGAAGATTTTGTTCCTGAAGAAATTTACATTGTGGAGATCGGAAAGGGAATTATTCGGAAAGAAGGGTCTGATATCACGCTTGTTTCCATATCGTTCATGGCCCATCAGGCTCTTGAAGCTGCTAACAGACTAGCAGAAGAGAACATACATGTTGAAGTTATTGATCTTCGCTCCGCAAAACCAATAGATACCGAAATAATTATTGATTCATTGAAAAAAACAGGTTTTCTAGTTGTGCTGGATGGGGGCTGGAAAACCTGTGGTTTCTCATCAGAAGTGGCCGCCATCGTCGCAGAAAAAGGATACCAATATCTCAGGGGGCCAATAAGACGTATAACTCTTCCGGATTGTCCTGCTCCTGCAAGCTCGGTGCTTGAAAAAGCATATTACCCGAATTCTGATAATATTGTCGCTAACATAAAATCCTATCTAGAAAATTTCCATCGATGAAAGAGACGGAGGTTAAATCAATATGGGATACAAGGTTCGATTTGTTGACCCTGCCAGGAACTACCGAATGATCAAGGAAGAAATAGACAAAGCTTACTTCGAAGTAATGAGCAAAGGAGATTTGATTGACCGGCAGCATTTAAGAGATTTTGAGGCTAATCTGGCGGCCTTCGTAGGAACAAAATACGCCGTGGGGCTAAATAGTGGATATGATGCTCTGCACATGTCACTAAGAGCGGCGGGAGTCGGTCTGGGAGATGAGGTTATCGTGCCTTCTCATACCTTTGTTGCGACAGCATCTGCAGTAGTGAATGTTGGAGCAAAGCCGGTTCTTGTTGATGTGGGAAAGGACTTCAATATTGATTGCAGCAAGATAGAGGAAGCTATTACAGAGCAGACAAAAGCAATTATTCCGGTACACCTGAATGGCTACATGGCAGATATGGAAAGAATTATGGAACTTGCTAACAAGTATAATCTTGTGGTGATAGAAGACGCTTGCCAGAGTCTGGGAGCAAGCATGTTGGATGAAAAAGCAGAGGGTAAGAAAAAAAAGGCAGGTTCGTGGGGGCTTACCGGATGCTGGAGTTTCTATCCATTCAAAATGCTTGGTGGTTACGGTGATGGAGGAGCTATTACTACTAACGATCCAGATGTGGCTCTGTTCGCGAGACGCATGAGGTTTAACGGTGAAGATCGTGAAACTGGGGAGTACCACGGGCATGGATTTACCTGCCTGCTAGATAACCTTCAAGCTGCGTTTCTTGACGTGAAACTGAGATATTTACCTGAATGGATAAAGAGAAGGCAAGAAATTGCCAAGCGTTACAGAAGGGGGCTTAAAGACTTAGAAGACCTTATGCTACCTCACTATGATGATCCGAGAAGGGATCATGTTTACCAGAATTATGTGGTTAGATCAAAGCAGGGGGATGAATTTTCTAATTATCTCAAGGCAAATGGTGTAGAAGTATTGATTCAATTCAGGAAGCCCTATTACAAGCACAAAGCTTTACAGTTGGAAGACAGGGGATTCCCTGAAACTGAGGCGCTAAGTAAAGAGGTATGTTCTTTGCCGATGAATGTGGAAATAACTGATGAAGAAGTCGATTATGTTATTTCTGTTGTGCGCAGTTTCTATTCAAAATAAAAACATAGAGCTTTCTACAAGAAAGGGATGCAATGGCTCTCAACTTAAGTTCCCGACACGAATTGGTGAGGCAATCCGAAATACGTAATATGTCTGTTGAATGTGATAGAATGGGGGGGATTAATTTATCACAAGGAATAAGTGATTTGGCTGTACCCAAGTGTGTGATGATGGCAGCCCAAAAGGCAATAGAAGGAGGATATAATTCTTATACCCATTTCAGTGGATTGGAGGAGCTTCGAAAAGCTATTGCAGAAAAGCAAAAAAAATATACCGGGATGGATATCGATCCTGAAAACGAAATTGTCGTTAGTGCAGGCTCGACAGGAGCGTTTTACTGTGCATGCCTTGCTCTTTTAAATCCAGGAGATGAAGTAATCTTGTTTGAGCCATATTACGGCTATCACAAGACAACTTTGGTTGCAGCAGGGGCGGTACCGGTTTATGTTCGTCTTTCTCCTCCTGAATGGACCTTTACAGATGAATCGTTGGAATCAGTTGTTTCAGGAAAAACAAGAGGAATACTCATCAATACGCCTGCTAATCCTTCAGGAAAGGTGTTCAGTAAAGAGGAACTTGATCGGATTGCTGAATTTGCTTCCAATTATGATCTTTTTGTATTCACAGATGAAATCTATGAACACTTTCTCTATGACGGGAAGGAACATATCGCTCCGGCGACCATTCCCGGGATGAGGGAAAGGACGATTACCATATCGGGTTTATCAAAGACTTTTAGCATCACTGGTTGGAGAATCGGATATTCTATTTGTGATCCCAAATGGTCCAGAAGTATTGGTTACTTTAATGACCTTATATACGTATGTGCCCCTTCGCCACTGCAGATGGGCGTAGCTAAAGGCTTGATAGACTTGGATAAAGACTTTTACCAACATATCTCCCAACAATTTCAGAGAAAACGAGATATGGTTTGTAATTCTTTGAGAGAAGCAAATCTTAACCCCTTTGTTCCCGAAGGGGCATATTATATTTTGGCAGATATTTCAAGAATACCGGGAAAAAGCAGCAATGAACGTTGCTTATATATTTTGCGTGAGATAGGAGTTGCGAGCGTGCCGGGTAGTGCCTTTTACCACGACAAATCGGGGGAGAAGTTAGCAAGATTTTGTTTTGCAAAAGAAGATTACGTTTTGAGCGAAGCTTGCACGAGATTAAAGAGTTTGAAATAAGGGCTATGCAAAGCTTTCTCATTTTGTGAACCTAATGGTCGTTCTCGATGTTACTGGGTCTTCACAAAAATGTCATCGAACCAAACGATACCGGTAGTTTTATAAAGCAACAAGTAAGGTTGCACGGCAACTACACCCTTGTTCCATGTTTTTACGATCTGTTTTAGTTGCCAATCATGGGTACCGGCGTCAAACTTCAAGGGGTAATAATACCAACGAACTGTTCCATCTTCAAAGGTTACCTTGAAATCTAGGCAATAGAAACCACCTCTTTGTACGTTATGAGCCTTGGACCAACCTCCAAAAAGAAGCGTTTTAGGATACGGTGCGTCGAACCGGACCTTTTCTCCGTACCATCCAACATAGGTTGCAGTAGTATTTTGTATTTTTACAGAGTGTGTTCCCTCATGCGATTCATCTGTTCCCCATTCCCCCGGGTCCACGTTGGCTTGCTTTCCTTGGGTTACTTGCTCATATAAATGCCATCCAGATACAAAGGATTTTCCTTTTTCAAGTGTGGAGTTATAGATTAAGTTATCGGGCTCAGGGATTACAAAAATGTCATCGAACCAAACGGTACCGGTAGTTTTATAAAGCAACAAGTAGGGCTGCACGGCAACTACACCCTTGTTCCATGTTTTTACGATCTGTTTTAGTTGCCAATCATGAGTACCGGTGTCAAACTTCAAGGGGTAATAATACCAACGAACTGTTCCGTCTTCTAAAGTCACCTTGAAATCTAGGCAATAGAAACCACCTCTTTGTACGTTATGAGCCTTGGACCAACCTCCAAAAAGAAGTGTCTTAGGATATGGTGCATCGAACCGAACCTCTTCTCCGTAGCACCCTAGGTAGCTCCCGGTTTCATTATGCAATTTAAAAGAATATGTGCCTGTATGGGATTCTTCAGCAGTCCATTCACCCGGGTTTTGGTTAGTCGGCTTACCTTTTGATTCTACGTCATACAAGTACCAACCGAGTGTTTCAGAACTCCCATTCTCCATTGTGCCGTTAGTTAGAGAATTTCCGTAAACGTCGTACGGGTCAGAATTATCTGAAAGGATGTTAACGACGGTTTCTGACGAGTAGGGACTTTCGTTTCCTCCCAAATCAAAAGATTTTAATGCTACATAATATGTTTGTGCCTCTTCGAGACCATGTATAGTATAAGTGCACTGAGCAGGTTCGGTACTCGAATCAAATATGGTAATTGTGTTTGAATATGTTTGACTTTGCGTTCCATAGAAGATCTTGTAACCTGCAATATCCGGTTCAGTGTTTCTGTTCCATGTTAAGGTTATATCAGCAGCATTCACGGGTGCAGGTAGTATAGTTACTAAAATGCTTCCGGTGAAAAGAATTGCGAAAATTAATAACATTATATGCAACTTTTGGTAATAAAAGTTCACCGAGAGTTCCATTTTATCGTTTTCTGTTCTTTTCATGGTTTCAGAACCTCAAAATTTCTATGGTGAATGTCCTTATTTTTCAAGTTAAAGATAAATTCCGGTTCGCTTTCTGTCTCTTCAAGTTCTATGCCATCATTTTTTTTGGATTAAGGGGCGTGCCTGAAGCCAGTTGACGTCAGAATGGTTTCATGGAAAGCGATATAGTGTATTCGTTTCATACAGGTTATGTGTTTTTATTTTTGCAGGCTTAGCTATGACATGGCTCATGCAATAGAAAAGCGGTTAATAATTCTCAACTGCAAAGTCTTTTGCCCAACTTATCTCTGAGATTCGATGACTTAAATAATGTAGAGCCCCGTAAGCGATACATTTGCGGTCGGCCCCCAATATTTCTCATTGTAGGTGAACTTGGTATGCTCAGTTAAATCTGGAAATTGCTCAGATCGGTTTCCTTAAACGAAGCGGGTGTTTAGAGTTCTATACGACAAAATTATTGCATGCAAGAAACAACACATTTCCGCCGCTAGTTAAAATTGGAGCAAAATGATGTTAATTCGAAAGTTCGTCGTATTTGCGAAATATGATAATTTGCATTACATTGAGAAAGGTAAATCTATGTGGGGCGATAAGTGCTTAGAGGAGGACTTTACGTGCTTGATGCAATTTACGTCGGCAATGTGAGGAGAGGGAGATGGATAACCAGACACTACACAAGATGAAGAAAGTTAAGAAAGAGCAAGTTAGTGCTTGTCAACATCCAGCCTCGGAAGGGTACTTTGGAGATGAAATAGATCTATTTGATATTGTAATGGTTATATGGAGACAAAAATGGTTTTGCGCAACATTGATTAGCGCTTTTGTGCTCTTGGCAATTCTTTATGTGGTTGTGGCTACCCCACTCTACGTTATTACGTGCCAGGTTCGACCTGGAATCACCAGGTATGACGATAGGGGGAACCCAGTGAGAACTTTGACCCCGGTGGATATAAAAACCTACTTTGGTAAACGCCAGAACTGGTTCGGTGTTCTGGACACCCTAGGGCAGGCGGAAAAACTGAATGTTGCGTCAACTATTAAAAGGGGTTCCTCAATTGTGGACGTTTCTCTATACTGGCCAAATCCCGATTCTGGCGTAAAACTATTGAGAAGATTTTTGGAATACGTAGGTGGCGATTCTTTTGAAAAAATCAACAAAGAAATACAACTCTTTCGAAAACAAGTGGAGCAAGCTATCGACAAAGTATCACAAGAAAAGAAGCATATTGATATTGAACGTAAACGGCTGGCGCACAAGATAAAAAAGGCCAACCGGAAACTTTTGATCCTTAACACTGAACTTAGGACTTTAAAAGAAAATAAGAAACTCACCTCCGAATTGATCAATAAATTGGAGAAGCAGTATTTGGATGTTAACAAAAATGCCATAGCACTTCTCCATTATCGTAATACGATCCACAAGGCCAAATCCAAGGATGTGTTGTCTTTCTTGGTTTATCTGAATATCGTACAGCAAAATATCTCTTACATCACTAGGCTAGAAAACCGAATTGCTGATTTAGAAAAGGAGTTAAACCAATACGATGTGAGCGTTATCGCGAAAGAGAATGAAATTGATAACGTGAAAATGAATATAGCAGATCTTGAAGTCCAAAGAGATAAAGAACTCCCCATGAAAAAGAAGGCTTTGGAGAATAGAATTGTGACTTTAAAGGCCAAGCTTGATGCAATACGGCCAATTGAGGTATTAACTCCGCCGAGGAGTTCTCGAAAACCGGTCAAGCCAAAAAAAAAGGTGATCTTTACTTTAGCTACATTTGCGGGCTTTTTTGTTGCTATTTTTTTAGCATTTGTTAAGGATTTCTGGGAAAGAAACAAACAAAGGTAGGCTAGAAGGTGAAGGAACAGAACTTGGCTAATATAATGTATGCGTAATTTCTGTGGGTTTCTGAAAAATAGTTTTTCAGATAAGGCACAGAACTATTTGATTAAATCATACCGGACTTCAAGGATCTGTATGATGGTGATGACTAGGAGATTCATCCTAGGGTCAGAAAATAGGCACTGTTACGGGGGAAATAAGTATTTTGCTAATGGGAAAAAGTTGTGGAAGAATAGCAAAACGGAAGGTCACAAGGTCACAAAAAGAGACAGTTGGTGACCATCAGCCTGATTTGACAAGCAAATTAGGATATTATGAGGACGAAATCGATCTTTTTGAACTATTAATGGTTTTATGGCGAAATCGGTTGATTGTCTGCATTGTTTTTCTTTTGAGCTTGGCGGCGGCAGTAATCTACTCATTTTCGGCTACCCCCTTATATAAGATTTCTGCCCAGGTTCAATCGGGGATTACAGACTTTAGAGCTCCCGAACGGTCGGAGGAGTCTACTTTTGCTAGTGAGCCGGTAAGAGGCGTGGATGCCCAAGTGCTCAAATCTTATTTTACCCAATCCCCTACCTGGCATGAAACCGAACCTAATGTAGCAAGAATGCCAGGGCCTAACATTCAGGTGAAAATACCTCGAAAAAGTTCTGTCGCTGAAATTTACTTTTACTGGCCTGATCCGAAAAAGGGCACCTCACTTCTCAATGATATGATCGCAAAATTGAAGGACGCCGACGAAGAGAAACCATTGAATTCAAATCTCGATTTTAGCCGAAAGAGAATTAAAACCGCGATTATGGAAGAGAGGGCAAAAGAAAAGAGCTTAAAACTTGAACAGAAGAAGTTGACAAGGGCTATTGAACTCAAAAAGAAAAGGGTTCAAGAACTTGAGAAGGAAGCTGAATTAATCAGGAAAAATATATTGAAGGTCAAAAATACCAGAAATGAGCTCGCTAAGCAAATCGAGGGGATAAAGGAGGATTTAGGGTACTATTCCAAATTTGCAACAGATGGGAATCCTCGTAGAAAAAAGAAAACTAGCCGGACAACAACAGCTATACCAATTCAACAATACCCACTTATTTTAGTGAATATCCAGAGCCGGCTGATGGATTTGGAGGGAAAGTTAAATGACTACAGGTTAAGAACACTAGATTCCAGACGCATGGAGATTGATAGATTGAGAGGGGAAATTCAAGATATGGAAAGTTATCGTGATGGAGGTCTTCAGAGGGAGTTATTGTCGGCTGAGAAAGAAATTGATCTTCTTAAGTCTCAGCTTTCCATGCTCAGCCTCATAGATGTTGTTGTACCTCCGCACGCTTCTCCATCTCCCGTGAAACCGAGAAAGAAATTGTTATGGGCTTTGGGGGGTGTTCTTGGGTTATTCTTAGGGGTTTTTGCAGCCTTCATGAGAGAATTTTGGGTCAGGAACAGGGAAAAGTTCTATGCTAATAATACGGCTGAATGAAAGGTTAAAGAATTATTCTTGGCGCCTCTGCGCCTTGGCGGGAGAAAAGAAAAAAATCCCGCAGAGACGCGGAGACGCAGAGAATTTAAAATGAAAGAAAATGAAATAGGTACAATTGTGGTGGATGCAGCAGTTAAGGTTCATAGAGAGCTTGGTCCAGGACTGCTCGAAACCGTATATGAGGTTTCATTGTATCATGAACTGAGATCACGTGGATTGAGGGTAAAACGTCAGGTACCGATTTCTATAAAGTATCGGGGCTTACAGTTCGACGAAGGATTCAGAGCAGATATTGTGGTCGAAGACAAAGTAATCCTAGAACTCAAATCCGTTGAACATATATTTCCTGTGCATAAGAAGCAGCTTCAGACATACCTGAAGTTGACCGGTTGCAAACTGGGCTATCTCTTGAATTTCAATGCTGATCTTATGAAAAACGGTATCATTCGGTGTGTAAATGGACTTGATGAATAAAAACTTGGCGTCTCTGCGCCTGGGCGGGAGAAAACCCGTATTTCCCGCAGAGACGCCAAGACGCAGAGAAAACGTATAGATAATTTAGACCCACGGGAATTTTGTTTTTGCTCGGAAGGAGTCGTCAACAAGATTGGAACGACTGTTGAAAATAAATTGATTCACGATGGAAGATATCTATCAGTCGTTTGAAGAGGTTTTCAAAAACGAAGAAGAAGGGATCGATTATTCCGTAATTGTCGAGGAGTTGATTTCCCCTGCTTCTATCCTTGCATTACATGGAGGTGGTATAGAGCCGGGTACCGAGGAACTGGCAAAGGAAGTACATCGGCTGGGGGAAGGTCTCTTTGTATTTTCCGGTATCAAGAGGTCTGGGAACAGGGCTTTGCATATAACAAGCACTAAATACAATCATCCCGAAGCGGTGAAACTCGTGACGGAATCATTTCTAACTGTTGCAATACACGGGGCAGAAGGCTATGAACCGATGACCTTTATTGGTGGGCTGTGTGAAATAGGAATAGATGCTATTGCCACATCCCTCCAAAATGCCGGTTTTGATGTTTCAACGGATCCGCCGGGAAAAATAAACGGAAGGCATCGCCAAAATATAGTTAATAGAAATCGCCGTGGGAAAGGGGTTCAAGTTGAAATCACGGAAGCGCAGAGGAAACTATTTTTCAAAGGACTTCACTCAAGGTATCTCCGTGAATACAAAACGGAAGATTTCTTTGAATAT
>JALSTM010000078.1 GCA_026983715.1 Desulfobacterales bacterium
GGAAACCGGCCAGTCCATAACCATAGTTTCCGAAGGGGCTGTTTCCGTACCCAATCCTGAATACGATGGAAAAGGAGGGTCACGTCCCAAGACTATCGTGAGAGATTACGGGTTTGGAAACATTGAAGGAGAAGTCACTGTAGGCGGCGTACCTCTCCAAATTACTGCCTGGACTTCGGATGCTATTAGCGCCGTGGTCCCTCAGGAAGCCACCACCGGCCAGTTGATCGTTACCAGGGGAGACAATGGGCTAAGTACTCCGGTGGGTATTACATTAACCGTTGGGCCTATCTCAGGTTCTGTTTTGAACGTACCTCCGGGAGGAACGATTCAACAAGTGATAGATATTGCCCAACCGGGAGACCTAATTTTAGTGCCTCCCGGAAGGTATGAGGAACTAGTCATTATGTCGAAACCCGTACGGTTGCAGGGCTGGGGAGCCGGGTCAACTTCAATAAGCGCCATAAAATCTCCGGCAGAAAAACTCCAGCTGTGGAGGCAAAAAATTGAGTCATTGATTGTATCGGGAGCCGTTGATCTCCTTCCGGGGCAACAAGTCGGGTTCGGTGGAATTGAGCCCGTAACTCTATTCAATGAAGAAGGGCCCGGGATCATCGTGCTTGCCAAGAACGCGGACCCTCAAAGCGGTGGCTTCGGTTTATCCGATGGGGAGCCAAACGCAAGAATAGATGGATTCACGGTAACAGGTGCTGACGTTGGAGGAGGAATTTTTGTAAACGGTTACGCGCACTATCTGGTGATAAGTAACAATCGAGTAATAAACAATCAGGGGACTCTCGCCGGGGGGATCCGATTGGGGCATCCTTTTCTTACAGCAGAAACAAATGGTGTAGTTGAATATCAAAGCTCCTTTAACGATCACGTTAAGATACACCACAACCATATCACCCAGAACGGTAGCCTTGGGGGAGTCGGAGGTGGTGTATCGCTCAGCACCGGATGCGATTTTTACGAGATAAGAAATAATTTTATATGCGGAAACATAAGTCTCGGGGATGGAGGTGGTATAGGGCAGCTTGGTCTGTGCAACGGAGGTGTTATTGCTCACAATTCGGTTGTTTTTAATCAATCTTTCAACCAAGGACAAAATGTTTCCGGGGGAGGAATATTTATTGGAAGCGGTGCCCCGGTTGGCGGGGCTGGCTCACTGTCTCCCGGGACAGGTAACGTCATGATAGACTCCAACATCATTCATGGCAATCTTGCTGGCGCAGGTGATGGTGGCGGAATAAAGATAAGTAGGGCCAATGGTAAAGACATTCAATCCAGCCCGAGTCAGCCTGATAACTGGTACTCGGTAAGTATATTTAATAACATGATCACAAATAACATATCTGGCCTGGCTGGTGGCGGAATCGCCCTGCAAGATGCAGTAAAGGTTAACATTATTCACAACACCGTTGCAAACAACGACAGCACAGCAACCGCCGGGGCAGCCTTCATTCCAGGAAGTCCCAACGAGTCTACACCGCAACCTGCAGGAATAGTTTCCCGGGGTCACAGCCCTCGTCTCACCGCTGTCCTCTCTACCAGCGGTCAAAATTATCCTGGATTCTCTGATCCCGTGCTCGTCAACAATGTAATATGGCACAATAGGTCGTTTTATTTTGTAGTTGATACGGGACAGACACCGGTTGCTTACATGCTCGTTCCCAACACCGCATCACCATACTGGGATCTGGGTGTTTTAGGGTCTGTCACTCCGGGGACGTTAAATCCAAGATTTTGTTTAATGTCTGATGTCTCCGGGTACGACACATCCAATATAAGTGCTGACCCGATGTTTGTATCCGAGTACTTTAACAGTTCCAGAAGTCGGATAATAGAGCAGGAACCCACCACGGGAATCCAACCTGCACCGGCATTTGACGAAGGAGGAAACTTTATCGACCTTCACTTCGGTCCGTTGAGCCTCGTAGACCCGACTACCGGATTGCTTTTTGGTGATTATCATGTTCAGTACGGTTCTCCAGCGAGAGATGCAGGAGACGGTTCCGTGGTGACTCAGTATACCGAGTTGCAATTTGACATAGATAGAGATCCCAGATTGCCTGATGCTGGGGTGGATATTGGTGCGGATGAGTTTTCAGGGGCAAGGCCATGTTTTGCGGATCTCGATGGAGACGGAGATGTCGACGGATTGGATTTGGTGCTTTTTGCGGTGGATTTGGCAAATGGAACCAACACCATCGACATTGCCACCTTCGCCCTGGATTTCGGAAGAACGGATTGTCCATGATGAATAAACCTCAAATAAAAATGCAAAGGGGTAATTTGCTATGATCAGAATAAATCGTCTTTTTGTATTAGGAGTTCTGTTGGGTATCCTGCTCACCTGGGTAAATCCCTGTGTGTCTGAGGTATTTGTACAGTGCCCCGGGGATCTGAACGGGGATGCCATCCCCGATCCCTATCTTCCGGGAGGAGCCCCAAATCCTGAATACAGGGCTAATGTCAAATGCATGCATTTAGCTGCAGGAGACGGCTACATTACCATGGCGGATGGGACACCCATGTACATATTCAGTTTCGCCGACCTGACCGGTGTGCCCCCAGATCAAGCGATTGAGAAAGGTATGCTTGCGGCAACGTTTCCTGCACCAACTATCGTGGCGGATGAAGGGGATGAGTTTTATCTGACCTTAACTAACGTAGGCATGATGGTTAGACCTGACCTCTTTGATCCTCATACCGTTCACTGGCATGGTTTTCCTAATGCTGCTTCCATATTCGATGGCGTCCCTGACGCATCTGTTGCAATAAACATGGGCTCTAGCTTCACGTATTATTACAAGGTGGTTGAGCCCGGAACCTTCATGTACCACTGCCACGTCGAAGCCACCGAACACATGCAGATGGGAATGCTCGGGAATCTTTACGTCCGACCGGCTCAAAACAAGCTTCCCGACGGCACAAACCTGAACGGATTCACTCACCATACCGGGTACCATTACGTCTACAATGACGGTGACGGATCCACCTATTACGATGTTGAATACCCGATACAGATAGGTTCTTTCGACCCGGAATTTCACATCGCAAATGAAACAGTACAACCCCTTCCCTTTGCCTATATGAAAGACAAGTACCCGATGTTAAATGGGAGGGGATATCCGGACACCATAAATCCCGATCCTCTTCCACCTCCCCCCGCAAATATAAACAGGGGTGTGCATTCTCAAAATATCACGTCGCTCATAGAGGCAAATCACGGGCAAAAAATCTTGCTTAGAATTTCAAACCTGAATGTCACAAGGTTTTACACCCTTGGAACGGTAGGGATAGCTATGAAGGTCGTGGGGAAGGATTCCAGGCTTTTAAAAGGGCAAAACGGTGAAAAGTTGTACTATGACACCTTTTCTGTGACTCTTGGTGGAGGAGAGTCCACGGATGTAATCCTGGACACTTCACAGGTATCTCCCGGCACCTACTTTCTTTACACCACCAATCTCAATTACCTCAACAACAACAATGAGGAATTCGGCGGAATGATGACGGAGATTGTGGTCAAGTAGCGGGCTTGAACATTTAAGGAGGAAATAAATGAACAGGTTCTTATTGAAATGTTTTTCCTTAACACTATTTTTCTTGATTTGGGTACTGCTTCTTCCCCCAAGGGATGCTAGTGCAGTAATAGACGGTATATCCGGCAACACGTTTAACCTGGTTGCCAAGGAAGGGCACATAAGCACACCGGATGGAGGGAGCGTGCTGCTGTGGGGTTATGCGATTGGCAATGGCAGAGTCCAATACCCTGGACCGACCATGATCATAAACGAAGGCGATACTATTACCGTAACGCTTCGAAATGAGCTAATGCAACCGGTCTCAATCCTATTTCCTGGACAGGAAGACGTGCAAGCCGATGGCGGAATTGAGGGGCTGATCACGAGAGAAGCCCTACCCACTGATGACCCCGGAACACCGCAGGACGAGTCAACTGTTACATATACTTTTACAGCCACGCATCCCGGAACCTACATGTATCACAGTGCCACGTTTCCTGAATTACAGGTGGAAATGGGACTTGTCGGGGCAATTATCGTAAGACCTGCTGGATTCAATCCGAATGCTCCCAGAGCTTACAATCACCCGGGAACCAGCTACGACAGGGAGTATCTTTTCCTGCTGACGGAAATGGATCCCCGCATCCATGAAACGGTGGAAAAATTTGGCGTGGATGCGTTGCAGGGGACTGATTATCTTTCCAATTACTTCCCTAATTACTGGTTCATTAACGGTAGATGTGCGCCAGATACCATGGCTCAGGCGTTTGCCCCTTGGCTACCAACCCAACCGTACAACTGTCTCCCGAGGATGCATCCGGGTGAAAAACTCCTAATGAGAGTTATCGGCGGTGGACGGGATCTTCATCCGTATCATCACCACGGGAATAATTCCTACATTATCGCAAGAAATGGCCGGATGTTGGAAAGTTCGCCCGGCATGGGACCAAACCTTGGAATGTCCGTTTTTACAATTAAAACGATCCCGGGTGAAACCGTTGATGCCATCTTTGAATGGACAGGTAAAGATCTCGGGTGGGACATTTACGGTACTGGCCCCGGATTTGAACACGATTGTGTGGATGGCAATAATGATGGTTTCGATGATAACACCCACGAATACTGTGCAGATCATGGAAAACCATTACCGGTAATTCTTCCTGAAAACCAGGTTCTTTCCTTTGGCGATTTTTACAGTGGAAGCCCCTACCTTGGGAAAAAAGGGGTACTTCCTCCCGGGGCAGGGACGCTCAACGTGTACGGTGGTTTCTTTTACATGTGGCATAGCCATAATGAAAGAGAGATGACAAATTACGACATATTCCCGGGTGGAATGATGACAATGCTGATTATCGAAGCACCTGGCGTGCCTATACCATGACGAAAGGGGAAAATATGAAACGCAGATTTTCATTTCGGTTCATTTTGTACCTGGCCCTGTTACCAGGTTTCTTGTTTTCATTTTGTCCAAATGCCTCGGCCATTGTGTACAACCTTCAAGCAGGGATAAAAACCATCACGATGCCTGACGGTGCAAGTATTACAATGTGGGGTTTCGGGCCTGTAGGTGGAGAGATAACGATTCCGGGGCCGGTGCTAAGGGTTCCTTCGAATGATTCTACCTTGACAATCAATTTAACAAACAACCTGCCCGAAGCTGTGTCGATAATAATCCCAGGACAAGTTGCGACGCTAAGCCCTGTTCGATTCACTGACTCCAAGGGAAGACAAAGGGTACGATCTTTTACCCATGAAACTCCTCCCGGTGGAACTGCCAGCTACACCTGGAATAACATCAAGGAAGGAACGTACATCTATCAGAGCGGTACTCATATGGCAGTTCAAGTACAAATGGGTCTCTACGGAAGTGTTGTGAAAGACTATGCCCAGAACGAGGCGTACCCCGGGATAAACTACGATAAGGAGGTTTTACTGGTTTTTAGCGAGATTGACCCCGAACTTCACGCCGCCGTCGCAAACGGGACCTTTGGAACTCCGCTTTACCCGAGTACAATTGACTATTTACCCAAGTATTTTTTAATCAACGGTGTTCCATATCCAGACGCAACAATCCCAGCCGATAATATACTGGGAACAAACGACACGATTTTATTAAGATTAATCAACGCAGGTCTTAAAACCCACGTGCCGACAATCCCGGAACGTTACTTCGAGGTTATAAGCGAAGATGGCAATCCGTACCCTTACGGAAGGACTAAGTACACCGTAATGTTACCGGCAGGGAAAACCAAGGATGCAGTGGTGACCTTGCCGTCAGCTAAAAGGTATCCTTTATTCGACAGAAGGTTTTACTTGACAACCAACGAAGTTTCTCCCGGGGGGATGCTCATGTACATCGACACCGTTGAACCATGTATTGGAGACCTGAATAATGATAAGGATGTTGATGCCTTTGACCTCGTAATATTTATAAGCGAATACGGACGAACTGACTGTAGCCAGGCAAATCCGTGCGTTGCTGATTTGAACTCTGATGGCAGGGTAGATTTTGTAGATCTCCTGATACTGGCAGCGAATTTTGGGAGAACAAACTGCCCGTAAAAATTTTTCATAGTGGTCCAGATCTGCAGGAGATAACAGATTTATTGCAGAAGGGAGGAGGATGAACGATTTGGTAGCAGGTAACAACCTGAAGCTCCTTCTTGTTTTAATCGCAACAATGGTTACCTGCATATGCGCTTGCCACAGCATTCCGAGCGAAAACTCGAAACCGTACGATCTCATCGAAAGTCAGTGGGGCATCGAAGTCATTGGCATCCGGGAATCAGCGGCAGGTTACATGCTTGATTTTCGCTATAGGGTGGTTGACCCGGATAAATCAGCACCTTTATTCAACCGTCGAATAAGGCCTTACCTCATTGACGAGGAAACCGGAGCCAGGCTCGAAGTCCCCAATCCACCCAAGGTAGGGCCGCTCAGGACTTCAGATAAACCGAAGGCAAACAGAACTTACTTTATCCTCTTCGGGAACCCGGGCAAATTCATAAAAAAGGGCGCCAGGGTGACCATAGTGATAGGAGACCTAAAGATAAAGGACCTAGTGGTTCAGTAATCAAACAAACGCCGACGGTGAAAGTTACGGCAGCAGTCAAGATAAAAACGCGGGATCAGGTGATAGTCCACCAATCCCGCATGAATTGTGATGCCGGAGGAGAGATTCGAACTCTCACGGGCGCAAGGCCCACTGGATTTTGAGTCCAGCGCGTCTACCAGTTTCACCACTCCGGCCTATTATCTAAAAAAAATTATAGTCGCATATGGAACTTTGTCAAGATTTTTGAGTTTTTCATGAAATATTAATAACCTTGTCCGCCAGTTGCATACTTGTGACAATATCCAACATGTTTGTCGTTTCCCCAACCTTTTTTTTATCCATTAACTCGAAGTGGGTGAGGCAGGTGCCGCATACCAGAACCCCAACGCCCTGGCTTTCTAATTCTTTTATTATGTTCACTGTTTTAGCACCCTCAATGGTCAATTTTACACCGCTGTTTACGAACACAAGACGCCACAGCTCGTCCCCCATCTCCTTTAAGGTAGCCAGGAAGTTCATCATCAACGCTTTCCCAAGCTCTTCGTCCCCGGACCCGAACTGGTCAGTAGCCGCGATAACTAGTATCTTCCTTGCTTCTCCTCCCGGTTCTGTCTTTGACTTAGTTGACGGAGAAGCAATCTTTTCTTTCCCCGTCTGTACGTTCTTCCTCGAGGCTGATAGCACGAAATTATCGTCAGTTTCTTTTACCTCAACCTCGTATCCCTTGTAACCGAGGAACCTGGAAACGTTTTCGGCAGCGGCTACGTTATCCACCAGGATGTTGACATTTTTGGGGTTATGCGTTTCCAGGAAATCTTTAGTCCTGAGCACCGGTGCCGGGCAGGCAAGGCCCCTACAATCAAGTTCCGCCATATTAACTACCTCCATCTCAGCGAATTTAACGTGTTTACCTATGTTGACGCACGAATCAGTCAAGGTCAAATCGGTTTTTTTGATAAAACAATACCACCATTATAGGATTTCACAATACTAGATACTCTTGCTCAAAGTAACCGAACCTGTTATGATTCTTTGCCAGGAGAACAGTCGTAAGAGGTTTAACTCATGAACACGCACGAAGACTATTACAGGATACTGGGTGTAAGCCCCAACGCCACCTCTGAGCAGATAAAACAGGCGTTTAGAAAGCTTGCACTTGAAACCCACCCGGATAGAAACCCGGGTAACAAGGAAGCCGAGGAGAGGTTCAAGAAAATAAACGAAGCTTACGGTGTTTTGATTGACCCTCAAAAGCGGGCCCAGTATGACCTCTTCAGAAAACACGGATATTCGGGTCAACAGAGAACCTACCACGGTACCGGGTTTCACTATACGCAGGAAGACATACTCAGGGAATTTTTCCAGAGTCGCTATGCCAGGGATATCTTTTCTGATCTTTACAGTGAATTTGAGAGACGGGGATTCCGATTTGACGAAGATTTTATAAATAACCTGTTTTTTGGCGGTAAGGGTGCATTCTTTGGGGAAATTCTATTTGGCGGCCCGGGAGGTTTCAGAGTCTTTAAGTTCGGTAATCATCCCGGTAGCTCACGGGCCGGGGCAAGGCAAAGTTATTACGGCCAGGCATCGAGAACACGACATGTTGACGTAACACAAAGTGATACTGCTCCGTCGTTCTCCCTGGGATCTCTCCTCAAGAAGGCTGGTAAGAAATTGGGCTCCTTTTTGATTAACAAGCTTCTGGGGCTACACGAACCGGGGCTGATCGAACAGGATCCTAGGACGGGAGATGTGACCTACAGGCTTGAAATAGATAGGCAAAGAGCGTTAAACGGAGGGCGCGTGGAAGTGGAAATTCCACACCTGGCACGATCTAAAAAAGTGGTGGTCAAAATCCCTGCAGGAATTAAGCCGGGGACAAAGCTTAGACTCAGAGAAATGGGAAAACCAAATCCACTTGGTACCAAAAGAGGTGATTTATTTCTCCAGGTCAGGGTTTCCTAATTATCACAGGCCTTTTAAATTAACAGAGCCGGGATCTATTTTTGAAAGTCTCGTTTCAATTTCCTGCTTGAGTTCTAATGCTCCTGCAGCATTTTTATTGTTACTCAAAATTATCTCCACGTGCCTCAAGGAATCTCGCAAATCTCCTGCCTTGTATAACATTCGGGCTAAATTCAGACGATACTCTTCATTTTTCTGGTCAAAAGCGACGGCTTTTTCGCACAAACTGATGGCCACTTCCAGGTTTCGTTCATCTTGCCCGTACAGGCATCCCAACGCATTGAGAGAAACTGTGTCTTCGGGATTAAGCCTCAACACCTGCTTATAATGTTCCATGGCTTTTTTCCTGTTGCCAAGCAGACTATAGCATTCTCCGAGAAGCCTCCTCGCCGCTTTCCAGTCTTTCCGATTTCCAACGGCCTTTTCAAGATGAAAGATTGCAGTGACGAAATCCTTTCTTTCAAAGTTTATCTTTCCTAGGAAAAAATGAGTCTCCGCATTGTTGGGGTTTGCTTCAGCGGCCTTTGAAAGCATTCTCTCCGCCTCATCAAGTTTTCTCTGCCTGAGTCTGAGGCAACCAAGGTTAAAGTTAGCCATGAAATTCTCCGGCTCAATTTCAAGAACCCTCCCGAAGGTACTTTCTGCCTTCCCAAGGATTCCGAGCTCTCCGTAGCAAACGCCAAGGCTATTGAGAAGATTCAAGTTCTTGTCATCTATCCTGATGCCTTTTTCGTATTCTCTTCTTGCAAGCTCTAGTTTTCCCTGATTAAAAAAGTTATCACCGCTTATGTTAAAACTCACCGAGTCAACCTCAATAAAACCGTGTTCGCTGGCAAGGCCGGCATGTACCAATGCTTTTAAGGCGTTTTGAATAATTTCTTCTTTAGGAAAATCATCGGAAGGGTAGCAGGAAATACCAATGTTGAGACCTTTTCCAAGTTTCTCTTCAACTTTGGATAGTATCTCTTTTGCCAACTCCATGGCCTCTTCCTTGCCCGAAACAGGCACGATTGCTGCCAGAACCCTGTTGAAAACCCAACTAAGAAGAGAATTATCGGGAAGTACTTGCTCGACCACTTTGAGCAGCGTCTCACACGCCATGTAGGGAGGTATCGTCAAATACTCCTCTCTTAGCTTCATGGCCAGGCATGAAAAGCTTTTTAAACTCGTCACATTGCTCTTCACGTCTTCCGCGAGAACATGAGGATCATCTGGCGCAACTCCCAGGCAGCAAAGGTCGTCCCAGTACCAGATCTGCTTGTGGATCGTGGTGACAGTTGAGTTCAGTACTTTCCATAATCGATCAAATATCCTTGATATCCAGGCTTCCACCCGGTCGAGCCCTGCGTCGCTGGAAACAACATTGAAATAATCCGAGAAATCCTCGGGAAAATTAACGAGGGCACACTGGATGGACTGTCCGGCTTTTTGAGCAAGAGGAAAATCACTGGAGATTTTATGGAGAAAATCTCCCAGCCATGAGATTCCATCACCTATGAATTTACCAGGGAGAACAAAAACAATTTCGCCTCCTGGCATGAAACTTCCATAAAGTCCGTCTGGAATTCTTTCTGCAAAGAAGCTGGCAAAGCCCTTTATTGAAAGCCATTCGCTGCTCCAAAAATCCACGGGATAATGGTTCGCAGGGAAAATCCTAATAAGCCCAACCGCGAAAGAATCGAGAAAGCTTTTCTCTCCTTTTGTTACTCTCAAGGATGAATCAACGATCTCAGTCAACAAATGCCGAAAGCTTGCGATGTTTAAAAGTCCTGTCTCGGGATCAATTCTTTGTTGTTTTTCAAGGATAATTTTGTCTACAAACAGATCCGTGATCTTAGAAATATGAACTTCCCAGTTTTCGTTGTTGGGATTAAACTTTCCTACATGATCTGCAACGGCCACGGCTACAACCTTGCCGCCATATTGAACCGGCACAAAAAGCTTTTTTGCGTTCCCATCTTTGATCGGTAACTTGTGCAAAACAGCCTTATTCAAATAAGGAAGAATGGATTTGTTAAACCCACATGATGTCACCAGTTTTTGCCCGGGTACAGGAGGAAGAAAATGCAACTCTGCTACATCTCCCAAAAAATTACTTAAAATGCTTCTATATTCAGGCATGCTTGCCTCGAGATCCTTCAGTTCAAGGGTGATTTTTTTAGTTGAAGTCATACTTTTTCTTACCCATCCCTTCAATTTTCTTTGATTAGCTAAGCAAACCATAGAGTTTCGTCACGGATTAAGGCTAGAGATATAAACTCAAGAAACAAGCCTCAAGAATGCTCTTTTGACGGTTTCAAAATCCTTATCATTCATCGTGCGTACGTCGAGAAGGTAAGTATCGTGCTCGATTCGACCTATTATTGGCGGGTCAAACGACCGCAAAGTTTTTTCGATACGCGAGGCATTGTATTTCTTCGATGTAATGGCAACCACCCTTGTTGGAATATTTTGTCCCGGCAGTGCACCTCCGCCAACTTGAGAGAAGTTGTTTTCCACTTCAAAGTCAAATTCTCCGCTTGCCACTTCCCGTAAAAGATTTTTCAAACGCTCAGCCCTCACTGTTAACTCTTCCATGGGCGCTGTGATCATCTTGAGAGTAGGTATTCGATCCAATGCCGTGTCGGGGTCTCTGTAGAGGCGAAGAGTTGCCTCAAGAGCAGCCAGAGTAAGCTTATCAATCCTGAGAGCCCTTGTGAGAGGGTTTTTCTTAAATCTGGCAATTAAGTCCTTTTTGCCGAGAATTATGCCGGCCTGCGGTCCTCCAAGAAGCTTGTCCCCACTGAAGGTTACTACGTCAACGCCACTTTTTATTGCTTCCTGTGCCGTGGGTTCTTTTCTTAAGCCATACTGTGAAAGATCTATAAACGACCCACTTCCGAGATCCTCGACTGCAAGTAAATTATGGCGATGAGCCAGATCTACAAGATCCGGTAGCGGTACTTCTTTTGTGAATCCAACTATCATGTAATTGCTGTTGTGGACCTTCATCAGTAGTGCCGTATTCTCATTAATCGCTTCCTCGTAATCCCGAAGGTGTGTCCTATTTGTACATCCGACGTCCCGGAGCCTCGCACCGCTCCTTTCCATCACGTCAGGAATCCTGAAAGCTCCACCTATCTCCACCAGTTGCCCGCGGGAGACAATAACTTCTTTCCCCCGGGCAAGGGTGTTTAATACGAGTAACACAGCCCCGGCATTGTTGTTTACCACTAGAGCAGCTTCCGCTCCCGTGAGCTCACAAAGAATATCTTCTGCATGGACGTAACGGGAACCCCGTTGTCCTTTAGAAAGGTCGTACTCAAGGTTTGAATAAGAACTGCTGATTATTTGTAGTCGTGCGAGGGCTTCTTCGGCAAGTAATGATCGCCCCAGGTTAGTGTGAACTATGATCCCGGTTGCATTGACAACCGGGACAAGGGTAAATCGGCTTAACCTTTCAAGCCTATTCAATATGTCCGATAATATGCTCTTAGCGTCTATGCCGCTTTCGGGAGCATCAAGCATTTCCAGGATACTTTTCCGCCTGGCATCAAGGCTTTCCCTTATTGCACTCAAAACTAATTTCCTGGGATGCTTCTCCAGGATATCCCGGATTTCGGGCCATTTGAGTACTTGATCAACTGCCGGCAATCTACGCAGAATCTCATTAATTCTCTTTTCATTTGACATTCTTGATCCTCTCGTGTCCACTGTAAACCAAACCATGCAATCGCACCGATGAGTTGCCTTGTGCCGGTAAATAGATCGATATCTTTTCACGCAGCCGCGGACCTGTTGCAGCCACCAGCACAAGCTTCAACAGGTCCGCCGGCAAAGGTGCAAGGCATCCTATCTTAACCGCCAGGGACATGCTGATTTCCTTGTGCTGGATAAAAAGAATATTTGCGTAGAGATAAAGGGTTCCAAGGAAATAAATGTTAAGAATACATACAAAAATGGCAAAAGCCAAAAAGGGGATTGACAGTTTCTTCTTTCTCTCAGTAAGTTTGCCAAGCGAATAAGCACCAGGTATGAATCCAAGCAGGTAGCCGAAGGTAGGTTGCAGAACGTATCCGATTCCTCCTCCATAAGCGAAAACAGGGAGTCCCAGAAGCCCTATAACAAGATAAACCAACTGACTCATTGCCCCTAGCCTTGCCCCCAGAAATAACCCGGAGTACATAACCATGAGAGTTTGAAGGGTTAACGGCACGTAAGGTATTGGAACCCTGATGAAGCCTCCAACTGCACTTAAAGCAGCAAAGAGTGCAACAAGGCTTATTTCATTAGCTGTGAATTTGGTTTCGTTCATTTAGTTTCCTGAAGAGATGCCAAAGATTCAAACACTGTCATTGAAAGCTATTCTCTATAAAGTGCAGCCTGTATTGTCAATTAAAAATCTTTACATTCTTTACCTTATCAGTTACTTTTCAACGCAAAATGGCCAGAACGGACTGATTGCGCTCCGGGCATGGATTTGCAGAATAAAGATACAGAAATATTGACGGCTTCCCTTAAAAAGCCGTGGTGAATAATGAATAATCAGAATAATCTTGCTTTACACTTCAATAGATCTGGACTACCAACGAGGGCTGCACGTCTCGAAGATGTACTGTCTTTAATTTCTCAAGGGCTGCGCCATATCTTCCTCACCGGTCTAACCTCATCGGCTCTCGCTTACCTGGTAACTCAGATAGCCCGGAAATTAGAGAGACCGGTTTTTGTGATTGCACCCACAAAAAGGGAGGCACAAAGAGCTTTTGATAGACTCGATTTTTTCCTGGGCTCAAACGCAGAAATAGAGCATGATATTTTCGGCAGATCCCTTTACAGGGTTCCCTCTATAATGGAAAGATCACCCCATTATTCCACGAATTATGTCCGATCTTTAAAGCAAAGAATTGAAAGTCTATACACTATCATGACAAACCCCAAGGGGAAGGTTTTTGTTGCAGATGCGCCGGTACTTCTCGAGAAAACTATTCCCAGAGAAGTCCTGATAGAACACACCGAATACATAGTGGAAGGAGAAGAAATTGATCGTGATAAATTGGTGGGAAACTTGGTTTCGAGGGGATTTTACGTAACACCCCTTGTAGAAGAACCAGGGGACGCAAGCGTGAGGGGCGGAATCCTTGATGTATTTCCACCAATGTACAATTACCCGATAAGAATTGAATTCTTTGGAGACACCGTAGAAACAATAAGGGCTTTCAATCCGGTGAATCAAAAGTCTATCCGCCGGTTAGAAGACGCGATAATGTTACCGGCAAATGAAATAATTCTGGAAGATATTGCGAAAGAGAAAGCACGACAAGAACTCTTCGATAGTTTCAGGCAATGGAATCCAAGAACATCGTCGCAACATTCATGGCTAAACAGGATAGAGGAAGGAAGTCATTTCACAGGCATAGAAAGACTGATTTCTTTCTATTATGAGTCACCCGGGGAATTGACAGATTTCTTTCCGGCTAACATGATAATTGTCCATGTAAATTACGGACAGGAACTTAAAAACATAGAGGATTCCTGGGAGGGAACTAAAAAAGACTTCGAAAAAACCATCTACGAAGGTGATTGGTCTCCCCCACCAGAGGTATTTTTGTTAAACCCTGATGAAATTCTAGCAGCAATATCTGGCCTGCAAACCGTCGAATGCGGATATGGCACGCACCCGGAATCGCGGTCTTCGGAGACTACAAGCTTGCATTTTGAGATCGAGGATAACCAGGATGTGGTCGATTCTTTCAGGAGTTTTCAGAAAAGAGAACGTTTTCTGGAACCCCTGGCATCTAAGCTAAAATTGCTAAAGTCGGAAGGAATAAGTACGTTTCTCGTTTGCGGAACCCAAGAACAGGCAAAAAGGTTTGCCGAGTTGCTGGAAGGTTACAACTTACGAACGCAGTTTACTCAACATTGTTTCGGTTCTGTCTCATGGGATTCTACCATAGTCAAGGTTCTCCAGGGGCATCTTGACAAAGGTTTTTCCTGGCCAGCCGAAGGCTTCGCCATCATCACGGAAGAGGAGATTCTGGGATCAAAGCCCAGGAGACGCCAAAAAAAAGCATCCGTAGGGGCCCTTATAAATTCCTTTAAAGATCTTTCCGCGGGAGACCTCGTCGTCCATGTAGATCACGGGATTGGAATTTATAGGGGTATAGATCACATTACCGTTGACGGGGTAAGCAACGATTTTCTTGTTATTGAATATCAAAACGAAGATAGGCTCTACATCCCGGTAGACAGGATTCACCGCGTTCAGAAATACCTGGGAGTAGATGACCAGCCTCCAAGGCTGGATAGACTAGGTGGGAAAAGCTGGGAAGCAATCAAAAAGAAGGCCGAGGAATCAATCCGCCAGATGGCAGAGGAGCTTCTCAAGATATACGCCATCAGAAAACTGAAACAGGGACATTCATTCTCTCCGCCTGATGAGTATTTCAAAGAATTCGAGGCTACCTTTCCTTTTGAAGAAACCCCTGATCAGCTTGAAGCCATATCAGAAGTTCTGGCAGATATGGCACATCCACGGCCTATGGACAGGTTGATATGCGGGGATGTGGGGTTTGGCAAAACAGAAGTTGCTATAAGAGCGGCATTTAAGGCCGTGATGGATGGTAAGCAAGTGGCAATGCTGGTTCCGACTACGATTCTGGCAGAACAACATTACCAGACGTTTAAAGAACGTTTTGCAAATTATCCGGTTTTTGTAGAAGTGCTGAGCAGGTTCAAAACGAAATCACAACAAAAAAATATTATAAAAAATCTCAAAGAAGGGAAAATAGATATAGTAATCGGAACTCACAGGTTACTTCAAAGGGATGTCGCCTTTAGAGACCTCGGTTTGTTGATAATCGATGAAGAGCACAGGTTCGGCGTAAAAGACAAGGAAAAGCTAAAAAAACTCCGAGCCTGCGTTGATGTACTCTCCCTCTCCGCAACCCCGATCCCTCGAACACTGCACATGTCACTTATGGGTATTAGAGACCTAAGTACCATTGAGACACCTCCGCAGGAGCGCTACGGTGTCGAAACTTTTATCTGCAAGTTTGACGACGCCGTAATACGCGACGCGATATTGAGAGAGCTTGACAGGGGCGGACAAGTCTTCTTCGTGCATAACCGTGTGAAAACAATTTATAACATGGCTAACTTTGTAAAAAAACTCGTACCAGAAGCTTCTGTTGCGGTAGCCCATGGTCAGATGCAGGAAAAAGAACTCGAAAGGGTTATGGAGAAATTTATCAAGAAGGAGATTAACGTCCTCGTGTGCAGCACTATCATCGAATCCGGGCTGGATATACCTTCTGCGAACACCATAATAATCAACAGAGCAGACAAATTCGGTTTAGCGCAAATCTACCAGCTAAGAGGCAGAGTCGGACGTTCGGACAAACAGGCCTACGCCTATCTTCTCATTCCGGGCAAACACCTAATAACCCGTGAAGCAGAAAAGCGTTTCCGGGCCCTTCTCAATTTCAGCGAACTCGGCTCCGGCTTTAGAATAGCCTTAAATGACCTCCAAATCCGGGGTGGAGGAAACATACTCGGCGCTGCGCAGTCCGGCCATGTGGCAGCCATCGGGTATGAGTTATACGTTGAACTTGTACAAAAGACCATTCGGAGATTGAAGGGTGAACTTGTGGAAGAACCGCCAGAGCCAGAAATTGACTTGAGGTTATCAGCATTTGTCCCGGAAAGTTACGTCCCAGATATCACTCAGCGATTATTTTTGTACAAAAGATTGGCAGGCAGCAGAAATAGAAGTGAAATTAAAGAAATAGCCATCGAGATGAGAGACCGTTTTGGACCAATCCCTCTCGAAGTTAATAATCTGCTGAACGTGACCCTTATCAAGCTCTGGCTTAGAAAAATTCACGCTACCAAGCTTACTCAAAACAAAAAACAGTTCGTGTTGTCTATTGCAGACAGTACACCACTAAGTCCAGATATCGTGCTAAAAATGACAGAGAAATTTCCCAAGCAGATCAAGATAAGCCCGGACAAAAAAATCATTATAAGTAGCATAAACGGAAATCCCGACAAAGACCTGGAATTTCTAAAACTGGTGTTACAGAAGTTTACAGCAAGCATATCAAAGGACAACAGGAAGGAACGCCATGAATAAGGACAGGATCGTTAAGAAGGTTTACATGTTGTGGAAGCTGATGATCGCCGGCATATTACTCCTAGTTCTTGCCTTTAACGTGAAGCCTTCATCCGGAGCAGAAATTATTGACCGCATTGTTGCTGTGGTGAACGGTGACATCATCACCTTAAGTGAACTGGAAAAAGCTTCCAGAACTTTTTACGAAAATTTGAAAGCACGATCAATGAAAACAGGACGACCATTACCACCTCTAACAGAACTCAGAAAACAGGTCCTAAATTTTCTTATAGACAAGAAACTTACCGAGCAGGAGTCCCAAAGGCTGGGTATAACTGTTACTGACCAGGACATAGACAATGCCATAGAGAATCTGCTGAAAGACAAAGGTATCAGCCGGATTGAGTTGATGGAAGGCCTTAAAAGTGAAGGCAAAACCATGGATAACCTCAGGGATGAAATAAAAGAAAATATCCAGCGAGCACGCCTTATAAACCGGGCAGTAAAGTCTAAGATAGTAATAACAGATGAAGAGGTCAAAAAGTTTTACGAGGAACACAAGGAAAAATTTTCGCCGAAGGA
>JALSTM010000079.1:7500-17203 GCA_026983715.1 Desulfobacterales bacterium
CCAGATGTCATTTCAACAAAAGTAGGTTAAAATAACCCCACCGTAAAAACGGTGGGGTTATTTCTTTATCACCCTTAGGTCACCTCCTTTTTTTTAAACAGCATGGCAAAAACTCCCAGTAGAAAATCGCCTCGTTCCAATTCCAAGAGAAAGAGAAAAACCAGGAGGACCACCCGGGTGAAATCCCGAAAGATTAGCCTCACCCTCGAGATGATTCGGTCAATTGCCGGCCGTAGATTATTTTGGTCATTGGTAGTTCTCTGGATCACCTGCGTCGCCTTTCTTGGGCTTCTCGTTAAACACCGCAAAACCCCAAGACCGGTTACACAAAAAACCGAGCAAACATTACCTTACGAGCGACCCAAGCTTCTCGGGATTGAAAATGAAATCCAGGAAATAGATGCTCTCATATACCACTGCCTGCTCGATTCGGGTTTGTATTCTGAAAACATCAAGTATAGGGTAGAAAGAAAAAAAACAAGAGGGGGACTATCTTATGAACTCTGCGAAATGATAATACCCATAGATCATCATAATACGGCACATTTTTTTCAATTGTTAAAAAAAAGGGCGACTCATGAATTTTCCAACATATCCATTCGGCATACCCAACATTCCGGGCGTATCCCGGTTATTACAATAAGCGTTAATAACTTAAAAACACATCGTTTAATATTTAGACAAAGCGCGCCTTTTTTTGCCGAAAAGGTTTCCGGAAAGAGGCCAAAGATTGCCATAGTAATAGATGATTTTGGCCCTGTTTACAGGCAAGCAAAGGAGTTTCTGAAAATAAAAGTCCCTATAACCTTTTCAGTTTTGCCTTTCAGAAGACACTCACGGGAGATCGCAAAACTTGTCCACGACAGGGGATATGAAGTTATGCTTCACCTACCAATGGAGCCTTACGGATATCCGGCCATTAATCCCGGTGACGGCGCCCTTTTGCTAAAAATGTCAGACGATGAAATAGTAGCCACCACGAACAAGTGTTTGAGCAGTCTCAACCCCTTTATTTCCGGGGTAAACAATCATATGGGTTCCGCGTTTACCGAGAATCAGAATAAGATGCAAACAGTTTTAATTGAAATCAAAAAGAAAAATCTTTTTTTCCTAGACAGCCTGACATCCCCTCACAGCAAAGCATATCAAACTGCGTGTTCTCTTCATATCCCAGCGTTAAGGAGAGATATCTTCCTGGACGTTAAGCAAACAAAAGAATTCATAAATGGTCAACTCAAGAAACTTATTTCTATAGCAAGAAAAAGAGGAAGTGCCATAGCCATAGGGCACCCTTATAATATTACTCTCAAAGTTCTTAGAAAAAGACTACCCGAAATAAACAGGAAACAGGTGCAGATAGTTCCGGTTTCAGAGCTAATAAAATAAACTTGACCTAATACAGATGTTTTGCTTATCTTTATGAGGAAATTAAGTATAGCTTTATTGACAAGAAAGGTTTCAAAAAATAGGAGAAAAGTATGAATCGAACACTCTTGGAGCTTGCTGCCGATATTATTCAGGCTCAGGCAAGTCATACGAGGATGTCTCCAGATGAAATCGCCGAAGCTTTAACGAAGACATTTGAAACACTCCAGAAAATTAAGACGGCAGAAGAAAGTAACGAGGAAATAAGAAACATACAAACAGTTCCAGGTTCCCCGGAAACAAAAAAAGAACAAGAAGAAACTGAGAAGAAAATCCCCGTTGATCCCAAAGATTCAATACAACGAACCAAGGTTATTTGCCTTGAATGCGGTGCGGAGTTTAAACAATTGTCTTCAAATCACCTGAAGGTTCACGGGTTGACATTACGGGATTACAAGAAAAAATACGGATTCCCATTAAGCCAGCCGTTATCAGCAAAAAACTTAACTGCGAGAAGAAAAAGGATGGGTAAGAAACGAGGCTTACCACCCCAGTTGATTGAAGCAAGAAAGAAAAAGGCCAAAGCGCGAGCGCAAAAATAGGAAAATCAGTCTATTCCTAGCCCGTATGCTTTCATTTTCCGGTGCAGGTGAGTTCTCTCTATTCCAATTTTCTGGGCTGTCAATGAAACGTTCCAGTTGTTCTTTTCCAGCTTTCTGCGAATAAATTCCTTTTCAAAATATGCCCTTGCTTCTTTTAGGTTTTCGACTTCATATATGTTGCTCAGTTTTCTACCAGACTCCGGAATTTCTGCGTCAAAGAGCCTTAGCAACTGGTTCTTATCTATAATTTCCCCGGGAGTAAGTATAACGAGTCTTTCTATCAGGTTCCTCAATTCCCTCACGTTTCCGGGCCAGTGATATTGCTGTAAGATACCTATAGCATCTTCTGTGATTTTTTTCCTTCCCAGGCCACTTTCTTTAGCCAGTTCATCCAGAAAGTCTTCAACCAGAAGCGGTATATCCTCAAGGCGTTCCCTCAACGGTGGAACTTTTATCGGAATGACATTTAACCGATAAAACAAATCTTCTCTAAATCTTCCTACCTCTATTTCCTTTTTCAGGTCCTTGTTGGTTGCGGCTATAATCCTTACATCAACAGAAATTGTCTTGCTACCGCCTACCCTTTCGAACCTTTGCTCTTCCAGTATTCTAAGAACTTTAGCCTGGGTCTTCAAACTCATATCTCCAACTTCATCCAAGAACAGAGTTCCGCCGTTTGCAAGATCAAACCTACCTGGCTTTTTTCCAACAGCCCCAGTGAACGCTCCCTTTTCATGGCCGAACAGTTCACTTTCTATCAATTCTTCCGGAATAGCGGCACAATTGACCTCGATAAGAGGCCTGTTCTGTCGACTGCTCCTGTAATGAATGGCTCTAGCAACGAGTTCTTTTCCGGTCCCGTTTTCTCCGGTAATTAGTATCGTGGAATTGGTAGGGGCCACCAGGCGAATTTGTTCTCGCAGGCGCTGTATTGTCAAGCTTTTCCCTGTCAATTCATGCCTACGGAGAGCCGTTTCGCGCCAGATGATGTTATCCTGCTCCAATCTCCTGAAATTAAGGGCATTTTTCACACTAACCGTTATTTTATCAATGGAAAGAGGTTTTTCGATGAAATCAAATGCCCCCAACTTTGTTGCTTTAACCGCGGTTTCAATGTTTCCGTGACCGGATATTATGATAACCTGCAGGCTGGGATATTTTTCTTTTAACTTCTTTAACACTTCCATCCCATCCAGCCCCGGCATCCAGATATCTAACAAAACAAGATCGGGAAGATCGTCGTCCACTTTCTTGAGGGCCTCTATTCCGGAGCTGGCTACCTGCACCCGGTATCCTTCATCGGACAATATTCCGGCTAGAGACCTTGTAATTCTCTCTTCATCGTCCACCACTAAAATCGTCGGTTCCATGACGGATCTACACCCCCGGTTTCAGCAAAAACGCTTTTTATGAATTTAGCATAACCCACATGAGGCATCAATGCATTTGAAATACCCCGGAATTTGGCTTTTGGAGTTGTTACGGAAAAAAGTATTTGCAAACACGAAAAAAAAGTTAATATAACAACAAGTTGTGCAATCCCTTTTAACTGAAATACTTTCTGCAGTATTGCTATGGAACGAAAAAAACAGGTTAGAGCATATCAAACTACTCTTTTCCCTGGAATTGTGGAAAAGAGTGCCCCCTCGGCCCTATCCCCCCTGGCAGATAGAATGAGGCCTAGAAAGTTGAAAGATTTTGTAGGACAAGAACACCTCCTTGGGGAGGGTAAGTTTTTGCTCCGGCTAATAAAAAATAACGTTACTGCATCACTTTTATTCTGGGGACCTCCCGGATCAGGGAAAACCACCCTGGCCCACCTGATTGCAAAAGAATGGAACGCTTACGTTATTTCCCTTTCCGCCGTACTCATAGGTCTCAAAGAGGTAAGGGAATCCGTTGAGACAGCTAAATCCAAATGGTTGTACGAAAAGACCAGAACTATTCTGCTGATAGATGAAATTCACCGGTTTAACAAGGCACAGCAGGATGCACTTCTACCACACGTGGAAAAGGGTACGATAACTCTTTTTGGCATAACAACAGAAAATCCCTCTTTTGCTATAATTGCACCTCTGTTATCAAGGCTAAGAGTAGTCCGGTTAAATCCTCTCTCCCAAGGCGATCTTGAAAAGATAATAAAAAGGGCTCTTGAAGATGAAAAAAGAGGATTCGGTAAGCTGAGAGCGGAGATCACCGAAGATGCCATGAAAAGAATAATAAAGCTTGCAGACTCAGATGCAAGAATGGCATTAAACATGCTCGAACTAGCAGTGCTGGCAGCTGGTGAAAAAGCAGGTGAAAAGATAAGGGTCACCGAGGAAGTAGTCAACGAAGTTTGCCAGGCCAAGCCGCTTCTTTACGATAAATCCGGGGAAGAGCATTTCAACTTAATTTCAGCACTTCATAAAAGCCTCAGAGGTAGTGACCCGGATGCCGGGCTGTATTACCTGGCGAGAATGCTCCTTGCCGGCGAAGATCCGCTCTATATTGCGAGGAGGCTCGTAAGATTTGCTTCAGAGGATGTGGGACTGGCTGATCCTAGGGCCCTCGGCATTGCTGTCAATGCTGTAAGAGCTTTCCAGATGCTGGGGCATCCGGAAGGAGAACTGGCTCTTGCAGAAGCCGTAGTTTACTTGGCCACAGCACCCAAAAGCAACGCGATCTACCGGGCTTTTGATTCCGCCCAAGCTGTGGCGAGAGAAAAAGGGGCTTTACCTGTGCCCATGAAGTTGAGAAATGCCCCAACGAAGTTTATGAAAAAAGAGGGCTACGGAAAGGGTTATAAGTATCCGCACGATTATGAGAATGGATTTGTAGATGAAGATTATCTGCCGGAAGAAATTGCAGGAACGAAATTTTACTATCCAACCGAAAGAGGCGAAGAAAAAATCATAGCTCAACGGATGAAAAAATTGAGGTCTAGGGACAATCAAAAGTAGCATGAAAAACCTTTCAAAACTGTGCGTCTTCACTTTAATTGCTGCTCTGCCGCTAATCAATTTTTGCGTAAGCTTAATCTGCTATGCAAATCCATTTAATAAGCCCTTGCAAGTAATTAGTTTCGCAAATTATTTAATGAAAGAAAAAGATTATGTAAGAGCCGTCTCTGAATACAACCGTTACCTGCGAATGGATGTACCGGTTAAGCTAAAGTTGACTGCATATAAAAATAAGATTACCTGTAGTGCAAAACTCAGAGATTTCTCATCTGTACGAAAAGACTTGCTAGATCTGGCCAGTCATTCGAATGAACCTGAAATTACCCCCGATTTTTGGCTGTGTGTTGCCCGGATACTTGAAAAAGAAAGTGACTTTCAGGACGCTGCATTCGCATATGATATGTGTTCGAAAGTTGCATCCGAAACTGACGCATCTACCCTCGCATCCCTCTACGAGGCAAAGATGTATTATCTTATGGGTAAGGATAACAGAGCACTGGACATTCTAACCGAAATGCAAGCAAAAAATATTTCCGGCAAATACGGAGACACGATTGCTTTCATGAACAGAAACAAAATGAAATGGAAAAGTGCTCGATTTGCCATGGGGTTATCCGCAATCATTCCCGGATCAGGACATATCTATGCAGGAGAAACGTTCCATGGTATAAGCTCATTTATCATGAATGCAGGACTAATCTCGGCAGCGTACTTTTCTTTTAAAAATGACAGCCCCATACTCGGATCTTTCCTTGGTTACCTCGAGGCAGATTTTTACATAGGTGGAATAAAAACAGCGGGCTTCGATGCCAAGAGAACAAACAGAAAGATGAAGCGGCTATTTATCAAAAACTTAAATGTTCGCCTACCACTTGAACCCAGATTTTGTATCGGGAAAGATTTTCAGAGTGTTCAACTCGTATATCATTTCTAGATACGGGGAAAAGCGATCACGATTGCCGACAAGCTTGTAACGTCTAGCAAGAGAAGGAGATACCTATGAAGAGATGGGAAGATGACGCGTGGGAAAAAAGTATGTCAATCAAAATAGACTTTAGTAACGTTATCGTAGAAAATGTTGGGGAGAATACCGGGCTTTCTGTTAGCGAAATTAATGACTTGGGTGAAAAGGCATCTCAGATTCACGAGCAGTTAAATTACGAAAGGGAAAAGGGGAAACTAGGTTTTTACGAACTCCCATACAGAGAGTCATCAGTGAAAGAAATCAGAGAAGTAGCTGAGAGGATCCGCGGTGAGTTTAAGAACCTTGTGGTGCTTGGAATAGGCGGATCGGCTCTAGGCACAATTGCAATTAAAAATGCATTGGAAAACCCGTTTTCCGATTCCAACACAACCAAGGTTTTCGTAGCCGACAACGTGGATCCACATTACTTCGGTTCCCTGCTAGAAAGCATTAACATCGAAGAAACTTGCTTTCTAGTTATAAGCAAATCCGGAACTACCGCAGAAACGATGAGTCAATTTATGGTAGTTCACGAAATGATCAAGAATGCGGGCAGGGAAAACTCGATTTCAAGGCAACTCATTGCAATTACAGACCCCGAGAAAGGTTGCCTGCGGGAAATAGCCTTACAGGAAAACTATACCACACTAACCATTCCTCCTTCAGTTGGTGGAAGGTTTTCGGTTTTAAGTCCAGTGGGGTTGCTACCATCTGCAGTTATGGGAATAGACATAGACGAAATGCTGGCCGGAGCCCGCTTCATGGATTCAAGATGCTCATCTCACCAGCTATGGCAGAATCCGGCCTATACCCTCGGATCCGTCTATTACCTGGCTGATACCATGAAAAGGCAAAACATATTAGTATTTATGCCTTACAGCAATGGACTTTATGGCATTGCCGACTGGCTCAGACAGCTTATTGCTGAAAGTCTCGGTAAGAGGAAATCCCTCGACGGAAAAGACGTCTTCGTTGGACCAACTCCCGTGAAATCCCTTGGAACCACCGACCAACATTCTCAACTCCAGCTATACATGGAAGGGCCATTCAACAAGATCATTACTTTTTTCAGAGTGGAGACGTTTAGCAAGAAGGTCCCGATACCTAATGAGTTCCCCGACATAGATGCACTTAACTATCTCGGGGGCAAAAGCCTCAACGACCTTATAAACGCAGAACAGAAAGCAACCGCAATTGCGCTAGCTAAAAATGGCAGGCCGAACATCACTATCTCAGTTCCCGAGATTAATCCATTTACTATTGGCCAACTTTTCTTTCTCTTTGAAGTGATGACGGTATACGTGGGTGCACTCTACAATATCAATCCGTTGGATCAGCCAGGAGTTGAAGAAAGCAAGAAAAACACATATGCTATAATGGGCAGAAAGGGATATGAAGAAAGGGCCAAGGAAATAAAAAACGAACTTTCCGGAAACCCAAATTTCGTAGTTTAAACAGGTGAATAGCACACTACTGAACTTCTCCCGGCAGTAGCAGTCTAAACAAGTAACAACGAAGCTTAAATAAGAACTTGGCACAGAATAAAGGCATGCAGGAAGACATAAACGCAAACATAACTTATCAAATGAAACCTTTCCAGCTGGCAAAATACTTTTCCCTTACCAGCCTGCTGGTAATATTCACTTCCCTTATTGTTCTTTCTCTTTTTATCTCAACCGGAGCCAAGAAGGTTCTACTACAAAAAAGTGAGGAATATGCACAGCTTGTGGCTGCCAATTTAAACCACCAGGTATTTTTCCAATTTACTTTGCCGGTTGTGTTAAAGGAGGGAAGAATACAGCTCAGGGAAGAAAGGCAGTACTCCCAGCTCGACACCGTGGTAAAAAATACCATTCACGGTTTCGACATAGAGAGGGTTGTGATTTATGACACCGAAGGAATTGTAACATATAGCACCGACAGAAAGATGGTGGGGCAAAAAAATGAAAAGCTGGGGGAGAAATTTAAGAATGCCCTCGAAGGTAACATGGCATCCAAGCTGATTTCCCATGGCGGCACCTTTCTTGGACTTGAGCTCCCGTGGTTAGGAGGCGAACGGAAACTAATTACCTATAACCCGATGTGGGTAGAACAGCCTTTTACCTGGAAAAAAGGAAGGATTCTTGGTGTTTTTGAGATTACTAAGGACATCTCGAAAGACTACGAGTCAATCGCCAAGTTCCAGATGATCGTTATTGCCGCAACCCTCGGTGCAATAGTTTTTATCTTTGTACTTTTAAGATTGATCGTAAAGAGAGCAGAAACGATTATAGAACAGCGAGCCCGAGAACAGAAGGAACTCGAGGAACAGTTGAGGCATGCGGAGCAACTAGCTACCCTTGGGGAAATGGTTGCAGGCATATCCCATGAAATCAGGAATCCGCTTGGAATCATTAGAAGTACCGCTGAACTTCTCGAGCAAAAAATCGAAGATCCAAGGTTAAAAGGATTTTCAAGCATGATAATGGAGGAAGCCACAAGGCTTAACGCCATTCTTACAGAATTCCTCGATTTTGCCCGCCCCAAAACGGTCCAGAAATCAGAATGTAACATTGAGGAAGTTCTGGAAAGAAACATAAGCTTTCTTGAGCCGGAGTTAAGGAGACTCAAGATAGAAGTGGAAAAACGTTACGAAACCGACGGGCAACTCCTGCGGGCCGACCCGGATTTACTTTACAGGGCATTTTTAAATATTTTTAATAACGCTCTACAAGCCATGCCGGAAGGCGGTAAATTGCAAATTAGAACCTTTGTAGAGGAAAATGGGAATAAGAATTTAAAAATCGTAATATGCGATGACGGCCGTGGAATCTCCGAGGAACACCTTCAAAAAATATTTAAACCGTTTTTTACGACCCGTGAAAAGGGCACGGGGTTGGGTCTTGCCATTGTAACGAACATTATTGAGAGTCATAAGGGCAAGGTAAGGATAAAAAGCCATCCCGGGGAAGGAACCACGGTAGAAATAACCCTCCCGATGAATTGAGAAATAAACCGATGAGAGGTATTTGAAAGTATGGAAACGGTTCTTATCGTCGATGATGAGAAGAATTACCTGATTCTCTTGGAAGCCTTGCTTTCTGATGAAGGTTATAAAGTAATTATTACTGACACTCCTCAGGAAGCCCTAAAAATCGTTGAATCAGAAGAAATAGACCTGGTTATTACTGACATGAAAATGCCAGGAATCAGTGGGATGGAGCTGATGGACAGGGTTCGTCATCGATACCCTGAAATCCCTGTAATAATGATGACCGCATACGCTACCGTTGAAAAAGCGGTTGAGGCCATGAAAAAAGGGGCATTTGACTACATAACCAAACCATTCAGAAATGAAGAACTAAAACTTACAATAAAAAAAGCCATCAACATGCGAAAATTGATGGAAGAAAACAGGCTCCTGAGCGAGAAACTCAAAGAACGGTACCAATTCGGGGCAATAATAGGAAAGAGTAAACCAATGCGAAAGATTTACGATATCATTCAGAAGGTTGCCCCGACAAAGGCGACGGTCTTAATCACAGGAGAATCTGGAACGGGCAAAGAGCTAATCGCCAAGGCCATACATCAGAATAGCCCGAGGAAAGACTTGCCTTTTATTTCAATTAACTGCGGTGCATTGCCCGAAACCTTGCTGGAAAGTGAACTTTTCGGTCACGAAAAAGGAGCCTTCAGCGGTGCCGTTGCACTCAGAAAAGGGAGGTTTGAACTTGCTGACGGCGGGACACTTTTCCTCGACGAAATCAGTGAAACATCTCCATCCCTCCAGGTCAAGCTCCTCAGGGTATTACAGGAAATGGAATTCGAAAGGGTTGGAGGCGGTAAAACTC
>JALSTM010000080.1 GCA_026983715.1 Desulfobacterales bacterium
AGAGCGGTTGGCCGTAGGCAATTTTCAGGTCGTGAACGTATCCTTCCAGAACACCTGTTATTCTGCCAAAATTGGTAATAGCAGTCAATTTTTCCAGGTTTATATCGGTAAAATCTATGTCCATTCCTATGACCCTGTTTTCCTTGAATACATTTTCAACGTTTATGTTAGACATTTTGATTGTACCGTCAAAGATCTTGCCCGAGAGAACACCGTCGGCTTTCAAATTATTGTTCAGTATCTTGATTCTCCGGAGGTTACCAAAAATCTGCCCCTTTACTTTACCCTGCAAAAACTCCAGCCGGGAGAGAATCTTTCCAATATCGACTTGATTTATCTTCATACCGGTTTCTATTTCGACACCCCGGGGAGGAACGAACCTTATTACTACGGGCTTGACGTCGAGGTCGAAAATTTCATTTTTTAGCATTGTGTGGCTGTTTAACCTGAGAAGGTTAGGCAGTGCGTACACGCTATTCCTAGTTGAGTAATTTCCAAGAAAAGGCACGGAAAATAGTGAGATTTTAAGATCTCCTGTTATCGGTTTTTCACGGGTGTTCGGTGATATTCCTGTTTTAAAGGGTTTTAACCATATGGGGATTGAACCATCAAAAACAAACAAACCTACCTTCTTATCTTTCATTTTAAACGATGTATTGCTTAACAAAAGGTGTCCCCTCACTAATAGATCTCTTATGGTTCCCTTTACAAGAGTGGACAGGCTTACGCTGCCACCTGTAATTACCTTTTCAAGGGTTGGTGTTTCATCCTTGTAAGGTTCTTTGACGAAGAAAATGAACAATGGGGTTACCGGTGTGCGAGGAATTTTAAGTTTAGCGGAGAAAAAAACCGGTTTATTTTTCCCAGATGAAACCAACGCAGGTGTGTCTACGGTAAGTATTTTTGCAAGTCTGATCCTGGATCTTGTAATCCTGATCCTGGATCGATCAGGTTGGTAGGTGACAGAGAAATCCCAGCTAAAAGGGTTATTCAAGAAATTGATATAGTACACATTGGCAAGAAGTTCACCGGTGGGAATCCATATTTTGCCCCGAAGTGATAAACTGCGGGTGCTATTTTCAAGAACTGCTTTCCCGTTTATAGATATCTTTTCGCCGCCGTATGTATATTCCGGATCGGAAAGAGACTGAACACGGCTGTTCCACGTTACCTTTGCTACAGTTGAATCCGATGTTTTCCTCGAAAAAACCACTTCCAGTTTGTCGCTTGAGGTGATCTCAAGGGGCACCGGCAACAAGTCGTAGAATTTTAGTAACTTTCCAAGGTCATGTTTTTCCCAGTTAAGCACGAATCTTATGCTTTCCTTTTCCTTCCAGCCGCCACTTGCGGCAAAGGTTATTTGACCGGTTTCCTCACCCTGTAAACTACCTTCTAATTTTTCAACCCGTGCTCTATTCAAGTTTAAAGCAATTGCTGCCTTTAATTTCAAGGGTGGTAAAAGTCGTGATTTTGGTGAGTCAGCACTGAGTGAAAGGTTATTAAGACTCAAAAGTCCGTCATGAAAATCAAAAAATGTTTCAAAATTCCAGATTACGGTTTTATTTCCGGGAAAATCAAGGAGGCTGTCCTGAAATGACAGTTCGCCGTTAACGGAGAAACGTTTTCTATCTAGGAAAGCCTGCATATGTATCCCGGGTTCACACTCTACAATCGTGCCTTTGTATCTAATCTTTACCCTTTTTTTTGTGGTTTTAATACTACAAGATAGGTTCGGACGTACTTTTCCGGATGCTACCTCGATATACGAGCTTAGCCGCGGGTGCCAGGGGCCAAGAAAAGTTAAATCCCTAAACTTCATAGGTATCCTATTTTTATAGCGTACAAATAACTGTTCTACAGGTATGGGAGAAGTTTTTGCTTCAATAATGAGCTTTCCAGGTTCGTCGTGGGAAGGCCCACCACTTGCCTTTAAGTTGAACATGTCCATGAAGGATGCTTCTAGGTCGAGTTCTGTCATGAGTTTCTTTTCGATGTTGAATCCGAAGCTGGACACTACTTGGCCCCAGATTCTTTCGTTGGCAGCCATTTTGAGAAGAACAGGGGTCTTTTTACTAGTAGAGAAATTCAGTTTACTGACCTTGATAACAGGAGGTAAGTAAGTGATATTCAGGAAGAAAGAAGCGTTTTCGAAACTGAAACTGTCGGTGATAACTTTGAGGCTATCACTTCGAAGCTTTCCGCTTAGGCGAAAAGCCTTTTTTGAAAACGATAACGTTCCTGAGCCGTTTAAATCTTTTATTACGCACTTAGAATTGTTTTTATGACCAGAAACAACTTGAAGGAAATCGAGACTGAAATTAAAAGGGCCGAGCTTGGTTAGCCCTGTTTCACCAAAATAGGTACGAAATCCTTTAAATCGGAGGGATAACTCTTTCCTGTTGATTGAGCCTGAGCAGTCGGAAAGGGAGATTTCTTTTATGGAAAATCTTTTCTTGAGATTCCTTAAAAACCAACTGGATACGTATTTCGACAGGAAGCTTGAAGGGGTGCTTGATGGTTTTAAAAGATTTTCCAGGGACTTATCCGATAAGTCTATCTCAATCCCCGAAATCTTCAAGTACTTGTACTGCCAGATGTTCCACTTCTTTTCCGGGTACTCAATGGCTTCGGCCTTTAGTTGGTTGACGGTGACAAGGGGTTTTGCAGGTTTTTCTTTGCGAAGTACGCGTAAGCCTTTTACGTCAAGCCTGACCGGATGAAGCCTAAAAAGGAGTTCCTTTGCTTCAATCTTGCAGTTCAGTGATTTCGTTAGTGCTTCAAGAAGCAAGGTTTTTGTCCGTTCGGGATGGTAATAGAGGTAAGCTACGGTAGAAATGAGAAGAATCAGAACTAGGATCGCGACCGTAAGAAGGTAGCAAGCAATTTTAAGGTATACTTTCATATTGTACCGAAATGCATTATAAAGGGAATTAGAGCACCATGGTCGTCGACCATCCGGGACAAGACGTTGCTATTCAGAAACCTTTTAACACCTTCCGTGAATCATAAAACATATTTTCTCAATCTTCAAATGAAAGGATATGCCGATGGACTACGTTGTTGCTTTGGATGTTGGAGGAACCCTGGTCAAGGGAGCCCTGGTAACCCGTGAAGGTGAAATACCAGAGGAGTTTCAGCTAGAGACCAGGATCCACAGAGGTGCTGAGGATTTCGTTAAACGGATGAGTGCCACGATTAATTCCCTTGTGGCAAAGGTGCGCGGAATGGGCGGTGAGATACCTGGAATTGGGATGGGAGTTGCAGGAAAGATTCTTACAAAAGAGGGAAAAGTTGTTTTCTCTCCCAATCTAATGCCCTTGAATGGATATCCCCTTTCCCTAAGGATCAGGGAAAAAACGGGAATTCCGGTCGTTATGGATAACGATGCGAATGTTTTTGGAATTGGCGAACGTTGGCTTGGAGCCGGTCGTAGGCACGAGAACTGGCTTGGAATAACTCTGGGTACAGGAGTCGGAGGAGTGTTGATTCTAAACGGGGAAAGGTGGCAGGGTGATGATATCGGATTCGTGGGGGAGATAGGGCACACAATTGTTTATCCGGACGGTCCCGTGTGCAACTGCGGTAAAAAGGGTTGCCTTGAAGCCCTGGCTTCCGCAACTGCCCTGATTAACGGAGCACGGAAAGCCATCGAAAGCAACCGTTTTAAGACAATGCTTCAAGATGCCTACGATCGAAATGAGTTGGACGCAGTTACTATTTCCAGAGCCGCAGAAAAAGGTGATGAACTCGCTTGCAGACTTTTCAGAAGATTCGGAAATGCTCTCGGAATCGCAATTTCCAACACCTTTAATCTTCTCGGGATC
>JALSTM010000081.1 GCA_026983715.1 Desulfobacterales bacterium
GTTGTTGTTCCCAAAGCCTTGGCACAAGGGAAATCAATGTGTCTTCAAAAAAACGGCTATGAATTATGTTTACCGTATGGTAACATAATGTTGTTAAGTTCTTTAGCCCAAAAAAATGATGGCTAGAACCTTCACGCTAATGATAGACCATTAACCTGGCACTAGTGGTCAAGGGTTGTTCTCGGCCAGGTTATGCTGATCTCGAGCTTTTCACTCGCTACCTGGAAATCCGTTTTTTCCCGGGCAATAGGCAGGCTCTTCACTTGACATATTGAACCATCGTTAACCTGAAACCGCGGGGCATAAGACTAGATTCGCCAGCTGAAACACTTGTTGTAGTACCATTTTGACTGCTGACCTTAGCCGAAGAATAAATGCGATTGAATGATGCGACCAGGTAGAAATCCGGTGATCCAGCATCTATAGTCAAAAAGTTAGGCCACTGATTGTTAACTGAACACGTTATTTTCACTCGGCCGCAGATCCGACGCATGTGAATAACTCGCAAGGCGGGAAAAGATTGCCTAACAAAATGAAGAAAAATCCACCCTGAGTGTGTAGGTAGTGATTAGCAAATTAGTGATGTTATGCAGAACATTCATAAAGTTTCGTTTCGGGTTCCCGTGTTAACGTAACTCGTAACCGCTAAAGGAGGAGGATATTATGTGGATAATATTATTCTTAATTATCCTGGTAGCGATACCTTTTTACTTCGTAGGGCTGAGAAATAACCTCGTTCGAAAGAAAAACCAGATAGATAATGCCTTCGGAAGCATAGATGCAATGCTCAAGAAAAGATATGACCTCATTCCCAACCTTGTGTCTGCCGTAAAAGAATACATGGAACATGAAAGGGAGACCCTGGATCAGATCACAAGGTTGAGAACCAGGGCTCAATCTACCGGAATACCCGACGAGGAAAAGCTTGAAATAGATAACCAGATGAGCAGGATGATCGGTAAGTTGATGGTAGCTGTTGAAAATTACCCGCAACTTAAGGCCAATGAAAATTTCTTACAGCTTCAGGCGGCTCTAAACGAAGTTGAAGAACAGATATCTGCAGCCAGGAGGTTCTACAACGCGGCGGTAACGGCATACAACAATGCCATAGAAGTGTTTCCGTCGAATCTCGTAGCCCAAAGAATGAATTACAAGAGGAAAAAGGTTTTTGAAATCGAAGAAAGGGAAAGGCAAAACGTGGACGTGGGGGGAATGTTTGACCGTGGGAAGAGTTAGTAGACGAAAAAGTATTGAATCGATTCCAGGGATACTTTGGGTGAAGGAAGGAGGATTTTCATGGGAGCTATGGAAAACTTTGAAAAGTTCTACGAGGAGAAGTTAAGGATTCCCCTCGAAAAGTTAGAAAAAAAGCGCAAGAAAGTTGCCGGTCATATAAAGATTGCCTGGTGGACTTTTGCAGCACTGACTCTGCTGGTGATCGTAATTTATTGGCACCAATTTGTAAAAGAACCTCCCCTCTTGTTCTTCCCCGCTTCCGTGCTGGCAGTGCTGTGTATTCTTACCTATAAGTTGTTCAAGAAGAACTACAGAAAGAATTTCAAAAAAGATGTTGTTTCCCCACTGGTAAAATTTATAGACGATAGCATGGAGTACGATAGCAAGGCATGCATCCCCAAAAAGATCTTTCTCGAAAGCAGGCTTTTCCCCTCTTTCAATGAATACGGCGGAGAAGATCTTGTACGGGGGCGCAGGGGAGAGACAGATTTCATGTTTTCCGAGCTATTTGCAAGGATAGCACGGAGGGATTCCAAGGGTAACACCAGAAAGACTGTTGTTTTTGAAGGCGTTTTTTTCGTTTCAGACTTTCACAAAGAATTTAAGGGGGTAACGGCGATTCTGCCTCAACACGTGTTTGAAACAAGTGACAGCGCCTACCGGGAAGGTTTCGGGTACGCCGTCAAGCTGGAAGATCCTGAATTTGAGAAAGAATTTAACGTGTTTGGAAGCGACCAGGTGGAATCTCGATACGTTTTGTCCACTAGCTTGATGAAACGAATAGTGGATTACAAGAGGAGAACAGGCCAGGTAATGTCTATTTCCTTTGTTAATTCGAAAATCTTTGTTGCCATATCCTGGGAAGAGACCATTGCGGGGAAAGGGGGCAAGTTCAGCGTTTCAACCAGGAAAAACCTTTTTGAACCACCGGTATTTTCCCCGTTAAAAGGATTTGAAACCGCTAGTAGTTACATGGAGGATGTCGAGGTAATTCTCGATATAATAGATGACCTCAGGCTAAACAGGCGTATATGGTTAAGAGAAGCCTAATAAATCCGTAGCTTTGAAATTAAGGAGAACCTGGTAAGTCAGGATTTTCAGGTGTAATTGAAAAAGGATCACCAAATACTGTTGCTGGCGCCTTAAAAGAGATCCCACGTTTTTTAGTATTTTGATGTGCTTTGTTTTCATATTATTCGAAGATTAACATGATTTAACTATTTTCTGTTTACTTTTGGCCGAACGATCAAGGGTCACTTGCCGCTGTACAGTGCCGGCGGAACAGCGGTTAAGTGCGCCCAATTATTAGACGACTTTTGTCTTCTTTCCCACTATATATATATTTGCACCATCATTCAGAAATCTTTCATTCTCTAAATTATTTAAACTGTTTGAGGTCGTAATCAATGAAACGACAGTCAGATTAGAGGATAATAAATCAAACACCAGCTCATCTGGATAGTAGTAATGTAATACTGGTTTATCTACTCTTAAGAACATTGGATCAAACTTACCGCCACTCCCTAAACGAGGCAACGAATTATTTTCGTAGTCATAAGGGTTACTTATTATCCTAGTTAATCTTGTTAGGATTTTGAGAAAAGGCATATACCATCGTTTATAGAGAATATTCATTGTATTTACCAATACGATACCTCCATCTTTTAGCACCCTATGGCATTCTTTTAAAGCTTGTATTCGTTGCTTTCTATGTGGCAAATGAGATAAAACCACACCTAAACATACGACATATTGAAACGAGTTGTCATCAAAAGGCAAATCCATTACGTTACAGTTTTTAAATTTGATTGATGAATTTCTCTTTGATGCTATTTCCCTTGCTTTTTCAATAAAAGTCTCCACAAAATCTGTGGCGGTAATGTTTGAAAAACCAAACTCTTGTTCCATTCCAAAGGAAATTCGTCCTGTCCCACATCCGATTTCTAAAGTGGGGAAATGAGGCTGTGTTAAATACTTGGAAATGAAAAATCGTTCCCATTTCCTGAGGCCTTCAAGAGTTATCTTTTTGTGCCTTTCAAAATCGCTGGTTGCGTATTGTCTCTTGTGGACATCGATTGTGTGGTTGTTATTTTTATGGTCCATTTGAATTTCTCCTTTTTCATTCGGCTAAGGGCAAGCTCACCATCGGCAATGGAGCGCAGCGGAATCGCCATCTGGTGCAGCAATTTGTTAGCCGCAAATATTTGGTTCTCAAGAGAAATTTCATAAAAGAACTAGTAATTTCAAATATAATTTCTATTTTATTTTCAATTACAGCGTCATCGTGTTTGACGTAAATATTTTGATATTTACACCTGAATCCGTGAAGCATCCGAACGAGTTTGTGAGTAATACTTCCAATAGTCTGAAATCGTCATTCGAAAGTATAGATCAGCTGAGTTTTAAATGACCTCTGTATCATTATCTTAGTATTTCTGGGCAAGAAGGCCTCATTTTGCTGATCGAGGCCATTTTTCAGACACACTTCCATTCTGGGGATCCGTGATAAGAACTAATCTGCGTAAAAAACACCAAAACTTATGTTGGCAAAAGCCAATAATGAAGAA
>JALSTM010000082.1 GCA_026983715.1 Desulfobacterales bacterium
TACGCCGTTACAGAGAATAGCAAGTCCGATAATGTTTCCCTTTGAATTCGACGTATAGCCGGCAATCGTGACAACTCCATTAAGAGACCCCGTTTTTGCTCTTAATTTTGGCAGTTTTTTGCAGTTGCCGTTAAACCTGCACCTCAGGGTTCCTGGTGCCCCAGGGGTAGCCATGGATGCAAGAAACTCGGCGTTAACGGAAAAATCCCTGTAGGCTTCCTCAAGGATCCTTTTAATGACAAAAGGGCTAACCTTCATTTCACGACTAAGGCCAGAACCGTTGTAAATTGAATACTCGCACGCCGGTATACCCAGGCTTTCGAGGGTTTTTTCAACTACTTTTCGTCCTTTTTGAAGAGTTGCAGGAGGCCCGTATACTTCCGCGCCCAGCACACGAAAAAGCATTTCAGCCATGAAATTATTGCTGAACCTATTGAGACCGTAGAGGATTTTTCTCAACGGTGGAGACCGATACTCCTCAACCAAAATGGCATTCTTTGGGACCTCACCGACCTTAACCCCGCCATCTACACGGATTCCCACGGTTTCTAGTTTCTTTTTTATACTCCAACCCGAAAAGAGGAGTGGATATGAAACGTTCGAACGGACTTCAAAGGCCCTACCCTTTGCCGGCACATATCCGCTTAAAACAAAAATCTCTCGTTTTCCCTTTGGCCCTCCTGATTTGCTTATGTTTACCCTTGGATAGGAAATCTTTCTCGAAGTTTTCAAGTTGTTTTTCACGGTTACAAACGAAGACGAGGGACAGACAGAAACTCTAAGTTTACCGAAAAGTTTATCCGGCGGGAAAATCCCGAAGGTAACCGTATTAAAATCCACGGATAGGGCAGAAAGGATCGCATTGTACGGCCTGTTTTCATTTTCGTCTATTTTCAGCTTCGTGGTAATGGGAGAAAAATAACTGCCGTCAATAACCAGATCACCCTTTACATGCTTAAAACCCCTTGATTTTAACTTTTGAGCAAGCCCCCAAATCCGTTCCTCCACCAAGAAAGGGTCTCCGTAACCTTTTATATAAAGATTCCCTTCCAGCACTCCACCGGTGAGGTGTCCCAGCGCATAAACTTCGGTCAAAAAGGTGTAATCCGCTCCCAGGGTTTTGAGCGCGGTGTAAGACGTAAGAAGCTTTGCCACGGAAGCGGGTACAAAACTTTTGTGTTCCCTTAGCGAATACAGGGTTTTACCACCGGCAACAGTGAAAACCACAGCACCTGTTTGGTGCGAATAAGTCTCCAGTCGCAAAAAAAGCCTTTTGAGCAATTTTCGATTGTATGCGGAGGCGGCACCCGAAAACGCAAAACAAAATAAATAAAATGCGGCCGCTACGAAAACCAGCTTTTTAAACTTCATGTTACTCCTAACTACGAAAGGTACAACAGAACAACACCACACATCATTAGCGATGCACCTAGCAGGCGATAAAGGATGTGCTCTTCACGAAAAACCAACCACCCAAAAATCACCGATATCACCAGGCTCAATCTTTTGACAGATATCATATAAGATACAGGAGCCAGTTGTATAGCGGAAAAATGCGCAACCACCATTACGGCCATGGAGCACCCAGCCCCCAAAATAAACTTCCAGATTTTACGATTCTTCAGCGCTCGCAAAAGACTCGGATTCCTGGCCAGTCGAAAGGAATTAATCATGGTAAGTACTACCGCCTGGCAGGTAATATAAACAAGCCCAAAGGAAAAAGGATCAGAAAGCAAGACAGCCTTTTTGCCAAGAGTTGATGTGACTGCATAAATTATTGCAACCGTTAGCATGTACCTAGAACCGGGCACATGGAAGATTGCCTTAATCGGGGCAAGGGGCTCCTTGAGCATGCGTTCTCCGTTTAAAAGATAAGCACCGGTGCTAACCAGTAATACTCCGACCACCCCCGAACTGCTAATACCTTCTTTTAGAATTATTCCCGCCGTAACTATTGTAAACACTGGTGTAAAAGCAAGAAATGGGATAGTTAAGGATAGGGGGGAAACCCTTATGGCCTTCATGTATAGGTAATAAGCGGTAATTTCAAGGGGCAGCAACTGCAGGATCACCATGAAAACTTTAAGGGAAGGGAATGTAAAAGGAAAGTACTTCAGGAAAAGTAGAAGAAAAGGAACAGTAATCCAAAGATCAAGCCATATTACCAGCCATTCATCTACTTTAGTTAGCACCATTTTATTAAAAACATCGGAGAGTGATGTAAAAAAAGCCGCAACGAGAGACAAATAAAACCATTTCATCGTGTGACAAACCTCGCCCTCTAGTTGAACCTGACCTGACTTTCCGAACCTTGTGTAATTTTTTATTTGCAGTTTTTGAAATCAAGCGTTATTATAGGCGTCGCCTATGGCAAGATCCAGGCATAATCTATTTGACAATTTCGCAATTTTCAAACAAAGTGCCTTGTGTACGTGATATTAGCTTGAAAAGTTGATTAGAAGAGACAGACCTTGACAGCGATAGCTTACAATATCACTTTAAAATATCTAACCATTCCCACTGTTAAAAACCATAAATTTCACATATCATACCAAATTTGTTGAGTTTAACCTATAACCTAATACCGGATATTGGGTGACGTAATGGGAAAAGTAAAGCTTTGGATTGACGGTCAAGAAGTTGAAGTAGCTGAAGGAACAACGGTCTTAAAGGCAGCAGAAGAGCTAGGTATTTTTATACCTACTCTTTGTTTTCATCCGCTTCTCAGGCCAAGCGGTAACTGTCGCATTTGCGCCGTTGAAATTGAGGGCTACAGGGGGCTCCCCGCTTCATGCTCTACCCCTGTAGAAGAAGGAATGGTAGTCAGAACTAACACCGATAGGGTCAAGGAATTCAGGCAGGAAACCCTCAAGGCGATTCTTATGGATCACCCGAGAGAGTGTATTGCATGCCCGAAGAATCAGTCGTGCGAACTCCAGGAACTTATTGCCTACGTTGGTATTGAAATACCTTACAAAGCGCCCACGGAGAAGCGTTTTGAGGTAAAAGACGGGGGACCCTTTTTCAGGCGTGATTACAATCTTTGTGTGCGATGCGGACGCTGTGTAAGGATGTGCAATGAAGTTCGAGGGGTGGGAGCGATAGTTTTCAAGGAGGTGGAAGGGCGCCAGGAAGTCGGAACGCCCCTCGATAGGCCCCTGGAGGAAGTCGGGTGCCAGTTTTGTGCCGCTTGCGTTGATGTTTGCCCCACGGGTGCACTAATGGAGAAACTTCCTCGGTGGCGAGCGGAAGCCAAGGCCAGGGAAGATAGTTTTTGCCCCGAAATATCGGACATAGTTTTGAGCCTCTACGACAGGTACAGGGAAAGAGAATACAAGTCTAGCATATGTCCTTATTGCGGGGTTGGCTGTAGGCTAATTTTTGAAGTCCAGGACGGTGAAATAATTAGAACAAGGCCTGATCCTACTGGCCCGGCTAACAACGGGCTATCCTGCGTAAAGGGGCGATTCGGCATAGCAGAATTTGTTCATAGCCCAGATCGCTTAAAAACGCCGCTCATGCGTAAGAACGGATCACTGGAAGAAGTATCGTGGGATGAAGCCCTTGATGCCGTTGCGAAACAGCTATCCAAGTATAAACCTGAGGAAGTTGCCGTAATCTCGTCGGCCAAGTGCACCAACGAAGAAAATTATGTTATCCAAAAGCTAGCCAGGGCAGTGCTTAAAACCAATTCGGTTGATCACTGCGCGCGTCTCTGACACTCCCCCACGGTGGCCGGTCTGGTCAAAGCATTTGGAAGTGGGGCAATGACAAACACCATCGAAGACATTGGTGAA
>JALSTM010000083.1 GCA_026983715.1 Desulfobacterales bacterium
ACACGAATGCGTGCAGGATTTGAGAGACGTTAACGGAAAGATGGTAGAGTCCGTGGCAGAGGAATAGAAAATTATGGATCCTATCTACATTGGTTTGATTGTTGGGGTTCTTGCGTTAATATTTCTTTTCAGCGGCATGCCAATAGCCTTCGCGCTTGGGGCGGTCTCGGTACTGATTACCGTGATATTCATGGGACCCACCCAGCTTAACATGCTTGCAGAACTCCTTTACAGCGGCACTGATAACTTCGGGTTACTTGCTATTCCGCTTTTCATCTTCATGGGTATAATTGTGGCTTCAACCAGGGCGGGTACGGACCTTTACGAATGCTTCCACAAGTGGCTACACAAAGTCCCAGGCGGATTGGGAATGGCTAATATCGTGTCGTGCGCAGTGTTTGCTGCCCTCACCGGTTCGTCTCCTGCAACAGCTGCTGCCATCGGTTCCACGGGGATTCCTGAGCTCAGAAAAAGGGGTTATGAGCCTTCCCTTGCATGCGGTATAATCACAGCCGGAGGGACTCTCGGTATACTCATTCCTCCCAGCGTAACTATGATCGTGTACGGGATTGCCACGGAAACTTCCATTGGTAAGCTTTTTATCGCGGGAATTTTTCCGGGTCTGTTAATAACGGCTCTTTTTAGCCTATGGATTCTTTTTGTATATAACAAGAAGATGAAAAGAGAAGCCGATAACCCCGAGGCGGTTGCACATGCTACGAATTACGATCTTTCCGATAAACTAAAAGCTTCTGTACGCATACTTCCTTTTCTTCTGATAATTGTTCTTGTCCTTATTTCTCTTTACGGTGGATGGGCTACTCCTAGCGAAGCTGCAGGTGTCGGGGCGTTTTTGATTATGCTTATCGCCATGGCCATCTATAAGGCGTACCAGCCTCACCAGGTCAAAAGTATCCTGATGAGAACCCTCAAAGAGAGTACCATGATAATGATGATAGTTGTTATGTCATTTTTGTTTAGCTCAGTTTTGACAGAGCTCTACATTACCCAGGCCGTCGCCCAGTCAATGGTTAAACTTCACGTGTCGCGATGGGTAATTATGTTTTTCATAAATATTATGTTGCTTGTGATCGGTTGTTTCTTACCCCCCGTGGCAGCCATACTAATTCTGGCTCCCATACTTCATCCCGTTATCGTGGGACTCGGTTTTGATCCGATTTGGTTCGGAGTCATTATGACAGTCAACCTGGAAGTTGGGCTTATCACGCCTCCCGTGGGATTAAATCTGTACGTGGTACAAGGAATTGCCCCCGATGTGAGCATTGATGAAGTGTTAAAGGGCTCATTTCCTTTTGTGGTAATTTTACTTGCTTCCTTGGTCATTTTGAGCATATTTCCCGAACTTGCCACATGGTTACCCAAAAAGATGATTACCGGAGCTCTTCATCCCGGGTAATGAAATCACTGAAAGGAGTTTACGAAATGAACTTGGCTCAAGTGCTTGCTCAATCTGCTGCTTGTAATCCGGAAAAGGTCGCTATTGATTTTGAAGGAATTCCATACACGTATGCCCAACTCGATGAAGGTATAGCTAAATGTGCCCAGTTTTTGCGGACAATTGGCGTAAAAAAGGGAGACAGGGTGGCCATTCAGGTTCCAAAGTGCATAGAATTCGTATACCTCCACCTTGCAGTTTTATCCATTGGAGCCATAACCCTGCCGTTAAACGTGGGATACCCAGCTTCTGAAATCCATTACTTCTTGACCGACTCCCAGAGCAGCGTATTCGTCTCGTACTCGCAGGGTTACGATGCTGTGAAGGAAGCCGTTGATTCGATTGAGAACTTAAAAGTTGTAATGCTGGATGAGAAAAGCCCGCATGGTTTTGATGCCCTTGTTAGTGAACTGGAGAAAAGTTCCGGTGACGATGTACGTACATATCCTACGCAAAAAGATGATGTGGGGGTTCTTCTTTACACCTCCGGAACCACGGGAAAGCCCAAAGGAGCGATGTTAACTCACAAGAACCTGGTCAGTAACATGAAGGCTCTTCATGAAGTATGGAGATGGTCGGAAGATGACGTTTTGTTACATGCTCTTCCGCTGTTTCATGCTCATGGCCTTTCCGTTGCACTCCACGGTGGCCTGTATGCGGGAGCCACAATCGTTATGCACGAAAAGTTTGATCCCAGGAGAACCTGGGAAATCCTGGAATCGGTCCCGTGCACGGTATTCATGGGTGTTCCTACCATGTATTATCGTCTTATGCGAGAATGGGAAAGCATCAAGCCTGATCTTAAAAGGATGAGGGTTTTCATCTCTGGTTCCGCGCCCCTTCTCGAAAATCTTTTCTATAGATTTGAAGAGGCCACCGGTTTTAGAATCCTGGAACGATACGGGATGACCGAAGCCCTTATGATAACGTCTAACCCATACGAGCCAGAAAGAAGGATTCCGAAAAGTGTCGGTTACCCGCTTCCCGGGGTAAGGATTAGAATAGTGTCGGACGATGGGAAAGACGTTGAACCTGGGAAAGTCGGAGAAGTCTGGATAAAGGGGGATAACGTTTTTAAGGGCTACTGGAATAACCCTGAGAAGACCAGAGAAACATTTTCCGACGGCTGGTTGAAGTCCGGTGACCTCGGGTACCAGGACCCTGAGGACGACTTAAGATTGTATCTTGTGGGTAGGGCCAAAGAATTGATTATTACCGGGGGGTACAACGTTTACCCCAAAGAAGTTGAAAACGTTTTGGAAGAACACGAAGCGGTTTTGGAAGCAGCCGTGGTTGGTATCCCAGACGAAGACTTTGGTGAGAAGGTCACGGCCGCTGTTGTCTTAAAAGAAGAGGCAAAAGGCATAGAGACCGATGAACTTATCAAGTATTGTAAGAGCAAACTTGCATCTTACAAGTGTCCGAAAATTATTTTCAAGGCCGATTCACTTCCAAGAAACGCCATGGGAAAGATTCAGAAACACATCCTGCAAAAAGAGCTCTCTGAAAAGATTGAGCAACAATAAGCAGAATCTAAAGAAACTCTGATTAATTACGATTTTTAGACTACCAATCAATTAAACAAGTAGGACGAGCAGAACTCACAAATAGTCATTCCGGCCGGAGCGAAGCGTAGAGCCGGAATCTAACACCCTCTAGCTGGATGCCGAATCGTATAAAGATGGATTTTTTAGTATTCGTTTCCCTGGAGCTACTTCCCACTGTTGTATAAAAGTTACAACTGGTCCATTTTGGTGTAATATATCCATACAAGTCTTATTTTTTGTTCTCAGGTGTCAGTGGAGAAAGTAACCACTTTTCTCCCCTTGTAAACCCCGATTCTTTACCGATCATCTCTATTTCTTCTTCGGTTCAGAAGATAATACATCCACAAATAATTGTTTCTAGGCATAAACATTGTATCAACGGGAGGATGAGTTTGGCGAAGTTGTGAAAAGTGAATCATGTAAAGAGGAGAAGGGGGTGATATGAACGTAAGAGTCTCTGGATTTTAACCCGGGGTAGGGTAGAAAACTTCAACAGTATAAAAGAAAGTATCAACGAGGAGGGTGTAATGAAAAGAGTTATCACGATTTCATTGGCGATCATGTTTTGCATGTCTCTAACCATTAGTGCATGGGCGGCAAGTGCAACAAAGGCCGAATGCATTGCGAAGTGTCATGAGGCGGCAGAAATGCTCCAGAAAAATAAAGATGCAGCAATTGCCGAAATTGCCAAAAAAGATGGAAAGTTTGTATGGAAAGACACGTACGTGTTTCTGATGGATTTTAAGGGAAATATGCTGGCACACCCTTTTAAGCCCGAATTAACAAAGA
>JALSTM010000084.1 GCA_026983715.1 Desulfobacterales bacterium
GGGGAATCTGAAACCTCTCTTATGATGCTGTTGAGACCTAACTGGGTTAAGGGTACTAGCCCGGAGGAATACCCATCGTTTCCAAAATATATTCTCGTAAAAGACAAGAAATCATACTGGCAAGGGGGTGTATGGGGAGATCCTTCCAGGGCTTCCGAGGAAAAGGGGAAAAGATTATTAGAAAAAGCGGTGGATTTTGTAACTGAAATGGTGAAAAAAGTGGAAGAGTTTAACAATAAAAGCACCTCTGATGTGGCAACATGAACACCGTGAGCCTCTCGAAACCTTTCAAACCCGAGCTTCTTGCACCGGCAGGTAACCTGGAATCATTTTTTGCCGCTCTCGAAGCGGGTGCAGATGCCGTTTACCTTGGACTCAAAAAATTCAGTGCAAGGAAACTGGCGCGTAATTTTACCCTTGAAGAACTTGCCCGGGTTGTTAAGCATGCCCATGACCAGGATATTAAAATTTACGTTGCCATAAACAGCTTAATTTTTCCCAGTGAAATTCCCGAGTTGGTCGAAACCCTGGGATACCTGAAACGGATTGGCCCAGATGCCCTAATTGTGCAGGATCCCTCTCTTTTCTACCTCGTAGCGAGATATTTCCCCGAGATACGCATTCATGCAAGCACATTGACAACGATTCACAACCACATGGGTGCACAACTACTTGAGAACCTTGGAGTAAAGAGAATAGTACTGGCCCGGGAACTGAGCATCGAGGAAATTAGGGAAATTAGAGAGAATGTAAGCATTGAACTGGAAGTTTTTGTTCACGGGGCTCTTTGCTATTCGTATTCGGGCCTTTGCTTAGCAAGCAGTTTCTTGGGCGGGAAAAGCGGGCTCAGGGGTAGCTGCGTTCAGCCTTGCCGAAGGCTGTTCAGAAGCAAGGCTGAAGTGGGATATTTTTTGTCGGCGAACGATTTGAGTGCCCTCGAAGTCATCCCCCGGCTAAAGGAGATTGGAGTTGATGCTTTCAAACTTGAAGGCCGCATGAAACCTGCCGAATACGTCTACAACGTGGTTAGAGCATATCGACTTGTGGTAGATTCAGCGCCGGATCAGTCAAAAGAGGCTATAGCTCGGGGGCTTGAAATATTGAAAGAAACGCCCGGAAGAAAACCGACTACGGGGTATTTTACCCAGAGCAAGAAGAGAGTTAAAAGCCTCGAAATTCTTGCTCCTCATCGTTCTGGCACCAGCGGTCTGTGGGTTGGTTCTGTGTTGAACAGGAAAGGCCGAAGGATCACTGTGAAAGTTAGGAAGAGCTTACAACTCGGGGACAGGTTAAGACCAGAATCAAAGGCGGGGAAAGAAAAACAGGCATTTGTTGTAAGGGAGATGGAAAAAGCAGGGAGAAAGATAATCTGTGCCAGCCCGGGAGATACGGTTACTCTGAAAACAGGGATTGACACCGAACAGGGAGACAAGCTTTTTAAAGTTGGAAGTAAAACGCTAAATAGATGGTCTTCCCAGGCGAAGTTGAAAAAGAAACTTACTCCTGTGGACAAGAAACTTTTCGAGCCTGACGAAGATATAGCTAACTACAGAGATGAGATACTCATGGATCTGAGAGACGAAGAACACAGGTGGACGAGGCTCTCGGAAAGGAGTTATCTCAAAATTGGCAGGCTGCCGCTCTTAAGTGAATCGTTCAAGTCCCCCGTTGACTACGTGATACTTGTTGCAACAAGGGAAAACCTCGAGAAATTAGCCAGGAGGCGGTTCAGCAGGGATCAGCTTGCAAGGTTTGGCTGGTCGTTACCCCCAGTGATCCTGGAAAAGGATATCGATTATTATCTTAGGGCCATATCGTGGTACATTGAACAGGGATTTACCCGATGGTGGATAAACAACTGGTCTCACTTTAAATTCTTTGAAGATACTGAAGTAGAGCTTGTTGCTGATTCAAGTTTAAATGTTAGCAATAATGTAGAACTGTGGACGTACAAGAGCCTTGGATGCAGAGCCGCAGTACTGTCTTGGGAGATGAGCAGAAGCGAAATTAGCAAGCTTGTAAAGAGCAGGCCACCACTGCCGGTTTATTTTATAGTTTACGGTTACCCACAGATATTTATATCCAGGGTTATACCCCCGGTAAAGGGTTCGAGAATCAGCCTGGAAGGTGACAAGAGATCCACATTCAATGTAATTAATCGGGAAGGCATCTGCGTTATTACTCCAACCTGGCCTGTAAATCTCTTCGACACCTTGGAAGAAATAAAATCAATCGGAATAAAAAATTTTGTTATTGATTGTTCACACTCTTTTTGCGACAAGAAAGAGTTAGTACGGGTTGTTAGCGGGTACAGGAGAGAGCGTACTGATTTACCCAGAACAAGGTTTAACTATGACAGACAAATAGCTTAGATGAGTTTATACGAAGGAGAAAAAATGAAGGGCGGGAGTTTCGTCCATTTGCATGTGCACACTGAATACAGTCTTCTTGATGGTGCAATTAGGTTGGGAGATCTGTTTGAAACCGTTAAAGCTTACGGAATGGATGCCGTTGCCATGACCGATCATGGTAACCTTCATGGCGCTCTTGAGTTCTATGAGAAAGCTTCCAAGAACGGGGTAAAACCGATTCTGGGGTGCGAAGTGTATGTGGCTCCGAAAAGCAGGTTCGATAAAGCTTCGAGGGACAAAAGTGAAAAAGAGTATAATTACCACCTCATATTGCTTTCCAAAAACATTGATGGTTATAAAAATTTGATAAAACTTGTCACTGCAGCCTACCTTGAAGGATTTTATTATAAGCCCCGAATTGATAAGGAAATCCTAAGAGAATACTGCACCGGACTGATCGGGATGTCTGCTTGCCTTAAGGGTGAGATCTCTCGTCACCTTCTTGACGACAATTACGAAGAAGCGCGTAAAGTCGCCCAAACGTACGCCCAAATTTTTGGTGAAAACAATTTTTTCCTTGAGATCCAGGCAAATGGCATAGTTGAGCAGGAAAAAGTAAATAACGGGCTCATTGAATTATCGAAAGAACTGGGGTTACCTCTCGTTGCTTCCAATGACTGCCACTACATGAGAAAAGAAGATTCCAGGGCACATGACGTTCTCCTCTGTGTTCAGACGGGTAAAACGGTAGGAGACCAGAAAAGACTCAAATTCTCCACGAACGAACTCTACTTTAAGTCTCCCGCAGAGATGGAAACGGAGTTTTCCCACGTACCGGAAGCGCTTTCCAATACTCGAATGATTGCAGAACGCTGCAATGTTGAGTTTTCGTACGGAAAACATATCTTTCCCTATTTCCCTTTAAAAAAGGGAGAAACCGCAGAAGAGACTTTTGCGAAAGTGGCTCGCGAGGGTCTGGAGCACCGAATTGAAGAGATCAGGAGAAATGACCCTGGTTTCAATGAACAAAGGGAAAAAGAATATCGAGAAAGGCTCGAAGAAGAAATAGAAGTTATCATAAAAATGGGATTTGCCACCTATTTCCTGATTGTGGCAGATTTTGTTAAGTACGCGAAAAGAAAACACATTCCCGTTGGGCCGGGAAGGGGATCTGCTGCCGGGAGTCTCGTGGCATATTGCATGGAGATCACCGACATTGACCCCATGAAATACGGTCTTCTTTTCGAGAGGTTTTTAAATCTTGAGAGAATAAGCATGCCGGATATTGACGTCGATTTTTGTATAAACGGAAGAGAGCGCGTGCTTCAGTATGTATCTCAAAAATACGGAAAAGACCACGTGGCCCAGATAACCACCTTCGGCACCCTGCAGGCGAGGGCTGTGATAAGGGATGTCGGACGTGCCCTTGGGATGCCTTACAACGAAGTGGATAAAATCGCAAAACAGGTTCCGACCGGTAAAAAAATCACGTTGAAAGATGCTCTTGAGATGGAACCATCCCTACATGAAATGGCAGAAAAGAATCCCGAAGTACGGGAATTATTTGACATTGCCATGGCGTTGGAAGGACTTCCCCGGCATTCATCCACCCATGCGGCGGGAGTTGTTATCGCTGATAAGCCTCTTACTGAATACATACCACTGTACCGCGGCAACAAGGGGGAAGTAGTCACCCAGTTTGCCATGGAGTACGTGGAAAAAGTTGGGCTTATAAAGTTTGATTTCCTGGGCTTGAGGAATCTAACAGTAATTGACAACGCAGTTAAGCTTGTTCGAGAAAACCACGATCCCGATTTTGATATCAGGAAGATTCCCCTGGACGACTCTAAGACCTTCGAGCTTCTTAAGTCGGGGGATACCCTCGGGGTTTTTCAGCTTGAAAGTTCCGGCATGAGAGATCTTCTCGTTCGCCTGGCACCAGAAGACTTCGAGGATATTATTGCCCTTGTGGCTCTCTACAGGCCGGGACCCCTTGAAAGCGGCATGGTAGAAAATTTTATCAAGGCAAAACATGGCGAGATTCCAGTGACCTTCGAGCTTGAGGAACTTCGCCCTATCCTGGAACCCACTTACGGAATTATCCTATACCAGGAACAGGTTATGAAAATAGCCAATGTTCTCGCAAATTACAGCCTCGGCGAAGCTGACATCTTGAGACGTGCCATGGGAAAGAAGAAACCTGAAGTAATGGCGGCTCAACGGGAAAGGTTCATGAAAGGGGCAAAGGAAAACAACATTGATCCGCAAAAAGCGTCTCGTATTTTCGATTTGATGGAAAAATTCGCCGGGTATGGGTTTAATAAATCTCATTCCGCCGCTTATGCCTTGATCGCCTACCAGACTGCGTACTTGAAAGCCAACTATCCCGTGGAATTCATGGCGGCTCTCCTCAATAGTGTCCAGAGTGACACCGACAACATACTCAAGTTAATAAACGAGTGCAGGGAGCATAATATAGAAGTACTACCTCCTGATGTGAACTTGAGTGATGACGGTTTTACCGTCAAGGGGAACAAGATACGATTCGGACTTGCGGCTGTTAAAAATGTAGGTCATGGAGCTGTGAAAGCAATAATTTCCACCAGGAAAGCCCAGGGTGCCTTCAAGTCAATCTATGACTTCTGTGAACGGGTTCCTTCTAACCAGGTTAACAGAAGGGTTATCGAAAATCTAATTAAATGTGGAGCATTTGACAGCATTCATCCGGAGAGAAGCAGGGTTTATGCTGCTCTGGATGACGCTATAGCTCGAGGGCAAGAGATTGAGAAAGAACAGAAAACGGGACAACTAAGCCTTTTTAGTTTTATGGGAATAGAGAGAAATACGGATGAAGAATTACCAGAGGTTGCTGCCTGGGATACTAGCCAGCGACTGGCATTTGAAAAGGAGGCGCTCGGTTTCTACGTTTCGGGGCACCCCATGGATTCCATTGAAAGTGAAGTATCCAGCATATGTACGGTTAACACCGATACAGTTACCGAGGAAAGGGACGGCAGCCAGGTTATAATTTGTGGACTCCTAACCCTGATAAAGGAAATTACAACCAGGAAGGGGGAACGGATGGGGTTCATTAACCTCGAGGATAAATACGGTAGAATAGAAGTTGTTGCCTTCCCGGAAGTCTATGAGAAAATTTCTCCAAGGCTGGAGAACGATGAACCAAGCGTTTTGATTGGGCAGTATCAGCGGGATGAAAACCGGGGGAAGATTATTGCCACAAGGGTATTGTCTCTTAAAGAAGCTCAATCTGAAGCAATAAAAGCATTGAGACTCTACCTCAATAGCAGCAGGGTTGACGAAACCCTGGCAACAAGAATTAAACACATCCTGAAAAGTGCTCCCGGAGAGTGCCCAATCTTTATCCATGTCTTGATTCCGAGGCACAGCGAAACTATAATAAGATTGAATGGGGAATACAGGGTAAATCCTACGAGTGAATTGCTGTCTGAATTGCAGGCAGTTTTGGGGAGAGAAAGGGTCCGTCCTGAACTGGCTAACGGGCAGAACAGTGGGAAGGAAACATGATCGAAGCATATAGTTTTGGCAACATAAAAGTAGCGGGGGAAAATTACACGTCCGATATCAAGATAGTTGACGGAAAAGTCGTCTCTAACTGGTGGAGAAAAACGGGACACGAGGTAGATGTCGACGATGTAGCTGACATACTGGCCTCGGATGTTGAAATTCTGGTGGTGGGTAAGGGACAGCCCGGGATGATGAAAGTGACCGGGAGACTGAAGAAAGAGCTTTCAGGAAAAGGGATAAAGTTAATCGAAAAACCAACTGCAGAGGCCTACGTTGAGTTCAACCGGCTATTTTCCGAAGGGAAGAAAGTCGCTGGAGCTTTTCATCTGACCTGTTGATGGGACTTCCTACCTTGTTAAGCGAGAGGTATGGAAAGTTCATTACATTAATTTAATTAATCCTCCAACAACCCCGCAACCCCCATCCTGTACTTCGCTTACAACCATGATGGTATTTTTACTTTTAACCGCCTAGATGACATTTCTCTTGATTTAATGCCGATTGTATGCAAATCTCAAAAGCCGATTAAAAATGCTGGAATCAAAATATATATCACAAGGTTCGAGGAGTTATTGATGAGCGGCAGGAAAGAAAAAGGATTTCTTTTTATCTTCTTGGTAGCGTTAAGTTTGGTATCTCTGCTCTGCCCCCTTACCGTTCGAGCACAGGTGGAACAGGTCGCCAAGGACGTCGTTAAAGATCTTTCTCCCCTCACAGGCGTAGTGGTGATGCTTCAGGATGGCAATGTGCTTATAGACCTTGGGAGCAATAAGGACACTAAGGTTGGTGATATTTTTACGGTATATGTGACTGAGAAAGTCATTCGTCATCCTATAACCAAGAAAATTCTTGGTAAAACCACCAAGCCGATTGCGGTTATAGAAGTAATCAAGGTAAAACCGAAGTTTTCCATATGCACTATTCTTTCAGCAAAGCAAAAAATAAAACCGGGCCAGGAAGTTACGAGATTTTCAGACATCCCCGCAATTTTTGTCGATCGGGTGAAACAGCCTCCTGCAGAAGTTCTTTACGGATATTTGAAGACAAGATTGGGAGATTTGAACTGGCTCCCCGACGTTACCGGTGGTGGTGAACAGTTCACCACCGAGGTACTGGAAAAGAACGGTATTGTTATTGCCATAGTTGCGGAACCCAATGCGATCAAAATGTACGACCAGAAACTAAGGCTTTTGAGGCTCTGGCCTTGGAGACCTTACCCTCAAGCTGTAGCAATGCAACCGGCTCCGGGTGCCCCGCCAACAAGGTACCCTTACGGAGCCCCCCCAACGGCTGTTCAACCCATGGTTCCCCCGGAACAAGCTGCTAAGTACCCCATAGCTTCGGCAGAAATGGAGAAAGCGCTGGTGCCAAGGTATCGCAAGGTTATAGAAATTCCGGATGTCGCACTGTGTGTTGACTTGTATGATCTTGATGACGACGGAATTCTCGAGGCAATTTACATTACCGAGGGAACTTTGCAAATTAGGGAACTTAGCGAAACCGGCAACACGGTGGGGCATTCGTTCAGGGGATTTGGAAGGCTTGTCAGTGTTTCCGGAGGGGAGAATGGATACATAGCTCTCAATATTTACATTGAAAATAAACAGATGAGAAGCATGATTCTCAGGTATTCAGAAGGTCAGCTTGAACCTATCGTCAGTGACCTCAATTTTATACTGGCTTTTGTTGATCTCAATAATGACGGTAAAAGGGAGACGCTGCTCGCCCAGGATTTCGATTCCGAGAGGTTTTTTGGTGCCAGAGTTTTCAAGATGAGGATTGTGGGAAAGAAGGTTGAACCCGGACCTAACATTCGTGTCCCGCGAGATTTTCATTTAATTGGTTCCACTTTTGCTGATCTAAATGGTGACGGGGTGAATGAGATAAGTTTTATCAATGAACATCACAAGCTTGTTATCTATAGGGGTGACCGCAAGATATGGATGTCTCCTAGGAGAGTCGGTGGCGGCGTTCAGGACGTAAGTATCGACGTGGGGACTGATTACATTAATTTCCCTCAGAATATTCCCGTGGAGACGCCTCCTTTTGCCATCGATCTGGATAAAGACGGCAAAAAAGAACTCCTAATTCCAGATAACAAGTCCACTGTTTATCACCTCGTGGAAGGATTTCCCACCTACGAGTACGGTAGAATATCAATGGTATCCGTCGAAGCGCTAGGTTACATGCTAAGGCCGTTTTCCGGGAAGCTAAGTGGCCCTGTGGTGGGTATAGGAGGAGACGGCAAGGAGATATTCTGCGGCCTGGTAAAAGGTAGTTTGCTCTGGGGTAAAGCAACTTCTTACATACTGGCGTTTCCGGAGCCCAGTCCACAACAATTCCGAGTAATTAGACAGAAACCGACTTTATAGGGCAAGAATTTACGGAGACAAGTAGCTTGAATCCGGTCACACCAGCGGTGACCGGATTCAAATAAAAAAAACCTCATCAATACTCTAGATAGACAGGAGCCCTCATGTACGTCATGCCGGTCCCCTGATCTAGAAGGGGCAGGCTCAATTCGGCACCTAGCCGGAGGGTGGTAGATTCCGGCTCTAAGCTTCGCTCCGGCCGGCATAACGGATTTTGCATTGAAGTCTCGTATTTAGTTAATTGAGCACTAGTTCTAGAAATCCAAATTTATCAGAGCTTCCAAAAATATCTAAAATCCTACATTAGATGTTGGTGTCCGCACCCACGGCGTGATTTTTCTCTGGCGGGATCTTCCGACACACAAATAGATAAATCACTCCCCCTGTTGGCCTAGTAAGGTTATGAGGGAAACCGAGGAATCGGTTCATGATAAACTCTGATGTTTTTCCCACGGTTAGAAACGTGGGATGCGGGACCGATTAATACCATGGGTTACACCTTGATGTTAATACCTACTCCTCCGGGGAAGGTATCCCGAGATTTTACCATGGATATTGAACACGTTTGAGAAAAATTAAAAGTAATGATAGCGTGAAGAACCCGGGAGGTAAAACCCCTTTTTGGTCTTTCCGGTTTTTTCCTTTTCCTCCCCCTTGATTTCTCTAATTTTATCTTCGATCACTTCCACGTGTGACTGGTTACCTTCATACAACTTTAGTGCTTTTTCAAGGTGATAGAGCGCAAGCTTGGTATTGGGTCTTTCCTTGTCTGCGTAATAAAACCCCAGGTATTCGTGGGCGGGGGCAAGCTGTTTCAATCTTCCGTACACGATGCCCATATGGTATTTCAACTGGGGTGTTTTGTAACCCATCCCGAGAGCTTTCTTGAAATTTTCAAGGGCAAGCCTGTTCTGCCCAAGCTCCTCGTAGCATCTACCAAGCCGGTAGTATGCTTCGCGAAAATGGTGATCAATCTTTATCGCTTTCCCAAGTAACTCCAGTGACTTTCCAGTATTGTTAGCCTTGAAGTACAACCTAGCAAGAGATGTGAGGAGAAGTGGAGAATTCGGTTTTTCCTGGAGGGCTTTTTCCAAGGAGGTTATCGATTCTGTTATCTTCCCCTCCCTCTCAAAAACCAGCGCCAAGCCCAGGTGCGCAGATCCGTCTACGTCTCCTCTGGCAATCAAAGACCTGAAATGGTATTCTGCTGCCTGCATGTCGTGGTATTTTCCCCAGAGAATAGCGTTAATAAATGGAAAGAGTTCCTGGCCTTTTCTCCTGTTTGATCGGTAGAGACCGACGACCTTTTTCTTAACTTGTACCAGTCCCTGTATGTAAACGAGACGTTCTCCGAGACCAGGGTGTGTGGATAAGTAGTCAGGGATATCAACACCGCTCTGCCACTTGTTATTCCAGACTTTTTTCATAGCGTCATACATGCATTGCGGATCATATCCAGCTCGAACAAGATTTTCCATGCCCCGGTGATCAGCTTCGCGTTCGTCCTGCCTGCTATGTTGCAGTTGCATTGACATGTTAGTCGCCATGGAACCACGAATGAGCGCCTGTGAGGCTGCTCCACCACCAAGGAACATACCGGCCAGCATTCCGGCTAGCATCGCAATGTTAAGAAATTTTGACCTTTCAATCCTTTTTGCTATGTGTCTTGCCTGAATGTGGCCAATTTCGTGAGCCAGTATGCTTGCAATCTCTCCTTCGTTGTCCATAATCTCGATAATTCCCCGATGTACGAAAATATATCCTCCGGGTACGGCAAATGCGTTTGGTATGGAATTATCAATAACGTAGAAGCGAAAATTGTACGGTAGAGGGTTGGGAAGAGAGTTCACTATGTGGTGCCCTACATCGTTTATGTATTTGACGATTTCGTCATCTTCGATAAAGTTAAACCGCTTACGGGCAACCTTGATAAATTTCTCCCCCATCTTTTTTTCTTGAACATTGGATATCAGTGCATGGGAATATCCAGGTGCAATGAAGCTGAGCAGAGAAGAAAAGAAAGCAGTTAACACAAATATGGCAACAAACCGCTTAAAGCGCCAGTGGCAAATATTGCAGGTGGTCAAACATTTGCTAGTGTTCGGATGAAGTTTCATTTCCTTGTTCGTTTTCTACTGGTATATCTTTTCTAACCAGAATCTTTTCGGCATCCGACCACAAACTTTCCAGGTCATAGAATCGCCTAACAGGTTCGTAAAATACATGAACTACAACATCGTCATAGTCGAGGAGAACCCAGTGCCCTTGTTGTCTGCCTTCAATACCAAGGGGCTTGAACCCCCTTTTGCCGAGATTTATCTCGATGTGGTCAGCTATCGCCAGTACATGGCGACTAGACTTACCGGTACATATTACAAAGTAGTCCGTAATAGTAGAGAGTTCCGTTACTTTCAATAATATCAGGTCTTCGGCCTTGTGGTCCAGGGCTATCAGTGCACAAAGTTCCGCTTTTTCTCTTGCTAACATACTACTGCGATCTTGCTTTGTCTTGGTAACCACAGTATTTAAGTCCCTCCTCATCGTTGATGTAGATGTGGGTCTTTTCTATGTAATCCCTGACAGGGTCAGGAACAAGGTACTTTATTGAAAGTCTCCCGGACACCAGTTCTCTAATGCGCGTAGAAGATATATCCAGCAGTGTTACTTCACAAAAATAGACATTTTCCAGCGTTGGATGGGCAAAAAGTTTATCCTCTTCGATGTATTCATAAGCATCGGAAATCTCAGACCGTAGAAGACCGTACGTTTTAGATATATTATATCCCGGTCTTGCCAAAATGACGAAGCTGGTCAGTTCAAAAAGTTTCTTGTATTCTTTCCAACTTGTTATTTCCTGGAAGGCGTCAATACCCAGGAGGAAATAGAGCGAGGATGGCTTGGGGTAAATTTTTTTTAGCTGCAGAAGAGTATCCACGGAGTAAGATTTTCCTGGTCGTTTGTTTTCAATGTCGGAGAGGCAAAAGTGAGGGTTATCGCCGATTGCCAACTCCAACATTTTCCACCTGTGAACAAACGAAACAATCTTTGAGGAGTTCTTGTGAGGTGGCCTGGAGGCTGGAATAAATATGATTTTGCTGAGGCCTAACCTTTCATAGACCTCTTCTGCTGTGCGTAAATGCCCGAAGTGAACCGGGTTGAACGTCCCACCAAAGATTCCTATTTTTAAGCTGCCTGGTGTTTTCTCCCCAATATCCTTTTTCCTGGCATCTAACAGGTTACACTGTTTTCTGCTTTTCTTTTCTACCGTCATCAACAATTAGCTTCGGATTTGCCCATCACCAAAAACTATGAATTTACTCCCGGTCAGTTCTTCAACACCCATGGGACCGAAAGCATGCAACTTGGAAGTACTTATTCCAATCTCTGCTCCAAGCCCCAGTTGAAATCCGTCGTTAAATCGAGTGGATGCGTTCACCAAAACGACCGAAGATTGGACTTCCGATAGGAAACGGTGTGCTCTACCGTAGTCTGTAGTTATGATAGCTTCCGTGTGATCGGAACCGTACTTGGCTATGTGTGACATGGCCTCATCCATGGAATTCACGACCTTTACTGCGAGAATCAGGTCTAGATATTCCTCATACCAGTCTTCTTCTGTTGCCGCTTTCATGTCGGGCACGATCTTTCTCGCCTCCTCACAGCCTCTCAATTCTACTCCAGCATCACGTAAGCTTCCTGCCAGGCGAGGAAGCAACGCTGAAGCTGCATTTTTATGAATGAGAAGTGTTTCCATGGCATTACATACTCCGGGACGTTGGACCTTGGCATTTAAGCAAATTTTCTCAGCCATTTCATAATCTGCAGTTTCATCGATATATATGTGACAAACACCCTTGTAATGCTTCAATACAGGCATTCGAGCGTGCTCTACAACAAACCTAATTAACCCTTCACCGCCTCTGGGAATTATCAAATCGACATAGTCTTCGAGCTTAAGAAGCTCCAGTACTGCTTCCCTGTCAGTTGTTGGAACGACTTGCACGGCATCGCCTGGTAGTCCTACCTCTCCGAGGGCCTCCTGTAATATCCCCGAAAGGCAGGTGTTTGAATTGATAGCCTCCGAGCCGCCTCGTAGAATTACTGCATTTCCTGCCTTGATGCATAACCCTGCTGCATCTACGGTAACGTTTGGTCTTGATTCGTAGATTATTCCTATTACTCCAAGAGGGATGCGCATCTTGCCAACCCTCAATCCGTTTGGGCGGGTCCACATTTTAGTAATCTCGCCCACCGGATCAGGTAACTGGCTAACTTCTCTCAATCCTGCTGCCATTTCATCAATAACCTTGTCAGTGAGGGTAAGCCTGTCTACCTTTGCTTTGCTCATCCCGCTTTCCCTTGCCGCAGAAACATCCTTTTCGTTTTCTGACTGAATGTACTCGCGCTTTTCTTCAAGCAACTCGGCCATTATCTTCAAAGCTTTGTTTTTCTTGTCCGTACCGGCATTTGCCATCAGGTTTGCCGCATTTTTTCCTTTTTTGCCCATTTCAAGCATCAAAGCAGATACGTCCATGATTGTCCCTCTCCCTAAGCATTTGATGTTTTTAGGTCCATCACTTCAGGTGATAAAGCAAAGTTATCTCTATGTATCACTTCATCCGAATATTTAAAACCGAGAATTTTTTCTATCTCAGTGCTTTTCTTTCCCTTGATCTTCTCAATTTCACTCGCCCTGTAATTTACAAGACCCGTTCCCACGGAACTTCCTTCCTTAGATAGGCATTCAACGGGGTCACCGACCCCAAAAGAGCCCTCTACTTTAACTATGCCTATGGGCAGAAGAGACTTTCCGCGTTCCACAATTGCCTTGACAGCCCCGTCATCCAAGTACAAGCGACCCTTCGGATTGGAAAGTTGTACCAGCCACTGTTTCTTGCCGTGATAGTGAGTATCCAGAGGAAGGAAAATAGTTCCAAGTTCATGGCCAGCAAAAATGTTAGTCAGGATATCCCTGAGTTCTCCACCAGCGATAATCATTGGGATACCCATGGCCATGCATTTCTGGGCAGCCAGTATCTTGCTCAACATTCCGCCCGTTCCAAGCAGTCCGCAGCTTTTCCCGGCACATTTTTTTATTTTAGAGTCAATCTTGGTAATAACAGGCAACAGGCATGCATCGGAATCTTCATGAGGATCCCTGTCAAAAAGGCCTTCTATGTCGGTAAGATTTATGAGAAGGTCGGCATTAACCATCCCTGCTATCAATGCCGAAAGGTTATCATTGTCGCCAAATTTTATTTCTTCTACCACCACAGTATCGTTTTCGTTAACCACCGGTACAACGCCCCAGGAAAGAAGCTTGTTTAAAGTGTTTCTCGCGTTAAGGTACCGACGTCTGTTATTCAAATCATCCCCGGTGAGAAGTATTTGTGCAGCCTTTATTCTATAGATATCGAACTGGTCTTCCCATGCCTGGATAAGTGAACTCTGTCCGATGGCAGCCACTGCCTGTTTCTCCGTTATGCTCCGGGGTCTTCTGGACATTGACAGCTTTCTCATGCCCGCTGATATGGCCCCGGAGGAAACAATTATAAACTCACGACCCTCCTCGCGCAAGCGAGCTATCTGGTCGCATGTCCTGGCAATGGCAACAAGATTCAGACCATCTTCCCTCGTCAGGACAGCGCTCCCAATCTTGATCACGATTCTCCTGGCATCACTGACTATTTTTTTTCTCAGGGAACTAGAATATTTGTCTGTCACTTTTTCTGTTGTGGGGAGTTTGGCTATTTTCATAACGGACTATAAGGCTCAACCCCTATTTGCTCTGGTTCTTCTTGTTTTTCTTTCGATACAAGCATGGTTAACCTTTCAAGAAAGGAATCCAGCCCCCATCTTTTCAATGCCGATATAAGAAAAGTCTTGTGACCGATGGATTCAAGATAGCTTTTTATTTTATCCACTTTTTTAGTATCATTCACAAGGTCTATTTTATTGAGCACTATTAAGCTGGAACGATTGGGCAAATCTGGGTTGTAAGCTCCAAGCTCTTGTTTTAGTCGGTTAAGGACTTCCGATGCATCCTTTTCGCCAAGTTCACTTACATCAATAACGTAGACAAGGACCCTGGTTCTCTCAATATGGCGCAAGAAGCGAATCCCCAGTCCCTTTCCCTCGTGGGCTCCCTCGATAATTCCAGGAATGTCCGCAACAACAAACGGTTCAGCATTCTTAAACTTCACTACACCGAGGGAAGGAGTGATAGTGGTAAAGGGGTAATCGGCAATTTTGGGAGTTGCGGATGAAATAGCGGTAATCAGGGTTGATTTCCCGGCATTTGGAAGACCAACCAATCCCACGTCGGCGATAAGCTTAAGCTCTAAAATCAGCTCGCGTTCTTCACCGGGTTCTCCTTCTTCGGCATATCTTGGGGCCTGCCTGGTAGAGGAAACAAACCTAGCGTTTCCCCTGCCCCCTCGACCTCCTCGCGCTGCCACCCATTGTTGGTTTTCACAGGTAAAATCGAATAAAATTTCACCGGTTTCGGCATCTTTTACCACGGTTCCCACGGGAACGAGGATAGTCAGGTCCTCGCCGTTTTTCCCGTGTTGGTCCTTTCCCCGACCGTGTTGGCCTTTTTTTGCCTTGAATAGGTGTCGGTACTTGAAGTCAAGAAGAGTTTGCTTGCGGTTAGTGGCTCTAAAAATTACGCTACCTCCTCTGCCTCCATCACCGCCGTCGGGACCACCTCTAGGGATATATTTCTCCCTTCGAAAGCTTACGCATCCGTTACCCCCGTGTCCCCCTATTACTTTAATCTTAGCTTCGTCTACGAAGCGCATATAGAGCAGTAATGCGTTGAATGTTTAGCAAGTGCCTGGCTCAGTTAGGCAGCAGGTAACGGATATACGCTAACCTGTTTCCTTTTCTTATCTTTCCGTTCAAAAGCCACAACACCATCAATAAGGGCGTACAAAGTATAATCCTTTCCTACCCCTACATTTCTACCAGGATGGAATTTGGTCCCGAGTTGTCTTACGATAATGTTACCGGCCTTTACATACTGGCCTCCGAACCTTTTTACGCCCCTTCGCTGGCCTATGCTGTCTCGACCGTTTCGAGAACTTCCACCTGCCTTTTTATGTGCCATTTTACAAACTCCTCTGTAAAAACTCGATCGATCTCATTTTAACATATTTTCAGAAATAGAAACTCCGAAAATTACTCCTCGGATTCCAGGGCTGAAGTATCTGTTTCCGGCTCAAAATCGCCCTGCCCAATTTCTTCAACCTTGAGAGCCGTAAAATGCTGTCTGTGACCTCTCGTTCTTTTGTAGCCCTTGCGCCTCTTGTACTTGAAAACGATAATCTTTCTGTTTCTACCCTGTTCGACTATCCGGCACCTGACCCAATAGTTGTCAAGAAGAGGATTACCTACTTCGATATTTTCTCCGTCAGATACCATCAAAACTTCTTTTAGTATCACCTCTTTGCCGACTTCTCCCGGAAGTTTCTCAACTCTGAAAATTTTCCCCGGTTCCACTCTATATTGCTTACCGCCCGTCTTCAGCACAGCATACATCTTTATACCCTCCAAAATACAAAAATAGACGGTAAGCGCACCTAAAGCTACTTACCGTTCAAGAAAAATCCTTTATTATATTCCATTGAAAAATAAGTCAAGAGATAACTAAGGAAAACTCTCCTAACACCGCACAGAAATAAAATCGTTCAGATCATGCCGGCTCTGGCGAGAGAGCCTTTAACCCGGTATTAACATACACCGAAACGGATTCCGATTTTACGTTTCTGTCAAAGGTATTCTCAAATGCCTGAAATTTACATATTTTAAAATATCGGTGTTTCCCGAATTTACGTACCTGTTCATTATAAACAAATTTTTCTATTCATACAAATATCTCATAAAAACAACAGATACATAGGGGCAACATTTGATCGAATTTAAACTCTCATAGCGCTTGACGTCAAAGCGGAGCAATCTCCCCGGAATATCAAGGGATTAGAATACTTCCCTATAAACATGTAACGCTTTAGCGTGTCTTAGTCCTGACAGTATCGCAAAAAATCTGCTGTTTTGTCATTGCGATCCCGCACCCACTTCCTGCGAATTGTAGGAGCAATAGCAAATAGTCATATTTGAAGTAGGTGCGGGATCGCAATGACCGGTTTTAGAACTTTTTACGAAACCATCAATCTTTGTCCTGAGTTTTGGTTGCGGCTTCGCTGCCTTAGAGATTGCTTAAGCGCACTCGCACTGACCGTGCTGGGGAATACGGAGGAGAAAAACTTAATCCCTTTTTGAGTCTCTGGGAGAAACCGGGATCATACGACCGGCGAAAAAAGTCTTCTGTAAGCCATGAAAATGGTTTTCGTCCAAAGCTTTCTGATAGATCCGGGAAAAAATATTAAGGACACAGATTACCATTCAAAACGAAGGGTTTCACGGTTGTATGCTGCAATAATGTCCTTTTCATGTACCACGCCAACGAGCTTTCTGGGATTATCTTCCTCGACCACAGGCAATTGCGACACCCCTTTTTGTCCCATTTTTTGGAGGGCCCTTTTCAAATTTTCGCTTTTACTTACCGTTATTACCTGCCTGGTAGCAAGGTCTTTTGCTTTTGTGATCTTCCGCAAGGAGTTTTCGTTCAATACTGACCTTAGATCCCGAAAAGAAATGATCCCTGCAAGCTCGCCTTCCGAGTTAACA
>JALSTM010000085.1 GCA_026983715.1 Desulfobacterales bacterium
CTAGTCGTAGGCGGGGGGAAAGTTGCGGAAAGAAAGATCCGGACCTTGCTGGAATGCGACGCACAGGTCAAAGTTGTTGCTAAGGAGCTAACGTCGTGGGTAAATTCGGCGGTGACCTCCGGGGAATTGAAATATTTGGGCGAAGACTTCGAACCTTCACAGATGGACGGTGCAAGACTCGTCATTGCAGCGACAAGTGACCGCGAACTTAATCGGCAAGTAGCAAGAGAGGCGGATCGAAGAGGCATATGGTGCAACGTGGTAGATCAGCCTGAAGATTGTAGTTTTATTTTACCTTCCATTGTCGTTAGGGGTGATCTTACGATAGCAATAAGTACTTCTGGTCAAAGTCCAGCGCTGGCAAAGAAAATTCGGGAAGAACTTGAAAAAAAGTTCGGTGAGGAATATGAGACTTTTACCCGTATTTTAGGGCGTGTGAGAAAAAAAGTTCTGGAAAAGTACAGTGATGAACAAGAAAGGAAAAAAATCTTTACTTCACTGGTTGAATCAAACATAGTAGATTTATTAAAAAAGAAAGACTGGGCGAGGATTGATTCAGTTTTAACCTCGATCCTGGATCATGAGTTTACTTTAGATAAGCTTGGATTCAGAGGGAACAAGGCTTAAAATAGCCAGAGCGACTTATGAGCAGCTTCTTTTTCATAGTGGCTACTTTCTCATACTTTGTGGGATCAGTAGGCTACTTTTTTTACATTATCAGGAATTCTGATTCCGTGGCAAGAGCCGCGTATGTAGTTCTCCTCATCGGTTTTGCCTTTCACACCGTGGGAATATACACATTGGTTAAGTCCCTGGGATACCTGCCAGTATCAAGCATTCCGCAGACACTTTCGCTTTTCGCATGGACGATTATTCTTGCGTATTTGATCTTTCAATGGCATTTTAACATCAAAATCCTGGGTACCTTCGTCTCACCTCTTGCAATGTTTTTCATGCTGCTTTCTCCAGCTATTCCTTCCAGGATGGTTCACCAGATACCTATTCTTAAGAGTATATGGGTAGTCATTCACATAAGCCTGATATTTTTGAGCAACGCACTTTTCGCCATTGCTTTCTGTGCCGGTATAATGTACCTGATCCAGGAAAAGCAGATAAAGAAGAAGACCTTCGGTGTTCTTTTCCGAAGGCTACCTTCCCTGGAAAAACTCGACAAGACAAATTATATATGCCTTCTTATTGGTTTTCCTTTGCTTACCGGGGGGCTTATAACTGGATTTGTATACGCAAGCCACGTGTGGCATGGCTATTGGCACTGGGATCCCAAGGAGATCTTTGCGTTAATAACCTGGACGATTTATGCGGTGCTTTTCCACGAGCGCCTAGCTGTTGGGTGGAGAGGCAGAAAGGCGGCCATTATGGCCATTGTTGGTTACATAGCAATTATAGTGACGTTTTTGGGAGTCAACCTGTTCTTAAAAGGGCATCATTTTTATTTTAGGGTAAGCTAGGTTGAGGAAAATGGGTAAGCAGATAATACTGCTTGGATTGAGTCATAAAACGGCTCCGGTAGAAATCAGGGAAAGAGTTGCGTCTATCTCTACCGACGGGCGTACTCCGCTGGAGTGGCTACCCCAGCTAAAGAAAATAGACGAGCTATTCTTTCTTTCGACTTGTAACAGGGTTGAGTTTCTCTTTACGGCTGATTCTGCCCAGGAAGGTATCGAGGAACTCTCTGGTAAAATTAGCACCGAAATAGGGCAACCTCTATCCTCAATCCAGGCACACATATACGTTTACTACAACCTTGAAGCCGTTAAGCATATTTTTAGGGTAGCAGCCAGCCTTGATTCCATGGTTGTCGGTGAACCTCAAATCCTTGGGCAGATCAAGGATGCGTACAGGGATAGCGTTGATCATCGAACATCCAGCGTGATCCTTAACAGGTTGCTGCACAAGGCTTTCTCAGTGGCCAAGCGAATTCGCACTGAGACAAAAATAGGTTCCTACGCAGTTTCAATTAGTTATGCAGCGGTTGAACTTGCAAAGAAAATCTTTGGAAGTCTTGATAACAAGGCGGTGCTATTGATAGGAGCCGGGGAAATGGCTGAGTTGGCAGCAGAACACCTGATCCATAACGGTGTCTCCGGAATTTACGTGGCCAACCGCACCCTTGAGCGAGCCGTAGAGCTTGCGGCACGTTTCAAGGGGTCTACTATTCCTTTTGATCAAATTCCCGAGAATCTGTCGAAGGTGGATATAATTATCAGTTCAACCGGAGCAAGCGGTTTTATCCTGCGCCATGATGAAATTAAGTCCCGGATGCGAGCAAGGCGTAACAAGCCTCTGTTTTTTATAGATATTGCTGTTCCAAGGGATATCGAACCCAGCGTGGGTGATATTGATAACGTTTACCTCTATGACATAGACAGTCTTCAGGGGCTTGTTGAACTGAATCTTAACGAACGTAGGAAAGAAGCGGAGCAGGCCGAACATATCATCGAGGAAGAGGCTTTAAAGTTTGATAACTGGTTGAAAACCCTTGAAGTTGTGCCAACCATTGTGGCGTTGAGAGAAAAAGCAGAAAAAATAAGGCAAAGGGAAGTTAGAAAAACGCTCCTTCAGTTATCGAACAATAGCCAAGACCTGGAACAATGCCTGGAAATTCTAACCAAGTCTATCATCAACAAGCTTTTGCATGACCCGATTCTTTTTTTAAAGAGAAAAAGCATAAGGGAAAGTAAAAACCTTTATGTTGATCTGGTGCAGAGCCTTTTCAACCTAGATGAACTGCACGAAACCAAGGAAAGCCTGGAAGAACCATCCAAGGATAATGTTCGGGAATTCAAGAGAAAGGCGTGTAAATAAGGAACCTGTTTACTACTCGTTTTTCGGGTTTTTTATAAGGTTTTATTGCTTAGAAGAGACTGGTTTTTTTGATTCGCTTGTCGCGTCTAAAATATGATTATATGGACCTTCAACGTATCAGTGTTAAATTATCGTGAAGAGGGTATAGAATATCACGTGGAAGATGTTGAGCTTGCATTTGAGGGAAAGGAAAATCCTTACATTACAGTGACTAAATGGGTATAATTATGCCGACATGTTTCGCGATCTTGGCAAAAAATTATGGCCTCCAATACTTGTTTCCGTAGTCCTGGTTGCTTTAACTGGCTGCGCTCATAACCCTCCCGCATTACCTACCAGTTGGAATGATATTAATCTTGCTCGGATTAATACCCGTCATACCGGCGCTTTCTCATTTGCCGTCCTGGGTGATAACAGGGGTGGAAAACGGGTGTTTGAGAGAATGCTAAAGGAAATTGGTAATGATTCCGAAATAGTGTTCGTGATAGATCTGGGTGATACTGTTCAGAGAGGTGACAAGTGGGAATACTTCAGGTTTTTTGAACAGGTGAAGAGAAATATCCGGGTTCCTTTTCTCGTTGTTCCAGGAAACCATGAAGTAAAAGGCAATCCCGATATTTGTAAGAGTGTGCTCGGAAAGTGTTATTATTCATTCTACGTCGGAGATATTGCTTTTATTGTATTGAGTTGCACCAGTAGCAAAGGAATTGATGGGGAGCAAAAGAAATGGCTGGTAAGGGAGCTTGAAAAATCCCAGAAAATGAAGCAAAGGCTTATTTTCATGCACTATCCCCTTTTTGATCCAAGCGAAAGTTTCTTTCCACATGCCCTCTCGAAAAAAGCAGCTACGGATTTACTTCTCTTATTCAAGAAATTCAAAGTTACACACGTGTTCGCGGGACATATTCATGGTTTTTTCAAGGGAAAATGGGATGGCATACCCTTTACCATATCCGGTGGTGGCGGAGCAAAATTGATGGGAGATGATCCCGCCCATTATTTTTTTCATTATCTGAAGGTAGAAATAAACGGAAAAACGCTACAAATCATAGTACAGCCGGTATCCCAAGTCGAAAACTCCGGAGATTTCTGGGTAAGGTTTGCCCATGACAAAGATAAAGTTACGTCTGGTTATGATTCATGTCGGAGGGATGGAACAATAAGTCCGTATAATGAGACCATGGAAAGCTCAATTTCCGCTGTTAATTTGTTTCTTGAATCCGTGACAGAGGTTTATGGCTGATTTGTATAACATGTCTGGATTGCTGGTTGTTGGCCAACTAGCCAGGATAGATAATTCTTCACCTTGTCAAGCAATATTTTTCCGTCCAGCGAGTCGTCCAGGTACACCGATCTCCGGCGCCATCGCCCGCCGGACATAGAGAACTGTAGTCCACCGGGCTCTTCCTTGCATCTGCGACTCAAGTGAACGATCACTGATTCAGGCAAATGTTTGGGGCAATTTTCAGGACTGCGAAGTGGGCACAGCCCACCCTACTAGCAATCAGTTAAAGGGGTTGCACCAGAACAATTCAAGATCTAGCATCCCGGTAGGAGCGAAACGTAGGGACTGAATCAATTGCCGTTTAGTCGGTTACTGGATCACATCCGAGACGTTTAAGAAGTCCTTGGCTATTTAAGTAATTAATCAGAGGTTCCCTACTTGAAACTCTCGTGCTAAACTCTAAGGGAGCGAAGCCGCAACCAAAACCCAGGACAAAGATTGATGGTTTCATAAAAAGTCCTAAAACCGGTCATTGCGATCCCGCACCTACTTGAAATACGACAATTTGCCATTGCTCCTACAATTCGCAGGAAGTGGGTGCGGGATCGCAATGACAAAACAGGAGATTTTTTGCGATAGTGTCAGGATTAAGACATGCTAAACGTTACAGGTTTATAAGGAAGTATTCTAAATTGAGCCCAAAAAATGGAATACCTTAAATGACTCAACTTATAGTATACAAAACCATCGAAGGAATACTGCTATGCACCGACAGTGCTGCCACGATGTTTGATGGAGATAAGATCTCTCGCGTATTCACGGTTCAGAAACTCTTCGAGATAACCCCAAATATTCTCCTTGCCACCGCCGGAGCAGGTTACGGTATCACTCTTTGCGACCTATTTAATGATTACGTTCAAGAAAGAGGGCTCTGGAAGTACGAAGACATCTCCACGGTTGCCCTACCCTTCTTTCGCTCAGAATCTCAAAGATTGAACCATTATTACGACCTTTCCCCTGCAAACCCTGATGTGGGTAGAATCTATTTTATTATTGCAGGGTATCTACCTCACGCTCGAAAACAGAAGTTCAGGTTTTGCCTGATTGCAAGCGATGCACCTGACGCCCCCCTGGGGTTTGTAAAAGTACCCCACTTTGTCGTAATTCCGAGAAAACTTCTCATTGAATACCGCCTTAATATGCTTCCGGAAAACGTAAGCATGGAAGAAGTGGAAAAGATATGCGAAAATTTGCTCAAGAAACTCTCTTTAAAATCCGAAGACGTAGCATCTCCGTTTGATTTTGCAAGGATAACTGAATCCGGTATCCAGATACGCACCACCGAGTAAGAGTTTCCAGAGAAAGCGGTGGTTGAACCGAATTTAGGAACCTCTGATTAATTACTCAAATATCCCGACCCCTTGATCTAGTCAGGAGCAGGCCTGAAGGCATCGAGCCAGAGAGTAGTAGATTCCGGCCCTTAGATACACTTCATTACCCCTCGATACGTCGCCTCGCTCCTACTCGGGGCACCGCCCGGGAGCAGAGGTCAGAAATCAGAGGTCTAAGTTCAGATAACACTGAGATGTGGCTGTTTTAAGGATATTAACTATACCTCATACCGCTTTTCTGGCTTCTGATCCCTGATTTCTGATCTCCGTTTACGGACGGCGCTCAAAATACGCTTCGTTTCCAACCGGAATGACGGATTTTGCATTGTGCTCGTCCCAGGAATCCGAATTTATCAAACTTTCGTTGAGCCTTCTCTATACCAGGCTATTATGATCATACTACCCAAATCAGCACGTTGTTTATGTCAAACCTTTCACAAGCTGCGTAGATGAAACGTAACTCCCTAAACCTACTTAACAAATATAGAATTTAACAATGGGGCCTTGTCGCAGAAGGATTATACGGTTATATTAAGCATCGAAAATAGTGAAATATTCCATTAATATAATTATGCCGGCTAATAGGAAAAACCAACACACAAAGAGAAGAAAGGAGAGGAAACTATGAAGATCGAAATCGAAAAAAACTTGGTTGAGTTGGTACCGGAAAATGACGATGAAGCAAAAAGCCTTGAAAGACTCTGGAGAATAGTAGTTGATTGTGCAAAGTTTAACAAAAAGCTCGTGGCCGTAGGTGAATATATTCCCGGCCAAACCGACAGGGCAAGGTTTCACATCGAAGATTAAAGTAGCGAGGAAGATAGCATGGATGAAAGACCCGGTATTGTTACGCTAGCAGGTAATCCCGTAACCCTTGTTGGAAACGAAGTTAAAGTAGGTGAAGAAGCACCTGATTTTGAGGTTGTGGACAATGAGTTAAACCCCGTGAGTTTTTCCTCGTTTAAGGGTAAGGTATCAGTTATTTTATCAGTACCATCCCTGGACACTCCCGTGTGTGACCTTGAAGCCCGCCATTTTGACGAGGAACTTGGTAAGCTTCCCTTTGACGTCGAAGTACTTACAATAAGCATGGACTTACCATTTGCCCAGAAAAGGTGGTGTGGAGCAGCGGGAGTAAAAAAAATAAAGACTTTCTCTGACCACAGGGATGCTTCTTTTGGCAAGGCTTACGGAGTACTTATAAAGGAACTCCGGCTACTTGCTAGGGCAATTTTTGTTGTAGATAAAGAGTCTCGTGTACGATACGTTCAACTGGTTAAAGAAATAACCAACGAACCGGATTACGACGAGGTGATAAGCGCACTGAAAAATTTGAGTTAAAGGAGGGTATATATTATGGCAGAAAGACTTCAAGTGTATAAATGTGATGTTTGTGGCAACATTGTAGAAGTTTTGCATGGAGGTGAAGGTGAACTGGTTTGTTGCGGTCAGCCTATGAAACTTTTCGTGGAAAATACGGTGGACGCAGCTAAAGAAAAGCACGTCCCGGTTATAGAAAAAACCGCTGACGGTATAAAGGTAAAAGTTGGTGATGTGCCTCATCCCATGGAAGAGAAGCATTACATAGAGTGGATCGAAATAATTGCTGACGGGAAGGCCTATCGAGAATTCTTAAACCCAGGTGATAGTCCAGAAGCCTTTTTCCCCATTGAGGCCGAAAAAGTTACTGCCAGAGAATACTGCAATTTGCACGGATTGTGGAGGGCATAAATGGGAGCTTTGAGCAAAAAAATGGAGGAAGCTTTAAACGAGCAAATAAATGCGGAGCTCTATTCTTCCTATCTCTACCTTTCTATGTCTGCATACTTTGAATCGATAAGCCTGAAAGGTTTTGCACAATGGATGAAGGTTCAGGCAGAAGAAGAGCTACTGCACGCAATGAAGTTCTATGATTTCGTAAACGAAAGGGGTGGCAGGGTCTTATTGAAGGAGATCAAGGCGCCTGAGACCGACTGGGAATCCCCCCTGGCCGTGTTTGAAGCAGTGCTAAGACATGAACAGTTTGTCACCGGACTAATTAATAACCTGGTAAACCTTGCCATAGAGGAAAAAGATCACGCCACCAACATATTTCTCCAGTGGTTTGTGACGGAACAGGTTGAAGAAGAAGCTACGGCGGACGAAATTGTTCAGAAGTTGAAGCTCATGGGAGAGGCCCGAGGCGGTATGTTTATGCTGGATAGGCAGTTGGGAGAAAGAACTTTTGCTTCAACAGCACAACCAACCGAATGAAACGGTTTGATCCTTTATACCAGTTGTGACTTTACCGTTGTGGGAGACTACCAATGGCAGAAAATAGCGAAGCCCTTGAAATGCTCAAAAATGCGCTCGACATGGAAGAAAAGGGCAAAAAATTCTATGAAAAGGCAGTAAAGGAATGCCCAAACGAAATCGGAAAGGAAATTTTCCAATTCTTAAGAGACGAAGAAATAAAACACTTCACTCGAATCAAGGAAATCTACCAGGGGCTTTTGACCGGTGAAAAGTGGAACGAAAAGTGGGTGGAATTACCCGGAAGTAAAAAGGATATCAAGCCCATTTTTCGCGAACTGGCCAAAAAATATGCTTTAGATATAAAGGCCGGGCCTTCTGAACTAGAAGCCCTAAACATTGGGATCGATTTCGAAGCTGCGGCAATTAAATATTACGAAAATCATCTCAACAGGGCGAAAAACCCTCTTGAACGCAAATTTATAGAACATCTTATAGAGGAAGAAAGAGAACATTATAAGATTCTCGAAGATCTAAAATACTACTACACTGATCCTGAAGCCTGGATGATGGAAAAAGGTCGTGCAGGTCTGGACGGTGCTTAACAGGTCTAATCGTCAAATTCTTCAAGGAGGAAAAAATGAATACGTGGAAATGTTCTAAGTGTGGTTACACGGTGGAGGCCGAAACTCCCCCTGAACAGTGTCCCTCTTGCAACGAGAAATGTGAATTTTTAAACGTTACATGTTATATCCCGGAGTGCGGTGAAACCGGGAGTGATTCCAGGTTATCATAGCGATAGTTTTTTAGAGATGAAACTTGAGGAGGTAGAAGATGAAAAAAGTCTTGATTGCGTACGCCAGCAGAACAGGGAAAACTGCGAAAATGGCCGAATATATCGCCGAAGGTGTCCGTATGGGTGGATGTGATGCAGTACTGAAAAAAATTTCAGACATAAAGAACGAAGAAGACCTTCAAGGATATGATGGATACATTTTTGGATCCCCCACGTATCACGGAGACATGATTCCAGGAATGAAAAATTTCTTGTTCCTCGCGGCAAATGCTGATCTCAAAGGCAAAGTAGGAGGGGCTTTCGGCTCTCACACCCACACCGGGGAAGCTCCCAAGCTAATCTATGACACCATGGAATACGTATTCAAAATGGACATGGTGGATCTGGGGCCTTTTAAGCTCACTGAGGACAAGGTAGAAACCGATGAAGGACTAAGAAACTGTCAGCACTATGGAAAGGCGGTGGCCGAAAAAGTAATGAAATAATCTGTCAGATAGAGTGGACTACGATTACTGCACCATGAATCGTAGTCCAAGACCTCAAACGCAAGAAATCACCAATAAGATTTATGGAAAAACAATGGATGATCATTTTTCAAGAAGAGATTTAATAAAAGGATTAGCTTTATTTTCGCTTGCAATTCCTACAGTCGGGTTGCTGAGCACCTCGTGTGTTCAGACCACCGGCCGCGAGGACAAGAATACGACGGAAGCTCACACGTATTACACTCTTCCACCTCTTCCGTATCCGTACAATGCTCTCGAACCATACATCGACAGCGAAACCTTGAAGATTCACCACGACAAACACCACGCTGGGTACGTGAAAAAACTCAACAATGCCCTAAGAAAGCTTGAAGAAGCTCGCAACTACGGCAATTATGCCGAGGTGAAATTCTGGACAAAGGAAGTTTCTTATAACGGTTCCGGGCATCTTCTACATTCCCTTTACTGGGAAAGCATGTCACCAAATGGCGGCAGAGAACCCCGCGGTCAACTTAAAGAAAAAATAGATGAAAACTTCGGTGGGATTAGCAATTTTAAAAAGCAGTTTACTGCGGTCGCTAACTCCGTCGAAGGAAGCGGTTGGGGTGTTCTTGCCTACGAACCTCTCGGAGACAAACTGATTATTCTTCAAGCGGAAAAGCACCAGGATCTTGCAATTTGGGGCGCAGTACCTCTTCTTGTATGCGACGTCTGGGAACATGCTTACTATTTGAAGTACCAGAATCGCAGAATCGAGTACATTAAGAATTTCTTCAACGTTATAAACTGGGAAACCGCTTCAAAAAAGTACAAATTGCTCAGGGGCGAAAAAAAACCCGAAACTGGTACTTAGCCAAAACATTGGGGCAAACCGACGGGGAAAATATCACATGAAAGAGGGGTGCATCTGGGTCTCACGAATCCCTAATATATTAGTAAGATTTCAAAGACAGCCACGCTAGAAACGTATTAAAAGCTTATGAAAAAAGGGAGTTGGCTATGAAGAAATTATCTTTAATCATCGGAATTGTAGGAATTGTCGTCTGCTTAATAGGAATCCAACAAATAAATGCTGGTTGCGGGCAAGAAATGCCTGGGCCGGACCCTGTAGCTTTATGGAACTACATCACAAAGGTCTCCCCTTACAAGAACTGGAAATTTTGGCCGGATCATCAGGGAATGCAGCCAGGTAGGGCACCTCACGGTCCCTTTCACAAGGTCTACGTTAACGAAGCGGCTTATACTTCTACCAAGCCTCCGGTCAAATACGGCGCCATCGAAGTAAAGGAAAACTACAACAAGGAAAAGAAACTTGTTGTTATTACGGTAATGTATAAAGTAAAGGATTATAACCCCTCAGACGGAGACTGGTTCTGGGTCAAGTACAGTCCTGATGGCAAGGCAAAGCCTTTCGGGAAGCCAAGGGGGTGCATCGGGTGTCACGGGACTAGGGCAAAAAATGATTTCATTATTGTTCACGAGTTCAAGTAGCTGCAGGAGGTTCTGTGCTATATTTCCACCCGATTTTTCAATTCATTGGGATTTTGCTTACGGTTTATGCCCTTTACCTGGGATCTAATCGTTTCAGGGGAATTCACCTTAAACAGAGGGTAAGCTTTAACTGGAAACGACACGTTTTGGTGGGTAAGGTTTCACTAGGAGCCATACTCGCCGGTGCTCTAGGGGGCATGGTCATTGTTAGGGTTGCTTGGCATGGATTCCTCGTCACCGGTGCCCATGGAAAAACCGGACTATTGATGATTCCTCTTATTATCTTTGGTCTCGTTTCTGGGCTCCACATGGATCGTGTCAAGAAAAAGAGAAATGTGCTACCACTAATTCACGGTGCGAATAATTTGATTTTAACCGTGTTGTGCTTGTTCCAGATTATTACGGGACTGGCGGTGATAAGAAATTTTATCTTGATATGATGAAGTGTTCTCGGCCATTAATAAATTGATGAATATGATAAAAGAGGGAAAACTATGAGTACAAATGAGAACTTGATCAAAGTCTTCGAATATGCCCTTAACCAAGAAGAAACGGGGAAAGCCTTTTTCGAAAATTCCATTGAACGCATGGGTTACGGTGCCGCCATTAGCGCTTTTAAGCGTTTGGTAGAAGAAGAAAAGAAACACATCCTTTTTATTAACAGAATCATGGATGAATTAAAAACTGGAAAAGAGATAGATCCTGAAAGCGTCAGGAACGTGGTTCTGGAACCCACCAACTATTTTGATGAGAGGGCAAGAAAAGAATTCTTGGAACAGTGCCTCGAAGGCTCAATGGTGCCCGATGTTACGGTGTTTAACGTAGCATGGCTTATTGAAAAGGACTTAAGCGAATTCTACGAAAATATGGCTAGAAATACCGAGGGTAAAGTAAAACAGGCATTTATTATGCTGTCAAACTGGGAGAAAGCCCACGAAGCCTTTTTCCGTGACTTCCGCGATAAGTTAACCGAGATATATGCTAACATGCCTTGGGGTGGTTAGTTCCTTGGAACGTAAGGTTGGGAACGGAAAGATTCGGTGTTTCCGATGATTTCTTCGAAAGACAAAAGCCGGTAGGAAATTTCTACCGATATGCTATACTAACAATCACAATTGGATTTGTTTTTGAAGGAATTTCCTAATAAGTAAAGGATAAAGAGAGACAATGAATCCGAGGTAGAAACCATGCTGGAAATAGTAGACTTAAAAGTAGAAGTAGAAGGAAAAATCATTCTTGAACACATTGACCTGGAGGTTCCGGAAGGTAAAACTTACATTCTTTTCGGTCCAAACGGATCCGGAAAAACCTCTCTTCTTAGAACCATAATGGGATTTTCCGGTTACAATGTTGTTGAGGGTAAAATATATTTTAAAGGGAAGGACATAACCGATCTTCCGATTAATGAGCGAGCAAGAATGGGGATCGGGATGTCTTTTCAGCACCCTCCTGCCATAGATGGTATAAAAGTTAAAGACCTGCTCAAGATTTGCGGTGCAAAGGACGAAGAAATACCTGAACTAGCTCGTAAGGTTAACTTTGAACACTTCCTGGACAGAGACGTCAACGTGGGTTTTTCTGGCGGTGAAATTAAGAGATCAGAAATTTTGCAGTTAATGGCACAGCAGCCGGATTTGCTTCTTATCGACGAGCCCGAATCGGGCGTTGACCTTGAAAATATTCCGCTAATCGGCAGAGTATTGAACTTTTTGCTGAAAGGTATAAACGGGAACGGTAAAAAGTATTGCCTCCGAGAAGAAAGGGAAGCCAGGAAACGATCCGGCCTGATCATTACTCACACCGGATACATACTCGATTATGTTGACGCGGATCTAGCGACCGTTCTTTTTCACGGAAGAATTGCTTGCAGCGGAAACCCGAGAGAATTGCTTAAGGGTATATCAGAACACGGTTACGAGGAGTGTGTAAAATGTATAAGGATGTAATCATACCTGACGTTGATGAATTCAAGCACGAAGGTGGTGAGCACGAATATATCGACGACCTGGAACAGCTTTCTGAAGAAGACAGACAACAAATGATCCTTGCCGGAATCGACGTAAAGGAAGAACAGCGTTCCGGCACTTACATTCAGGAAGATCAAAGTGTGGTTCATTGCAAGGCCAAGCAGGAAGGCGTCGAGGTAATGGATGTAAGAACGGCCCTTGAGAAGCATGAATGGCTGAAGGACTACATGTGGAGCGGAGTGAACCCGGAAGCCGACGAATATACGAAGAAGGCCTATGAAAAACCTCACTACGGGTATTTCATTAGGGTTCTACCAGGAGTTAAAACGACGTACCCGGTACAGGCGTGCCTTTACCTTGAAACCGATAACCTGTCACAAAATGTACACAACATCATTATCGCTGAAGAAGATTCCGAGTTGCACATAATAACCGGTTGTGCCACCAAACCTCACCTGCAGAGCGGTCTCCACATTGGCATAAGTGAATTTTTCGTAAAAAAGGGTGCTAAGCTCAGCTTCACGATGATACATAACTGGGCCGAGGGAGTATACGTTAGGCCGAGATCTGTTGCCATGGTTGAGGAAGACGGGCTTTTTGTCAACAACTACATTTCCCTTAGAAACGTAAAATCTCTTCAAATGTACCCGACCACGCACCTTAATGGCCCCAATGCCATTGCCCGTTATAATTCCATACTGGTTGCCCCGGAAGGATCTCACATGGATGTGGGAGGAAGGGTTATTTTAAAGCGCGAGGGCTGCAGGGCAGAAATCGTTGCGCGCACATTGAGCACCGGTGGTAAGATTATTGCCCGCGGTCACCTGGTTGGTGAAGTCCCTGGGATAAAAGCTCACCTGGAATGTAAGGGACTTATTCTTGGTGACGGTTTGATACATGCGATTCCTGAACTCGAAGGCAAGGCTCCTGATCTTGAAATGTCCCATGAAGCTGCGGTTGGACGAATAGGACAAGAAGAAATTGAGTACCTCATGGCTAGGGGATTGAGTGAAGATGAAGCCACAAGTGTAATAGTGAGAGGCTTCTTAAATGTAGATATCAAGGGTCTTCCCGAACAGCTCCAGAGAGAAATCGACAGGGCAATAGAACAGGGAGAGGGGAAATTCTTCTAAAATTGCTGGTTTGCCATGAAAATTGTACTGGTATTTCCCCCTTTTTACCTGGAGTCGATGTATAACTTGCCGCCTCTTGGCCTGATTTCCATAGCAAGCACCCTGGCAAGTACCGAGCACGAGGTTGTGATTCTCGATTTTGTGCTGGCACTGCGACAGGGAAGGTTGAAACCGGGAGTAAAGACATACGATGATTGTGCCGAATGGATACTTGGAGAAAATCCGGACATAGTCGGGTTTTCAGCCCAGTGTACCACGTATCCGCCGGTGATACAGATTGCCCGGAAAATCAAAGAGGCAAAAGTAAACACGCAGGTGATAGTAGGAGGCCATAACGCATCCTTCGTGGATACCCTGACCCTGGAAAGGTACCCATTTATTGATTGCATAGTTAGGGGTGAAGGCGAAATTACCTTCAAGGAACTCGTTAAGAGTTACGAAAAGGGGAATACTCTAAAAGAGGTTGAGGGGATAACCTACAGGGATGGAGATCGAATTGTAAGAAATCGTGACCGGGAGTTGGTTGCCGACTTGGACACGTTACCCGTGCCTGATTATGCCCTGGCACCTCCGCTGTCGGAATACAGGGACGCTTGCAAATTGCCCAGGAGTATAGCTATTCTGGAGGTAGGGAGAGGTTGCCCTCACAACTGTATATATTGTTCGGAATCGAAGTTCTGGAGGAGAAAAACAAGAACCTATTCCATTGATAGGATAGTGGAGGAAATGAAAGTTCTTCACCATGAACATGGTGCAGAATGTTTCGTCCTTGCCTACGACCAGTTTACTGCAAGGCGGTCATTCGTGGAGAATTTCTGCAAAAAAGTAGTAGAAGAAAACCTCAACCATGTTCCATGGTACTGTATATCGAGACTCGATACACTTGATCCCGGCCTTCTTGATCTTATGAAAGAGGCAGGTTGCGAATCGACTTGTTTCGGGATAGATTCTGGTTCTCCAAGAACTCTCAGGTTTATCAGGAAAAATATTGATAGGGACATCTTGTATCGGCGCGTCGTGGAGACCACTGAGAGGGGAATTGTGCCAACTTTGAGCTACGTTATCGGCTTTCCGGAAGAAGAAAAGGAAGACATAGACGCAACCCTCGGTCTTGCCCTTCAAACGGGAATACTCGGTAATAACAATCCCCTCATCCAGATGCCAACAGTTTTGCCCGGAACCGACCTCTACAAAAAATATTTGAGGAAATTGACACGTAAAGTTGATACTTACTTTGCTCTTGGTATAGAATTTAATAACGGAAACAGACTAAAATCCGACGAAACGTTAATCAACAACAACCCAGAAATCTTTTCCAGCTTTTACAATATATCGTGTAAAGGAATGCCTCTAGACCAGTTAAACATAATAGCATCCTACTTTCCTTTTATAGTGAACTTTTATCCCAAGTCCTTTCTTTTGCTTAGCATAGAATGCGGAAAACCTGTATCGGACCTTTTCCTGGAATGGTTGCTTTGGGTAAACGAGAAACTCGATCGGAACGAGATAACCCTTACCCCCAGGGATTGCTACTTACATTTTTCAGAGTATGCGTCTACAACACTTGCTAAAAAAGGAGATATCCGGAGAAAATACATATACGATATTCTCAAGTACGAAACCAACTCCCTCTATGTTGCCCGGTGGGACATCACCGATGACGAGTTCCACATGCCTGACGAGGATCTAGAGAATTTCAAGCCGATGAGAAATGACAGGATTGTCATTGATACGTTTGACTTCAATATTCCTCGCATTATCGAAGACCTGAAGAAAAATAGGCCGGAAGAACAATATCCGGAAGAACATACAATCCTTGCTTTCAAGCATGAAAACAAGCAACTGGTGGTAAACGAGATTAATCAATTCGGCAAAGACTTGTTGGAACTATGTGACGGGAAAACCACTCTTAAACAGATCAGCGATAAGCTTTACGAAACATACGGCTCGGAGACGGATAAGCATAATTTTTTCCAATCATGTATAGATGCTATAAAAGTGCTTGGAGAAATGAATTACCTCTCCTGCACATAACCCCGGGTCAGGGGTAGTTATAGAGGGAAAGGAGGTGAGATAAATGTTAAAGGTAAAAGAAGTTGAGAAAAAAGAATCCTACGCCGCTAGCTGTCATGCGCCATCGTGCCACGCTCCGTCATGCCACGCTCCAACGTGTCATTCACCGACGTGTCATTCACCGTCATGCCATGGTCCTGCGTAGCATTGAAGACGTGAAACTCACCGGAAGAGGGCAGGTAAAATTACCTGCCCTCTTTTTTCATTCATGTCGGGCAACCACTTTCATACGGGCTGTCCGTTGTCCCAGGAGTCGAACTACAACTTTATAAAGGGTTTGATAAGCTCCAGGGTCTTTTCTCCTATTCCTTTTACCTTTAGAAGATCTTCGTACTTTTTAAATGGCCCGAATTTCTCCCTGTAATCGATAATATTTTGAGCTTTCGTCGGTCCGAGCCCCTTGATTTTAAGCAGAGTTTCCTTGTCAGCTTTGTTAATGTTGATCTTATCCTGAGGTGATACATCAGGAACTTGCTCCGCCACACTGCCTGTAGTCATTGCTTTTCCTGCTTGCTGAATCCCTGATGTCGCCTTCTGTAGGTTCGGGGACATACCCTTCCCCGCCAAGGCCAGTGACGCAAACAAAAACAACACGCTTGCAATCACTACACAAAAAAACCACTCACCCTTACCTGACCAACCTCTCAATTTTGACATTTTTCCTCCTCCTTCCTGTAAGTTGTATGTTATTAAGCAAACACTGTTCAACATTACCTGTTTTGAACGAACATTGCAATCCCAAATACGGGATAAAAAACATAAAATCTACAACCCATATTCGTGGTTGAAACCATGGCCTCTATTGCTCCTGCCCCGAGGGTACCATTACCTCGTAATTCTTGGTTTTTACCTGGCATTTAAACTTCCCATGACGCTAGGCGCAACAACAAAAAACGATTACCGGGGAAAAAGAAAGATGAACGATTCGTGAATGCTTTACACAAGTATCCAAACTTATCGCAGTTTCGCCTTATGTAAAAATCCTTTTTGAGTGAGAAACTGATGAATCGGTTATTGACGTAACTAGTCCTCCATTTACCCACGGTTAAAACCGTGGGTTACGTTGGCTAAAAATGATGGCATAGATGTCCACCTTACCTGTGGTTGTGGTACGGCTTTTGGCCACACCCTTGTCTACCACCGCCACGCTTAGGCCAACTCCAGTTTCCCAGCCTGAGCTTTAAAGGAAATGT
>JALSTM010000086.1 GCA_026983715.1 Desulfobacterales bacterium
GCCGCAATATTTTCCTTCTTCGCGTTCTTTGCGCCTTAAGCGAAGCGGGCGGTTCATTTATGACGGACACTGGTAGTATACGAATTATGACACGATAAAACGCTACATGTTTATAGGGAAGTATTCTAACCCAGTTTGTTTCAAAGTTAAATCGCTAAGAAGTCCGATGTCAATAGCATTTATCCAAGTCTCGGGATACCTAGAAGCGGAATAATGTCTCGTCTTTCAACACATTAACCGAATGCGTCACGTGCAAGTTTTTTCTTTTGTGAGGTAAGCCACATTTCTTCTTGCAGAATTGGCAAAAATAGGATATCCTTCCAAAATTAGCACTCGGTGGAGATGAGTGCTAATATTATTTTGAAGCCACGTTAGGTATCAGAAATAATTTGAGGAAAAGAAAAGGAGGATTGACGCATGAACCTTAAACCACTAAACGACAGGGTTATTGTTAAAAGGATTGAAGAAGAGGAAAAAACCCCCGGGGGAATCATTATCCCGGCCACCGCAAAAGAAAAACCGATACAGGGGAAGGTGATAGCTGCGGGACCCGGAAGAGTAACGGAACAAGGGACTAAGATTCCTACTGAGGTAAAAGAAGGAGATAAGGTTCTCTTCAGCCGCTATGCCGGAACCGAAGTAAAGGTGGAAGGAGAGGAACTTCTTATTATGCGAGAAGACGATATTCTCGCGATCGTGGTTGAATAATCTCAAGAATCAGGAGGACAAAGGATGGCAAAAGAAATAAAATTTGACGCTAAAGCTAGGGAGAAAATGCTAAACGGAGTTAATGCCCTGGCGGATGCAGTAAAAGTGACTTTGGGCCCCAAGGGCAGGAACGTTGTTATTGAGAAAAGCTGGGGATCACCAACCATTACGAAAGATGGTGTAACGGTGGCCAAGGAAATTGAGCTCGAAGACAAGTTCGAAAACATGGGATCCCAGATGGTAAAAGAAGTTGCCAGCAAGACAAGCGACGTTGCAGGCGATGGCACAACCACTGCTACCATTCTTGCCCAGTGTATCTATTACGAAGGAACAAAGCTCGTGGCCGCGGGGAACAACCCCATGGCAATCAAACGCGGGCTGGAAAAAGCAGTAAAAGTTGTGACTGATGAACTTAGAAAACTGAGCAAGCCGACCCAGGAGCAAAAAGAAATTGCACAAGTTGGTACCATTTCAGCCAATAACGATTCAACCATCGGTGAAATAATCGCCGAGGCCATGAGCAAGGTCGGAAAAGAAGGCGTTATCACCGTTGAGGAAGCCAAGGGAATGGAAACAACCCTTGATGTTGTTGAAGGAATGCAGTTTGACAGAGGTTATCTGTCACCTTACTTCGTTACCGACCCAGAGAAGATGGAAGTAAACTTGAGTGAACCTCTCATTCTTATTCACGAGAAAAAAATAAGCGTGATGAAGGATCTTCTTCCCATCCTTGAGCAGGTAGCCAAGATGGGTAGACCCCTTTTAATCATTGCCGAAGATGTTGAAGGTGAAGCACTGGCTACGCTGGTTATAAATAAGCTGCGCGGGACTTTGAGCGTCTGTGCCGTTAAGGCACCGGGATTTGGTGACAGGAGAAAAGCCATTCTGGAAGACATAGCTGTCCTCACCGGAGGCCAGGTTATCAGTGAAGAGATGGGGATCAAGCTTGAAAACGCCACGTTGAACGATCTTGGATCCGCCAAGACTGTCGTAGTTGACAAGGATAACACCACAATCGTGGACGGGGCAGGCGATCGAAATGCCCTGGAAGCAAGGATAAAAATGATCCGGGCGCAGATTGAAGAAACCACCAGTGACTACGACCGGGAAAAGCTCCAGGAACGGCTTGCCAAGTTAATAGGTGGAGTTGCGGTTATAAACGTTGGTGCTGCCACGGAAACGGAGATGAAAGAGAAGAAGGCTCGGGTGGAAGATGCCTTAAACGCAACCAGGGCTGCCGTGGAAGAAGGAATTGTGCCGGGTGGCGGTGTTGCTCTCATCAGGTGTATTCCTGCTATCGAAAACTTCAAGCTCGAAGGAGAAGAACAGCTTGGGGTTAACATCCTCAGAAGAGCTCTTGAACAGCCTGCAAGGCAAATTGCCGAGAATGCAGGAGAGGAGGGTTCCATCATAGTTGAAAAGGTAAAGGGCGGGGAAGGCGCCTACGGGTACAATGCTCAAACCGGAGAACTGTGTGACATGATAGAAGCCGGAATAATCGATCCAACCAAGGTCACCCGCATAGCGGTGCAGAACGCAGCAAGCGTTGCAGGTCTGATGATAACAACAGAGGCCATGGTAGCTGAAATACCCGAGGAAAAGGAAGAAATGCCAGCAATGCCCGGAGGCCCAGGAGGCATGGGCGGCATGGGTGGCATGTATTAAGATAGCAAAAACTAGATTTCAAGGCCCCTTCTCATGGCACCACCACTCGAAGGGGCTTTTTATTTTTTGATTCTTAGTACTTGACAATGTAAAGGCCTGTGTTATGTAAGATCGCTACAGTCCATCATTCTGGAGGCATTGCACATGGATTACAAAGAGACATTGAATCTGCCGAAAACGAAGTTTCCCATGCGAGCGAATTTGTCTGTACGTGAACCCGAAATCCTTGCCAGGTGGGAGAAGATGGGCCTTTACGAAAAGCTTCGTGAAGACGGGAAAGGTAGGGAACTTTTCATTCTTCACGATGGCCCTCCATATGCCAACGGACACATCCACCTGGGAACGGCCTTGAATAAGATACTCAAAGATATAATTATTAAAAGCCGTCAGATGAGCGGGTACAATAGTGTATTCGTACCCGGCTGGGACTGCCATGGACTTCCTATTGAACACCAGGTGGACAAGGAACTGGGGGCAAAGAAAAGAGACCTGTCCATTCTGGAAATTCGGAAGCACTGCCGCAAGTATGCGGAAAAATTTATAGATATCCAGCGAAACGAGTTCAAGAGGCTGGGTGTCATAGGCGATTGGGAACATCCGTATCTTACCATGTCCTATGATTACGAAGCGACCATTGCCAGGGAACTGGGGAATTTTTTCAAGCAGGGGAGTGTCTACAAGAGCAAAAAACCCGTTTACTGGTGTGCCCCTTGCGGAACAGCACTGGCAGAGGCTGAAGTCGAATATCATCCTCACACTTCACCGTCAATCTATGTAAAGTTTCCGCTTGTGGACGACCCGGCGTCTCTCGATCTGTCCCTTGCCGGCAAAAAGGTATTCGTTTTGATCTGGACTACAACACCCTGGACCATCCCGGCTAACCTGGCAATATGCCTGCACCCCGATTTTGAATATTCGGTCATAGAAGTCGGCGACGAATACTGGATCCTTGCAAGAGGACTTATCGAAAGGTTTACGGAAACCTGTGGAATAAAAGAATTCAAGGAAGTGCTCACTTTTAAGGCTTCAGACTTGGAAGGAAAGAACTGTAAACACCCCTTCCTGGATCGAAATTCCAGGATAATTTTGGGCGCCCATGTGACTCTTGAAGACGGTACAGGATGCGTGCATACTGCTCCCGGGCACGGGCGCGAAGACTACGAGATGGGACTCGAGTACGGCCTCGATATTTATTCACCGGTGGACGATGACGGAAAATTTACCGATGATGTGGAATTTTTTGCTGGGAAGCACGTTTTTGAAGCAAACAGCGCTG
>JALSTM010000087.1 GCA_026983715.1 Desulfobacterales bacterium
CCATAGACGTCTCTTTTCTTGTTCACGATTTTAGCGATGGCACCACCCGTCGGGTAGTAAACTCCGGTAATTCCTCCGGTGCCAATCGTGACAAATATCGTTTTTGATTGTGCTTGATGCGGGACAAATACCGTTACTACCAAGAATCCCAAAGCAACCAGCACTGCCAAAAATCCTCTTCTTTTCATCCTAATCCTCCTCACCTTTTTAAGTTAATAATCTAGTGTTGATAAAACTTGGGGGGTTGGTTTAGTCCCTAATTCTATTTACCAGGACATTTATGTCAATAGAAAAGTTAAAAGATTAGTTTATTAATAAACTATGGTACTGTAATATTTTAGACTTGCTGAAGGTTTACTGGATATCAGCTTTGAAAAAGCCTTGTTCCTCTTCGGATGGTTGCCTGTCCGTTTCTGGTAAATTGTTTGCCTTAAATGCTTCCACGATAACATTCCGATCTTCCGGATCGGCTACCGTACCGGTTTTAGGGTTAATCCGCAGAAGAACCACTCCAGGGGGCGGTGGTGGGAAAAATTTTACCGGTTTATCCTTTAGGGCTTCTTCCATAAAATAAAGCCAGATAGGGCTGGCCGCTTTAGCTCCTGTTTCTTTCCTACCGAGCGAGTACCTTTCCTCGTCAAACCCTACCCACACACCTGTCAAAAGTTCAGGAGTATAGCCAATAAACCAGGCATCTCTCAGGTTGTTAGACGTCCCTGTTTTACCGGCGGCAGGACGATTCAGTGCCTTCACACGCTGACCAGTTCCATAGAGCACGACTTCCTGGAGCAGGTGGTTTATTACAAAGGCAGTATCCGGGGACAGAGCCTCTTTTTTTTCCGGGTTTTTCTCGTAAAGAACTTCTCCGTGCCTATCAATAACTTTTGTAATCATTATCGGTTCAACCCTGAATCCAAGGTTTGCGAAAGCCGAATACGCAGCGGTCATCTCCATTAATGATACGCCAGAAGCTCCTAGAGCCAGAGACAACGTTGGGGTCAGGGGCGTCGTTATTCCCAGCCTTCTTGCATACTCGATTGCCGTGTTCACCCCTATGCTTATCAAAATTTTGATGGTGACAACGTTTCTCGAATGTATTAAGGCTTCCCTAAAAAACGTTGGTCCGTAAAACTTGTTGCCGTAGTTGTGTGGTTTCCAGTAGCCATTCAAACTAGGGTCAGGAAAGCCTATGGGAGCATCCACGATAATGCTCAAAGGATTGTAACCGTTGTCCAGTGCGGCCGAATATATGATTGGCTTAAAAGCAGAACCGGGTTGCCTTAAAGCCTGGGTGGCTCTATTAAACTGGCTTCTGGTAAAAGAGGCTCCACCAACAAGAGCCCTCACGAACCCAGTTTCATTTTCCATGCACACCAGGGCTCCCTGGACTTTTGGATCTTGCTCCAAGGATACTTGCCAGAAAACATCATCCTTTCTTTGCCCCGAGGTCTGCTTCTCCAGCCGAACCAGGATAACATCTCCCTTCTTGAATAACCTTGAAGGCTCTCTACCTGGGGGCTTCCACTTGCAGAAGTCATACGGCTTGGAGCGAGTTGCCCATTTGACCGTTGAAAAGGGCATTTTAGCATTACAAGATCCTAAAGATATTTTATAAACCTTGTTATTTACCTCTTTTCCTAGGACAACCCCTTTTACGATTCGCCCTTGTTGAAACTTACTCCGAGCTTGTTTCTCCCGCAGCCTTGCCAAGTAACTTTCCATCTCAGAGCTGCTAAGATGACTGACCGGGCCACAGTAACCCTGTCGCTTATCAAGTTCCCTTAGACCCTTATCCACAGCATATTCTGCTTCTTTCTGTAATTTGCTGTCGAGAGTGGTATATACCTTGAGACCCTCGTTATAGAGGACATCTTCACCGAATTTCTCAAGAAGTTTACGCCTTACTTCCTCCGTAAAGTAATTAAGCTGCGGAGAAAGGCTTCTGCCACAAGTTACAATGTTAAGGGGAACTTTATTGGCTTGTTTTTCATCTTTTTCACTGATGAAACCGAGTTCTCTCATTCTTCTTAAGACATACCGTCTCCTAGCGAGTGCCTTATCGGGATGGGCACAAGGGGAGTACCTCGACGGGGCGCTAGGCAATCCTGCCAAAAGAGCACATTCAGGCAGTGTCAATTCCCATACGTGTTTCCCAAAGTAGTTTTGTGCGGCAGCTTCCACGCCGTATGCGCCGTGTCCAAGGTATATCTGGTTCAGGTAAAGGTAGAGAACCTCATTCTTGGTGAGCTTGCTATCTATCCTATAGGCAAGGATAGCCTCCCTGAATTTCCTTGACCAGCTTCTCTCAGGGGATAAAAGCAGGGACTTGGCAACCTGCTGGGTGATCGTACTTCCACCCTGCACTATTGTTCCAGCTTGTATGTTTTTTATCATTGCCCTTGCAACGCCCATGAGATCAATCCCAGGGTGATCGTAGAAGTGTGCATCTTCTGCAGCGATAAAAGCCTTTATCAGAGGATCGGGAATCTTTTCGATCGGTATCACTATTCGTTTTTGCTTGAAAAACTCGGCCACAACGTTTCCATCTCGATCGTAGACATAAGACACCGTTGGTGGCTCGTATTTTCGGAGCTTATCGATACTAGGTAAGTCTCTCGTATAATGCTGATAAATTAAGAGCGCAGTTAGGCCAAAGAGTAGCGCAATAACAATTACTCCCCCGAAGGCCCAGAGAAGAAATCGTGAAATTAAGCTTTTCTTAGCAGTAACGGGTGAGCGATTATTTCTGCGGTAATACATGGAAGATTCTTGATCCTTTGCTATCTGTCACAGGACATAGGTATTCTATCAAAAGCTCCTAAAACTGACCAAAGTAATCGCGATCCAGTGTTCTATATTGAATAGCTTCGGCCAGGTGGCTTTCCTCGATACATTCAGAACTTGCAAGGTCTGCTATTGTTCTGGCTATCTTGAGTATCCGGTGGTATCCTCTGGCGCTCAGTCCCAGGCGATCAATGGCCATTCTTAAAAGATTTTCACAATTTTCATCAACATTGCAGAACTTCTTTATGAGCCTGGGGCCCATCTGGCTGTTGCAAAATATCCCCCTGTTTTTGTTGAACCTTTCCAGTTGTACTTTTCTTGCTGACATTACCCTGGACCTTATTTTCTCAGAATTTTCTATTCCTCTATCCGTAGCAAGATCGTCAAAATTTACGTTTGGCACATCGATATGGAGATCAATCCTATCAAGGAGGGGGCCCGAAAGCTTGGATCTGTAGCGCTGTATCTGGGTTGCAGAACAGCGACATTGGTGTACGCTGTCACCAAAATATCCACAGGGACAGGGATTAAGAGCCGCTACCAGCAGAAACCTTGAAGGATACGTGAGGGTCACAGAGGCCCTAGCAATGGTTACCCTTCCGTCTTCAATGGGCTGTCTGAGCATTTCCAGAACGTTTTTCCTAAACTCCGGCAATTCATCAAGGAATAATACACCATTGTGGGCGAGGCTCACTTCCCCTGGTTTTGGAAGCTGTCCGCCACCGATCAACCCAGCGTCTGATATTGTATGATGAGGAGATCGGAAAGGCCGCACTGTCATAAGGGGCTTGTTCAAGATTCCCGATACGCTGAAGATCTTCGTTGTTTCCAATGCTTCCTCAAAAGTCAACGGGGGAAGAATCGTGGGAAGCCTTTGCGCAAGCATGGTTTTCCCTGACCCCGGGGGGCCAATCATAATAATGTTATGATTGCCGGCGGCTGCTATTTCTAGGGCTCGCTTAGCGAGTTCCTGACCTTTCACATCACTAAAATCAACCGGGTACCTGTTTATCTCCGAAAAAAGTGCATCTATGTCTACCTTGATCGGCTTGATGTCTCTTTCACCGTTCAGAAAATCAACAGCCTCGGAAAGGTGGCGAACCGGGAGAACATCTATACCCTCGACAACACCAGCTTCACTGGCATTTTCCACGGGGAGTATAATTCCCCTGGCATGCTCTTTTTTTGCTCCCAGGGTAATTGGTAAGAGTCCTCTGGCAGGTTTAACTCTCCCATCAAGAGAAAGTTCCCCCACGAGGAGGTATTCACCAAGCTTATCTTTTTCTACCAGGCCGGAAGCAGCCAGAATACCAATGGAAATCGGGAGATCGAATCCGGCACCTTCCTTTTTTATATCAGCGGGAGCCAAGTTTACAGTTATTTTTTCCGGGGGGAAACTGTAACCGCTGTTTTTTATAGCGGCCCTAACCCTTTCCCTGCTTTCTTTAACAGCACCATCTGGTAATCCTACGGTGGAGAATGAAGGGAGACCGGATGCAATATCTACCTCTACTTCTACGATATAAGAGTCAATTCCCAGAACAGCACCGCTGTAAACCCTGGCAAGCATTTTTCCTTCTTTGAAAACCTTGTTCTTTTAGAGGCATATAATCGACATAGAAAACTCTTGTCAACGAATTATCTTCTACTTAAAATTAAAAAAAAGAAAAATTGTGAGACGGATCCAAATAAAAAAGTACATATGAGTTATCATTCTCTAAATCTTTACGAAATACTAGATATTCATCCGGAGGCAAGTCAAGCGGAAATTAAGAAAGCTTTCCGGAGACTAGCTTTCCGCTGCCACCCAGACCGTAATCCCGGTGACGCTGAAGCCGCTAAACGTTTTCAGCTCATCTCCCTTGCCTATGAAATACTCAGTAATCCCCAAAAGAAAGCCAGCTACGATAGAATTTACATCAAGCGGTACAACGGTACAGGGCACCGAAGACGCTCATGTAAATTTGGGTTAGATGATAACATTAAGGTCAACATTTTCCACAGTGATTTAACGAATTCTATTTTAGCCGATTACTTTGGAATTGCCAGAACTGGCAATACTCTAACCAAGGGTATGGATCTTTGCTTTTACCTGCAGGTCGAACAGAAGACCGCCACGGAAGGGGGACGGGAAGCGATTTTCTACTCCAGGTTGATTTTCTGCGACACTTGCTTTGGAAACGGAACAATCCATAAGGGAAACATCGAAAAATGCAGTGCCTGCAAAGGAAATGGCTTCAGGGAAGAACAGCGAGAACTTGTAGTTGAAATTCCACCCGGAACGAATGACGGAGATAGACTATACTTTCGGTGCCTCGGTGACCAGAATTTTTTCGGGATGCCACCTGGGGATTTGGTGGTTGTGATAAAAGTATGCTAGAGAAAACAAGTCAAAGGAATATACCATGGATAAAAAACAACTGGAATTAGTGCTCAGCCACCTTGACTCCGCCGGTCGGGTTAAGATGGTTGATGTGTCCGAAAAGGAAAAGACGTGGCGGCAGGCGACTGCCAAGGGTAGCATAAAAATGCGGGAAGAAACCCTAGACTTAATTCTAACCGGCAAGGCAAGGAAGGGAAATGTCCTTGAGACGGCCCGAGTTGCGGGGATCATGGCGGCAAAAAAAACCAGCGATTTGATTCCTCTATGCCACCCAATACAACTTTCAAATGTAGAGCTCTATTTCAAACCCAACGAAAATGACTACACCATAGAGATCGAGGCTACGGTTAAAGCTTTCGATAGAACTGGGGTAGAGATGGAAGCACTCGTGGCAGTGGCGAGTGCTGCACTGACAATTTATGATATGTGTAAAGCAGTCGACAGAGAAATGACCATAAATGAAATCAGGCTCGTATATAAAAGCGGGGGGAAAAGCGGCATTTACGAAAGAGCAGGCGAGGTTAGCGGCCGGAAAGAGGTAAAAATTTAGCGGCATTTCCGGCAAGAAGTAAACCTTTTTGTACGCGTCTCGTCTAATAGGTAATAAAAACAGCAAGATCCACAGGCCGATTAACTTGAACTTAGCACACCAATTCAGGAGTAAATTAATACACAGTTTAAATGGTATGTGTATCATGATATACTTGTTTTAGTATTTGACAACCTAATATGAGGAGGGCGAGAACAATGAAAACCAAGGTTATTGCCTTAGCGATACTTGTGGCTTTAGTTGTGGCTCCTCTGGGTGTTGCAAGAGCAGATTGCGACGATCGCTGGGAAGGAGCTCTTATTGCACTGGGAGCAACCATGTTTTTGAACACCCTTATGTATGGTATTGCGTCTCCCATTGTTCCCCCCGGGGCTGCGTGCTACACACCTAGAACAAACGTATATTACCGAAGTTATTACAATAACTATTGTCCTCCACCAGTAGTTGAACACTATTCTTATTACTACGATTGCGTTCCACGGGTAAATATATGGATTGAAAATGATCCCCCATGTTATTACCGACCTTACTGGAGGAGACCACGGGTTTATAACTACCATTACCATTACAACTACCACTATTATTACGATGGACATCACCATAGACACCATCATGGTCATCATTACGACCATGGAAAATACTGCGACCCGTATTACCATAGTGGCAATTGTTACAACTCATCCTATCATTACAACAGCTATTACAGGCCACGGAGGTATATACGATATTAATCAGCATGGCTGAACCCTATTGGTTAAGTGCAACAAGGCATTAAAATTGAGTATCCCCTTTAGTAAAGGGGATGGAGGCCTTTTTTCACCGGTCTTAAGAGGCCGGTCTTCTCCTGCATCCTAGCAACGGGGGAAGCTCCCCCGGTTTAGGCTCATAACCTGAGGCCCACACGTGCCCTAGCATTTTTTATCCTTTCCGATCTTTACCATCATTTTATCTGAAATTCCGAGATTTGCGTTCTTGCCTCTTTTAATGTATAGAAAATTTGTACGGGAGAAAAATTGCTATCGAGGAAATTTTGTAAGTACAAAGGAGTGATCTATGTATACAACTTCTGACATTAGGAAGGGACTAAAGATTGAACTCGACGGAAAACCATTTATCATAATCGATTTTTTGCATGTCAAGCCCGGCAAAGGCGGGGCTTTTGTAAGGACAAAACTGAAAAACATGGAAACCGGTCAGGTATTAGACAAGACCTTCAGATCCGGGGAACGTCTTACACCTGCAGATCTCACAGAACGCGAAATGCAGTACCTTTACCAGGATCAAGATGGGTATCACTTCATGGATAATTCAACCTACGAGCAGATCTTTCTGACAGAAGATCAACTCGGTGATGCCAAGAACTTTTTGCAAGACAATTTAAACATCAAGGTACTTTTCTTCAACGACAAACCAATTGGAATAGAGCTTCCAACAACGGTAAACCTCAGGGTAGAAAGAACTGACCCTGGTGTTAAAGGAGATACCGCGTCTGGAGGCACCAAGCCTGCCACACTTGAGACAGGACTTGTGGTGCAAGTACCTCTTTTTATTAATGAAGGCGATATCCTGAAGATAGATACTAGATCCGGGCAATATATTGAACGCGTTAAGTAGGCTTTGGGCCGATCTTAACCAAGTTCAGGCTCCAGGGGAATTCTCGAGGGCAGGAAGCGTAACGGTGAAAACGGTTCCTACCTCCACGTTACTTTCAACATCAATGTAGCCGGCGTGATCATTAATGATCTTTTTGGCCTTGGCCAGGCCCATTCCGATTCCATTTGCCTTTGTCGAAAAAAAGGGATCAAAAATATAAGGGAGATCATTTTCGGAAATACCCTTACCGGTATCTTCTATAACTATTTTCACGCTACCCTTTTCCTCAAAACACCTTACAGTCAGCCTCCCACCTTCTTCCATTGCTTCCATTGCATTTTCTATCAAAATGCCCAAGGCTTCCTTAATAAGTCCCTTGTCCAAGTGAAGCGTCTTGTGTTCAGGCAAATCGCACTGGAAGGCAATCTCCATGTTCTTGGAAGACAGCAGAGGGCTATAATAGACTAGAACATCCTCAAGAAACGTCCTAACGTTGCACGGTTCTTTCCTTGGCGTAGAAAGTTTCGTAAAGTTACTTACTTCCGTCACTATATTTTCAAGGCGCCTGGCATTTTGCAATATCTTGTCAAGGTATTTGAGGTCAGGATTTTCCTTAAGTAGCCTTGCTGCAAATCCGCCGATAGCGGTTACAGGATTCCTTATTTCATGTGCTACTCCCTGGGCAAGCTTTTCTAAGGCCCTTGCTCTCTCCTGGATTAGTTCCCGGGCTTTGATCAGAAGCTCCTTTTCTCTTTCCTGTAGCCTGTAAAATTCTGATATATCATAGAAGAGTACTATCATGCCTATCAGGGGTTTCTTCTCATCCGCCATATCCCTTAGGTACGAACTGTTCATTGCCAGGATCTTTTTTCGCCCGGAAGGGGTACAATAGGGAACTATTTTGGAATACTTTATTTTCTTTTCGTAAATCACATCCAGTATCACCTGGTTGAATTCTTCGTTACCTCCCTGAAGAAAAAAAACCTCTCCCCATCCTTTCCCTTGGAGTTGCTCCCTGGAATATTCAAGGATTTCTTCTGCTGCGGGATTAATCATGAACATCTCACCATCGGAGCTAATGGCAATCAAACCATCATTCATACTGGCAAGTATGTTCTCATACAAGATTATTTTCTCATTATTCATCATGGGGATGCTCAAAAAACCTTGCCCGACTAAAGGCCAGATAGTTTTTTAATATCATATATACTGGTTCCCCAGTTCATCAATTACTTGTTCTACCCCACCGGGAGCTTCCCTGCCAAGCTCATCCAGGGCCGTTTCCAGCTTTGCCCTTACCTCGGGGTTAGCAAGATCGTCGAGAGACCTCAAGGTTCCTCCTCTTCTGCCCAGCCTGAACAAAAGTCTTTCACGGGGAGGCAAATTCAGATAACGGTCTATGACGGAGAGCATTTTTTCCTTATCTTCGGGAAACTTCCCCTCAACTTCTTCCAGGAGGTTAATAATATGATCGGATGTGAGAGTACTCGTTATACCTTCTAGGGATTGAATAAACAAGCGTATTTCTACAACAACTTCATCGTCGTTCAACGGTTCGAATTTACCGCTGACGAGATCCTGGTATAGAGGAGCCGAAGGGGGAATACGTAAAGACCTCAACCTGATAAAATCGGGGTTAATTTCGTTGAGTACCCTTGCGGTTTCCAGGGCATGCTCCTTCCACCATTTCTTTCCTCCAAGTCCCGGCATTACGTATTCTGATAAGGTTATACCTGCTTCCCGAACTTTTACTCCGGCATCAATATGTCTGGATGCACTAGTACCCTTTTTGACAAATTTCAAAACGTTATCAGACCCGCTTTCCAGACCTATGTGAATCCTGGTCAAACCGGCATCCCTTAACTCAACAAGTTCATCCCGGGTTTTTCTTGCTAGGGTACTTGACCGAGCATACGACGTTATCCTCTTGATTCCTTTTACTTTTTCTCCCAAGTAACTTATAACTTCTACAAGGTCTTGCGTGGACATTATGAGGCTGTTGGCATCCTGAATAAAGACGTTGCCTTCTTCGTAGTAAAGCCATAGGGCAACTGTTCTATAATAAGGGTAGCTGGCGGGATCACTCCAGATGGTTTTAAGAACATCCCTGGTAACTCTTCCACTTTCACCCATTTCCAGCGAGATAACCTTGATATTGCTTATTATTTCTGCGATACAATCAATGTCCCGCTTAATTTCTGCAACCGACCTTCTCGAAAACATCTGCCCTTTGTAAATGGGGCAGAAAGTGCACTTGTTCCACGGACAATTCCTGGTAAAGCGGATGAGGAGGCTTTTCGCTTCACTGGGTGGCCGAATTGGTCCCTGTTCAAACTTCAAATTAGGGTTAATATATTTTTTGAAGCTTAGAGGACTTTTCACGATTTCCCTGGTTGACTAACAAAACAAATTATTTATTCCACGCAACTTACCCGCAGAAATAAACATTTCGCGTGGTTGACATTTGACATGATGTTAATCTAAAAGATTATATATTTCAAGAAAAGGCATTTAAGGCAATTTTACCAACTCTCACAGGATCAGACCAGGTGGTACACCAGTACGAAAAACTCTACATATACGAAGTTAAGGGGTTCATCAAGGACTGCAGATCGATCAGGATAGAAGGATACCTGGGAAACTGGCCTGAACCTCCCTATAACTACCTTTTCTTCTTGCACCCAGTGAACCAGGAAATAGAAAGGTGGCTATCAAGCCAAGACAAGCTGGAACTCACAAACAAGTTTTCCATAGACTACAATGACTGGCAACAGGTAGTACGTCGCAAGCACAAGGTGGGAAGGTTTCTCGTAGTGCCTGGTCTGCCCGAAAACGAGGAAACGCCCAACTCAATAGAACACGGGGATTATGTCTACCTCTACATCACCCCTTGCCTTGTTTTCGGTTCGGGGTTACACCCAACAACTTCCGGGTGCCTTGCCGCCATTGACTTTCTCTACAGCGTGGAAGTGCCTTCTACTGCCATAGACGTAGGAACCGGTACGGGGATCCTGGCAGTGGCGTGCGCAAAGTGCGGTACGGAAAAGGTTATTGCGTACGATATCAATCCATTGGCTGTTGAATGTGCGAAAGATAACGTTAGAAGAAATGATCTTGAAAACAGGATAAAAGTTATAGAGGGAGACGGAATCTCAAACCTTGAAAGATCAGAACTTCTCTGTTTCAACCTCGATGAAAGTTCTTTTCGTCGCCTTATTGAGCATGTAGATTTGAGAGAATTTCGATGGTCTATCATCTCCGGAATGATGGAGAAGCGCTTCGAACAATTGTCCCACCTACTGCCACCGGGGATTAAAATATGGTGGAAACAGGTAAACAAGGGTTGGTTGACCCTTTGCATTCAGGGGGAAAAATAAAATTAGAATCTGGAGGTATTATCATTCATGCAAATAACTTCGGGCCGTTTTTTCGTCAGATTACTTCTTAACGCTGCGGCCCTCGTTTTTACCGCAGCTATTTTCAAGCACATATGGTTATCAGGATTTATGTCGGCAGTTTTGGCAGCATTTATCTTGGGCATTGTAAATGTTTTTATTCGCCCAGCTCTCTTACTTCTAACCCTCCCTATAAACATCATGACACTTGGCATATTGACACTTTTTATTAATGCACTGATGTTCAAGCTTACGTCCGTTATAGTGCCCGGATTTTACATAGATGGATTTTGGGCGGCCGTTGGTGGTTCCATAGTCTACAGCATTCTCTCGATCATAATTAATCACGTATTTAACCCTCTGGAAGAGAAAGATTTCCCCTTTTGAACCATGACCTCGGAGAAAAAAATAGGATACTTACCCCGGTACAGGCGTTGTTTCATATGCGGAGACAGGGAGGTTAATCCTTTCTCCATGAGCATCAGGTTTTACTGGGACGGGGAAAAAATCGATACCGTCATACGGCCTCATGATTTTTACATGGGATTCGACAAGATTGTCCATGGAGGGATACAAACAGCCATGATGGATGAAGCCATGGGCTGGGCAATAACCATGGAAATAGGCACTTTTGTTTTGACGCGTAAACTTTCGGTAGAATTTTTGCGCCCGATGAGAACGGGAAAGGAATACAGGTTGGTTGCTAGAGCAATCGAACACGAGAGGAAATTTTCTTACGCGGAAGGCAGGATAATTAATACAGTCAACAACAAGACCATTGCAGAAGCAGAAGGAACCTTTTTCCACATGAAAAAGGAACAGGCTCAAAAAGTTAATGATTACCTTGTGTATTCCCCGGGGGACCTCAATTGCCTTTTCTAGCCCAGAATGTACACGCCTGGAAATGACCACTACAATTTAGGTCCGCATACCACCATTGAAGTTGACAAACGTTAAAATATTCACTAATTGATGCACGGATAAACATATCTGGAAACAAGGGACTTAAATTCCGAAATGAAAATTCCACAGACATTTACCAGCAATTATTTTAGTAACAAGTGTTAAGGAGGAGCAGATGGACTTTCGGTTGACGGATGAACAGAGAATGATGAGAGAGACGGTACGCAAATGGGCGGTAAACGAGCTTGGGCCAATTCAAGAGAAGGTAGACGAAGAAGACTGGTTCCCTCCTTATTTTTTTAAGAAATGCGCAGAAATAGGCATCCTTGGTATAACTATGGACGAAAAATATGGGGGGCTCGGGCAGGACGTGTTAAGCCAGGTAATTGCCGTGGAAGAGATAAGCAGGATATGTCCCGGGCTGGCCATGACATACGGTGCCCATTCCAACTTATGCGCTAACAACATACACAAAAATGCCAACGAAGCCTTAAAAGAAAAGTACCTCCCCCCCATGATCCGGGGTGAAAAAATAGGAGCACTGGCACTCACGGAGCCAAATGCGGGTTCTGATGCCATGAGCATAAGAACCAGGGCGGAGAAAAAGGGCGATAAATACATACTCAATGGTACAAAGATATTTATCACTAACGGCCCGATAGCTGATATTCTCCTTGTGTACGCAAAAACAGCCCCCGAGAAGGGACCTAAGGGAATAAGCGCTTTTATCGTCGAGAAAGATTTCCCCGGCTATTCCGTTTCAAGAAAGCTGAAAAAGTGTGGCATGAGAGGATCTCCTACGGGGGAGCTTATCTTTGAAGACTGTGAAGTTCCGGCAGAAAACCTGGTTGGAGAGGAAAACAAGGGAGTTGCCGTAATGACAAGCGGCCTCGACATAGAGAGAATCGTTCTTGCCGGAGGTTCCCTCGGGATGGCCCAACAGGCTCTTGAATACTCCATACAGTACGCCGTGGACAGGGAACAGTTCGGTCAACCCATCGCAAACTTCCAAATGATTCAACAAAAGCTTGCTGATATGTATGCTCGTACTGCTGCAGCAAGGTTGCTGGTTTACAGGGCTGCTGAACTCGCTCAACGCTCACCAAGGGGTGGCAAGGGAACTGAGCTTACTAAGCAGGCTGCTGCAGCCATTCTCTTTGCGGCAGAGACGGCAACGTGGGTATGCAACCAGGCTGTTCAGATCCACGGCGGGTACGGGTATTGCCTTGAATTTCCGGTTCAAAAACTGTGGAGAGATGCCAAGCTTTACGAGATAGGCGCAGGTACAAGCGAAATCCGGAGAATTATTATAGCGCGAGAACTGACTCGAGAAGCATTTGAAAAAAAGGCTCAGCGATAGTAAGTCCCGTCGTCGGTGTACCTGGAGAGCTATTTCAGGACACGTGCGAAGGCGTCCACTGATAAATTCTAAATTATGGGTATTTCATTTTCAGGTTTTCCGAAGCAAGCTGAATTAAACGACGTAACATTAAGAGACGGATTACAAAACGAAAAGATAATACTCAGAACCGGGGATAAAGTCAGGATCATACATGATATCATAGCATCAGGTGTGAAATCCCTGGAAATTACGTCTTTTGTTCGGCCAGACCTGGTACCGCAGCTTGCAGACGCAAAAGAGCTCTATGAATCCTTGCCGAAAGAACGCGGATTTAGCTTCAGAGTTCTTGTTCCGAACCTAAGAGGCTACGAAAAGGCTGTGAAAGTAGGTTGCAGAACCATAGTTCTTTTTGTTTCGGCAACGGAGGAGCATAACAGGCAAAACCTGGGGAAAAGCATTGATGCTACCTTGCAAGATCAGAACCTTATTATTGAAAAAGCAAGTAAAGATCATGTGGAACTCCTGTTGGCCATATCCATGGCGTTCGAAAAGAACGCCGAAAAATTGGAATACATTATGAGTTCATCAATAGATAAGGGATTCGAGAACTTTGTGCTTTGCGACACTGGTGGCAGGGCGGATCCGGCGCTTGTAGCGAAGAGGCTTGAATTGATCAAGAACTACATAGATCAATCCAATACAATTTTACACTTTCACGACACTACCGGTTGCGCCATTGCAAACGTGCTCGTGTCCTTGACATACGGTTTTTACCGATTTGATGCAGCGGTAGGCGGTATTGGCGGTTGTCCTTTTGCAGAGGGAGCCGCGGGGAATATTTCTCTTGAAGACTTGGCATGGTTTCTAAATTCTCTCGGTATAAGGACCGGGATTGACATTGAAAAACTGGTCAAGGTAAACGAAGAGCTCTCCAGGCTTCTAAAAAGGCCGTTACAGGACAGTAAAGTGGCACGGTATCTCCGGGATGTAAAAGAAGGTTGTTTATTGGAAAGAAAACGGTTGCCGGGAGCAGGAAAGGAAAATCAAGCAACATAGAATTTAAGGAGGGTATGATGGCGGAAGAGCTTATTGTTAAGGAAGTGGACGGACAAATCGTTACTCTTACACTCAACAGACCTAAAGTGATGAATTCCATTAGCTTTCCATTGCTCCTTGCCTTAAAAGAACACGTTGAAGAAATTCATTTTGACGATAACACAAGGGTAGTAATCATAACAGGCGCCGGAGACAGAGCCTTCTGTGCCGGGGCCGATCTAAAAGAACGGGCCACAATGAGCGAAACCGATGTAAAGAAATTCATTTTTACCATTCGCAACCTTTTCACCTTTATTGAAAACCTCAACAAGCCCGTAATTGCTGCCATAAACGGCGTTGCCTTGGGAGGGGGAACGGAATTAGCACTGGCCTGTGACATAAGAATAGCATCTACAAATGCTTCCATGGGATTGACAGAAACACGGCTGGCCATAATACCAGGTGCCGGTGGTACCCAACGCTTACCGCGCTTGATCGGGAGGGGTAAAGCTAAGGAATTAATATTTACCGGCAGACGGGTAGATGCACGAGAAGCCCTTGAAATCGGTCTTGTAAACAAGGTCTGCGAGCCCGAAAATCTAATGGGCGAAGCCAGGAAAATGGCGGAGATGATCTGCGAAACTGGTCCTATTGCGATTCAGCAGGCTAAGTACGCCATCAATCACGGAATAGAAACAGACCTGAACACCGGCCTGGCCATCGAGTCTAATGCCTACTGGATAACCATCCCAACCGAAGATAGGCTAGAGGGCCTCAGGGCGTTCAAGGAAAAAAGAAAGCCTGTTTACAAGGGTAAGTAAGATTCCGGGGAGTTAACGAGATAAACTGCTAGGAGTACAGAGATTGAATCGAGGATAGACAAATGACAGACAAGAGAAATGAAAATAGGGTGTTTTGGGAAAACGAAGAGCGGTTACTGGACGAGCGGATAAGCCAGGCCGTGTGGCCCGGGGGACAGAAAGCGCTTGAACGGCTGGCAAAACAGGGGAAAAGACCGGTTAGAGATCTGATTCAAATGTTGATCGATCCAGGGACCCAGTTTTACGAGTTGAGTGTTTTAGCAGGCTTCGGAATGGGTTACCCTGGAATAGACGACGTCCCTTGTGGGGGAATTGTAACCGGGCTCGGAAAAATCCACGGTAACTGGACAATGATCATTGCCAATGATAGCCGCGTAAAAGCAGGCACATATTTCCCCATTACATTGAAGAAGCATCTGAGGGCGCAAAGAATAGCTGAAAGGTGCGGTTTGAACTGCGTGTACATTGCCGATTCAGGCGGCGCATTTCTCCCTATGCAGGCAGATGTTTTTCCAGATGAAAACCATTTCGGAGCCATGTTCTATAACATGGCAAGAATGTCGGCAAAGGGGTTGAAGCAAATAACACTAAGCACAGGAGGCAATACCGCCGGTGGCGCATATATCGTGTTTATGGCCTGCGAAGCTGTCATGATTGACAAGCTGGCCTATTCATTTCTCGGTGGCCCGCCTCTCGTAAAAGCAGCAACAGGTGAGGTAATTTCGGCAGAAAATCTTGGTGGAGCAAGAGTACATACTCAGATTTCCGGTGGTGCCGATCACTTCTGTAGAACGCAGGAAGAAGCAATCGCCACTGTGAGAAACATCCTTGCCTTCGAACAGCCACAAAAACTTCAAACCTTTAGATTTGCAGAAGTCCCACCACGGGTTCCACCAGAAACCATTTATGAGATTTTGCCATCCGTAATTCATCAGGCGGTAAATACCAGGGCTTTTCTAGAAGCTATAGCCGATGATAGCTATTTCATGGAATACAAAAAGAACTATGCCCCCGGCAGGGGCGACAATATCGTAACCGGTAAAATAAGAATCAAGGGAATAGAAGTTGGCATTATAGCATCAAACGGGCTAGGCATTATTTTTGTGGAAGCCGCCAGAAAAGCCACCGAGTACATCGTAAGATGTTGTTATGACAGATGTCCGCTTCTTTTTATCCAGAGTTCCCCAGGTTACATGGTGGGTTCTGAGTCCGAACACATGGGAATTGGGAAATACGGCGCTGACATGGTGCGAGCGGTATCTTGTGCCCAGGTCCCGAAAATACAACTGGTAATCGGACCCGATAATGGAGCAGCGAATTATGGTATGTGTGGTAGAGCTTATCATCCCCACTTTCTTTTCTCTACCATGAGAGCCAGAACGTCGGTAATGAGCGGACGTTCCGCTGCCGAAGTACTTCTCACCATTGAGCAAAGAAAGCGCGAGATAAAGGGAAAACCGATGACAGAGGAGGAAATTTCTGAATTCAAGAGAAAAATGATAGAAAAATACGATGGTGAGGCACATCCGTTTTTCTGTGGTGCGAGACTGCTCTCCGATAGGGTTCTTAAGTTCAACCAGATTAGGGACTGGTTGGCCATGGCTCTGGAAGTCAGCTTACTGACCCCCATTGGGGATCCCAACTTCGGAAACATGAGGTTCTGATAATTTCGGCGCGGATGCGGAAACGGTATATGGAACCAGTATATTAAGCTCTAAGGCAGCAAAGCCGCA
>JALSTM010000088.1 GCA_026983715.1 Desulfobacterales bacterium
TGATACTTCTTGATTCTGTGGATATAAGAGAATTTGATTTGAGATGGCTACGAAAGCAAATAGGATTGGTCATGCAGGACGTTTTTATAATACCTGGCTCAATCCGTGAAAACATCTTGCTTGACACGAACATTTCGGAAAAAAGGCTACGTGAGATTCTTCGTGCATCACAGTTCGAAAGTGTCATAAGAAAACATACCAGGGGGCTGGAGACAATCATCGGTGAAGGGGGAATAGAATTATCTGTTGGAGAAAAACAGTTGCTAGCACTTGCCCGGGTTCTTGTAAGGGACCCTGGAATACTCATCCTCGACGAAGCCACGGCAAGCGTGGATACAGAAACGGAACTGCTGATAGAGGAAGCAATTGAAGCCATTCTTGCCAATAGAACAAGCATAATTATTGCTCATCGCCTCGCTACAGTTAAAAGGGCATCTAGGATAATCGTCATGGATAGAGGACACATAATAGAGGAAGGGACACACGAGGAGTTGCTCAAAGTCGGAGGCGTTTATCGTCAGCTCCACGAATTTCAGGTTCTGAGTTGCGTATAAAAATTCGGTTAAAATAGTTGACAAAAGCAAATCCGATCTTATAATTTTCACAAATGCGGAAGTGGTGAAATCCGTTTTGAATAAGGAGGTATGACCGTGCCGATTTACGAATATGAATGCACAAAATGTGGAAAGGTTGTTGAAGCCTGGCAGAAATTTTCCGATCCCCCGTTGACCACGTGTGAGAACTGCAAGGGAAAATTACGAAAGCTGATTTCTCTGAGTACGTTTCACCTGAAGGGTTCCGGATGGTATGTAACCGACTACGCGGGAAAGAAAGCTGATTCTTGTAATCATAAAACAGAAAAGGAAAGTTCATCGGAAAGTAAGAAAAAAGAAACGGAAAAGTAAGTAGCAAGACATCAGAGAATTCTGTCTAGCTTTGAGAAAAAGGATGAGAGGAAGAACCAGTAAAAATACTGGTTCTTTTTCTATATTTCCTCGAGTATTTTTCTAGCTAATTCGCGAGGGTCAACCTCATACTCCCCTCTAGCAATTCTCCCCTTTAATTCAGCAACCTTGTCCTCTCGCACGTCAGGAGTGATCCCCAGAACAGATCTTAGCTTTTGAATTTCCCTCGATTTAGCAGATATGCTAACATGATCCGTGCCGGTAGAAGTAGTACCTTTTACCGGTTTCTTTCTGGGATTCTTTATCTTCCCGGCCTTTTCCGGCTTCCTGATATGCTCAAGTACCGTTTTGTCCAGATCGGTTATTTTCATTTCATTATCCTCCACCTCTCTGTTATCTTTATCGGACAGCCGGAGTAAAACTTTAGAAAAAATTTTACCATCACCTCTAACCCATCACCGGTCAAGCTTTTTCATATAGGGTAAATACTTTCTGTCTTCCTTATTAATGTGTCCTAACCACCATTCTCTCAGGAATTTCAAAACGCGGTTAGAATCAAGGCTACCACTGTGTTCGGTTGAAAGCTTCCTGGTTTTTTCAATGAGATCCCTGTGGAGAACCTTATGCTCTTTTATTGCAGGATAGTTCGCAGATTTCATTAATGCTTCTTCTGTCTTGAAATGAATCTCGGTATACTGCGCCAACATAACAAGAGTAGGTCTTAATACTTCTTCTCCGTGGCCAATTTGAATAAAGTAGTGAAGCGAGTTTATTGTGGAAATAATTCCCCTATGCTGCTCATCAATTATCGGGACACCGAGTTTGTTCTTATCACTCCAGATTATGTACAGATTTCTCATGTTTTCCCTCGATTCGAAGTTTGATGAAATAGCCCCCGTTCATCGCAAGTGTTCTGTTAAATTTTAAAAAACAAGCCACCTTGCAACCTGTGCAATACCAAGAGCCGTCATAACTATAAGCAACCAGCCAACTTTCGGAACGGAGGTATACAAAATCAGGTAACAACCGAGAGAAGCAACAAGGCCAAAGCACCCGACCAATGTCAGGAATACAAAGGCAACATCCATGAATCTTCCTTGGGCTAGTGCTAGCCTTATTTCCTCCCAGCTCATCTTTGCTTTCACCTCCACTGCCACCCCCGTACCTTTTACAAAGCTTTTCCTGTGCTGGGGTTTACCGTTGTACATGGCACCTCTGCTCATCTTTTCGCTAAAAAGCTCTTCGGCCACCTGTTTTCCTCCTCTTACTCTCTTTTTGCCTCTCGTCAAACCTCCCCACAAAATTCCACCAAAGAAAAGGAGTACAGATACTCCCATAAGTAGGATAAGTAAGTATTTCATATGCCCCCCTTTGTGTTCTCATGTCATTTTAGGACACTATCGATATACTGCTGGCGAGGAATTAACAGGAAAAGTTAGTCCTGCTCTTTTAACCTAACTCAATTCTTGAGGAAACTCTGATTAATTCCGATCTCTAGGACGACCAATCAATTAAACAAGTACGACGAGCACAACTTTGAAATCCTCATTCCGGCCGGAGCGAAGCGTAGAGCCGGAATCTAGAATTCTCTCGCTGGATGCCGGATCGAGCCTGCCTCTGAGTAGATCAGAGGGGGCGGCATGACGTGCAAGAGGCCATTGATTAAGTAATTGATCAGAGCTTCCTTATAAAGATCGCGCTGTGAAAGCTCCTGGCGTCGATTTCGCGGATCATCACATAAATATTAAGTTCGGCTCGATTTCTGAAAAATACTTGCAACATTTTGTCATTGTGGGAAGTCCGCCAAAGATAAGCGACTGGCAACCTCGTTGGAATATCAAAGCCTTGGAGATCGCTTTGCGACTCTCGCAACGATTTTGCCTTGGTTTTTTATTCCACACAATACTCAGGAATCGCTTACTCGCCCTCTTTATTTTCACTGTCCCCGGGTTTTTCCTTTTCGAAAATTTCCCAGAGGTTTATATCCAAGGTAAGAGTCATCAACTTTATGGTCTCATCCCAGTTCACAATTTCGGGGACACCGTACTTCCCGTGTTGAAGTACGTAACGTTCAACATACTCACTGGTTGGGAAAACAAGAATATACTCTAAAACTCCAAATTTCTCGTACACTAACTTTTTTTCCCGTCTGCCCTTCACCTCAGTTGCAGGGGATACCACTTCAACCACCAGGTCGGGTGCTCCAAGAATTGCTTTCTCGCCGATTTTACTTTTATCACGCACCACAAAAACATCAGGTTGAACAACGTTGAAGTCGTCCAAAACCACATCGGTGGGAGCAATACCCGTAAAGCAGTGATTTTCAGGATGGGTTTTTATGGCAATATGGAAATTGCTAACAATTTGTTGGTGTTTAACCGATGGTGCGGGGGTCATGTTATAAGGGATGCCATCTATTATTTCCCAGCGTTCATCATCGGGCCAGGTGAGGTAGTCCTGGTAAGTATGTCCTTTTTTTTCCTTTAGTGGTTCAGGCATTGGCTTCCCTTCTTATTCAGTCCACAAACGCCTTTTTTACCAGCTCTATTGTTAAACATTATCATCACTTACTGCCAGTGACAAGATAAAATACTTAAGGCAGCGAGGCCGCAACCAAGTTTGAACCGCTAAGACGCTAAGAGCGCAAAGGGATATTCTTTTTTCCTTGAGCAGTGCCCCAGTGAAATACTACGTATCCTTCGGAATTTC
>JALSTM010000089.1 GCA_026983715.1 Desulfobacterales bacterium
TATTCTTTATCAGGGTTGAAAGGGAGCAAGAACAGGAAAAGCTAAAACGTGAACAGGAGCAGCAACCTATGTACTTTAGCCATGGCGACACTAGTGCTCCTCAAACCAAGACCGTAAGAAAGGGGAAGAAAATTGGGAGGAACGACCCGTGCCCGTGCGGAAGCGGGAAAAAATACAAAAAATGCTGCGGACGTTAAATGGGACGAAGTCAGTGTTAGAGGTTTTTCGGGAGCAGCGACAAGTGCAGGGTTCAGATACAAGAATCGAGATGACCTGGCCATAATTTTCAGCGAAAAACCCGCCAGGGCCGCCGGTGTGTTCACGCAAAACAGGGTTAAGGCCGCACCAATTTTATGGTCCAGCGAAGTTATTGCTCGCAACTCCCCAGTTCGTGCAGTCATTGTGAACAGTGGTATTGCTAACGCCTGTACCGGCACTCAGGGTTACCTTGATGTAGCCACCACTACCAGGCATGTGGCAGATGAACTCAATGTTAAAAGAACACAAGTACTTGTTGCTTCAACAGGTGTAATAGGTGAGTTTCTTGACACAGAGCTTTTAAAAAAAGCCCTTCCCGGCCTGAAAAAAAACCTCTCCCCCAATTCGTGGTTAAAGGTAGCCAGGGCAATCATGACCACCGACACCTTCCCCAAGATAGACTTCACCAGGATAGCCATTAACTCAAAGGAAGTAAACATTCTGGGCATTGCGAAGGGTGCGGGAATGATAGCGCCTAACATGGCCACTATGCTTGCGTTTGTTATCACGGATGTAGCAGTGCATCAAAATATTCTTCAGCAGATGACAAAGGCAGGAGCCGACCAGTCTTTTAACCGAATAACCGTTGATGGCGACACAAGCACTAACGATTCCCTGATCGTTCTTGCAAACGGTGCTGCCGGAAATAGGGCGCTCGCAAATTTAGAAAATCCCGATTCCAGAACGTTCCAGGAAGCTTTAAATAGTGTCCTCTTCAACTTATCCCAGATGATCGTAAAAGATGGTGAAGGTGCAACCAAGAACGTCGAGGTCAGGGTGATCGGAGCAATTAGTGAAGAAGAAGCGGAAAATATTGCATTTACGGTGGCCAATTCTCCGCTTGTTAAAACTGCTATTCATGGGGGCGAAGCAAACTGGGGACGGATAATGGCGGCCGTCGGAAGATCAGACGCAACAATTGATCCGAGCGGAATATCCATATACTTTGATGATGTATGGGTTGTGAACGAAGGCATAAGCCGAGGGGCTGAATACGAGAAAGCCGCAGAAGAAGTATTACAAAAGGAACACTTTGTCATTACCATAGACCTTGGACTCGGAACAGGCCATGGGTCCGTTTACACTTGCGACCTTTCTCCGAAGTATGTGGAGATAAACGCTTCGTACAAGACTTAAAGCAGCGAAGCCGCAACCGAAAGTCATGATAAAGATTGATGGCTTGGTAAAAAGTCCTAAAAACCGGTCATTGCGAGGATCCCACACCCGCTTTATGACAATGTTTTCGGCTTAAAATCAAGATGTATGGCTTAAAGTGGGTGTGGGAGACGCGGCAATCTCATCAGCAAGAGATTGAGGATTAGGGATGAATCAGCTTCTGCTTTAGCCCGTAATCTATCAATCCTTACTCCGGTCTAACCCGCCTTAATCAGCGAGATTGCTTCGCTTCGCTCGCAATGACAAAACAGGAGATTTTTTGCGAGACTGTCATGATTAAGACACGCTAAAGTGTTACATGTTCATAAGAAAGTATTCTAAAGCCATCAAAAAGCCAAAGGGAGAACCGGAAAATGGAAGAATTACAGGAACTCCGAGAGCTTATAGAACGGGGACAATACGCTGAGGCGCTAAACCTTATCGGGGAACTGGAGGAAATGAGCAAAGATGACAAGATCAACAAAATTGTCAGTTACATGGAGATATTGTTACTTCATCTTATAAAACAGGAAGTAGAAAAAAGAACAACAAAATCTTGGGATGTTTCAATTAAGAACTCCGTTTACCAAATTGCCAGAATAAACAAGCGAAGAAAAGCCGGTGGTTATTATTTAAAAGAAGACGAGCTTGAGCTTGCACTTGAAGAAGCCTGGATACCGGCAGTGAGACTGGCGTCTCTCGAGGCTGCCGGGGGACAGTACGATTCAGACGAGCTAGCTCAGATGATAAAGAAACAAAAAATAAAGGACACGGCCTTAAAGCTGATATTGGATGAACAATCTCAACAGTAATATCACTACCCAGCTAGCGCGTCCTTTACGGCCGCACGTAAATCAAATTCCTCGATTTCTTTCCGCCTGTTCCATGCATTCGAAATTACTTCGAACCGTATTTCATGAAGAGCTCCGTCAATTTCTGCAAGCGATTCAACCGCATCCGGAGGTATAATACCCTTTTCCACTGCCTGGTTCTTCAGTCTGCTGATAAGTACGTTTCCTTTCACACCCTGCCTACAAACTTCAGAACAGGTTTCACAGGAAATACATAACCACAAATCGGGGGAAGCAAGCATGTCGTCCACTATGCCCAGGTAGTAACTTCTCATTATTTTAACCGGGTCAAATCCCCTTATAGCCCGTGATACAATGCAGGATACGGAACACTCCCTGCACGTGAGGCATTGAACGAACCGTGTTTCCGAAAACTCGCCGAATAGCAGTTTCTCTACTTTAACAGTGGTTTCTCCCGCTTCATAAGGAATGTCTGCCACGTCTTTGGAAGTTTCAACGGTTTCACGAACCAATTTATCTACGTCAATTTCTTTACCTTCTTTAGCAAGAGCAAGGGCAGATGCATACAAGGCACCTCGTAATTTCTGGAAGTACTCGTCTATCTCCACGTTTATCTCAGAAAACTGCTCAGAGACAAAACCGTCTTTCACGGCAAGGTTTCTGAAATAGTAAATGGCAGCAGCTGGCTGTACCCGCTGGGGGCAAATATTCGAGCACTTGTTGCACTGCATGCAGAGCCATATGTCTACGGATCCTAAAAGTTCCTCCCTCATTCCGAATGCCGCCATGCGAACAATTTTTCTCGGGTCCAGCTTCCCTACGGTTTTGTTTACCGGGCACTCCACGGTGCAGGTATTACACGTAAAGCAACTCAGTGTTCCGCTTTCAAAGAAAGCATTCACAACGTATTTTAAATCAGTTGCCCGCGAGTTAATTTTTATGGCTTCCATTTTTTCCTCTCTTCTCATTTCAAGAGATACTTTATGAATAGGTCACTTGGTTTTAAGCTCTTTATGTACCAGCGGGGGGCTTGCTTCCGCTGTGAAGTCCCTGCCACCTAACCAGCGTGGCTGGACCACATTGTAACCGCCACACCGACTAATCAAAGCCTCTCTGAAGACCCACTTAGAGCCGGAGACAAAACAGAGTTCCCTATAAAGCAAAACTGGGACCTATCTCACGGATGGTTTCAACCTTCTCCTTAATCATATCCGCAACCTTGAGTGCCAAGCTCGAAGGTGATTCAATTAGTTGGACTCTTTCTTCTTCCATGCCTACACTTTTCAGGATCTCTTTTACGTATTTGATTCTCTTTTGCGCAAGCTTTACACCAACCTTGTATGAACAACTATCTTCTGCGCATCCAACCACGAAAACACCATCCGCAC
>JALSTM010000090.1 GCA_026983715.1 Desulfobacterales bacterium
ATAGACTAAGGTCATTTGCAAAGGAGTTACCAGGTCAAAACCCTGGCCTATTGCGATGGAAAGGGTTTCTCCCTTTTGCCATGGCACACCGAATCGCCTTTTTTTCCAGCTTGAAGTGGGAATCAAGCCGGGGAGTTCCCTGTCTAAATCTATTCCTGTTTTCTGTCCAAGTCCGAAGTCTCTTGCATACTTGGCAATTCTATCTACCCCCAACTTCATCCCGAGCTGATAAAAATACACATCGCATGATTCCACAATAGCTCTGTGAAGCTGAACGTTTCCGTGTCCCCCTCTCTTCCAGCACCTGTAAGTCCTTCTGCCCAGTGTCATGTAACCAGGACAAAAGACGCTGGTCTCTGGGCTGATAACGTGCTCTTGAAGACCGGCAGCGGCGATTATCACCTTGTATGTGGAACCGGGAGGATACATGCTTGCGGTGGCTCGATTTTGAAGCGGTTTATTCGGATCACACTGAATTTTGTTCCAGTCTTCCCTCGACAACCTTTTTACAAAGATGTTTTCGTCATAACTGGGGCTGCTGGCAAGGGCAAGCACGTCCCCGTTTCTCGGGTCAATGGCCACTATTGCTCCAACTTTTCCTTCCAGGCATTTTTCAGCCGTTTCCTGGAGTCGGGAATCTATGGTAAGATAAATGCTTTTGCCAGGTAAGGGAGCGCTTTCCCCCAGCACCCGAAGCCTACGACCCCTTGCATTTACTTCAACCTCTCTTGAACCCGGTTCGCCCACTAGCAAGTCTTCGTATACCTTTTCGACTCCAACTTTCCCAATGCAGTCACCAATACAGTACTTTCCCTTATATCTTACGTTTTTGAGTTCTCGTTCGTTCACTTCACCTATGTAACCAATAAGGTGAGACGCCAACCCGGGAAAACGATAGTGTCTTTTCGGTTCAACCTGAACTATGACCCCAGGGAGGTTGTAAAGTTCACTTTTGACCCTCACCAGAGTTTTCCAGTCTACATCCTCAGCGAGAACCACCGGCACGAAAGGAGCCTTTCTCCTTTCACTGAGGTTCTTTTCAAGTTCCTCGTACGGAATCCCGGTAAGGTTGCTCAACATAACGAGCGTACTTTTCATGTCTTCTACGTCTTCAGGTACAATGGCAAGGTTGAAGGCCGCCCGATTTTCAACGAGGATGTTTCCGTTTCTATCATAGATGATCCCTCTCGGAGGTGAGATGGATTCGGTGCGAATGCGGTTATTTTCTGATTTGAGCCGGTAGTAATTTCCGAAAACTATCTGCAGGTACCAGAGCTTAACTACGAAAACCAGGGCAACAAGAATTACAATGATGGATGCCACTCTCACCTGCTTGGTGGGATCCATGTATTCCTTTGGGTATTTATGAGGCTGTTTTGTGTGATTTCCGCTATGCATTGGCCATTCAATCCAGCAATCATCTCTAGATTATCATTTCGCACCCTTGCGAATCCTAAACCCGCTAATAACTGGCATCAAAAGCAAAACCAGGGCGCCCAACCCGACGATAGTGGCAGTTTTTAAAATGAAAAGCTTCGACAGATAACAAAATCCACATCCTTTACTTCTATCAACCAATGAGAAAAGCTGAAGCAAACCGGTCTCAATCACCCATGCCACCAGAAGAACGATAAGCTGTTGAATAATGTTGCCCAGGTTTACCTGTTGTTCCAGTATTGCAACAAAAATAGAAATCACCACATAAAAAAATAGATGAAATCCAATAAAGCTACCGGAAAGCACGTCCATCATGAAACCAAGTATACAACTAGCAATAAGAGCTACAAATAACGGAATGCTAAGGGCAAGATATATGGGAGCAACGAGTAAGATGTCGACTCTGAAGACTCTCGATGAAAATTGACTGCATAGCACAAACTGAAGAAACATTACAAAAAGTATCGAAAGCATTAATCGAATAGCGCCGGGCCCTGGGGTGCTTTTCTTGGAAATGCTAGCGGTTTTTACTGGGCTTGCCATAATTGATTACGGGTCTCTCCTTTAGTATTACAAGGATCTCCTCAAGTTTTGAAAAATCCACGTAAGGTTTGACATAAATTTCTTGAAAAAGTTGCGCCCTGTTAACCCTGATCTTGCTGACAGTGCCAACCGGTAGCCCTTTTGGGAAGTAACCTGCCATCCCGGAAGTGACAACTACATCTCCGACTTTTACATCCTGGTTCTGCTGTACGTACAGCATCCTGCAAATACCATTTTTATATCCGCTAACTATCCCGTAGACCCTGTTCCTCTGGATATAAGTATCCACCGCAAAGTTCGGATCAATTAGAAGCAATGCCCTGGCGTAATGTCTTGAGAGTGCAGTGACCTTGCCCACAACGCCCTTTGCATTGACAACCGGCATGCCAATCTGCACACCATCAAGAAATCCCCTGTCAATGGTTATGGTCTGGTACCATCCGCTGGGATCCCATGCCACAACTTCTGCGGCAAGAGTAGGCCACTGAGAAATACTTCTTTTGAGCCCCAGGAGTTCCCTCAAACGCTGATTTGCAAGGTAGGCCTCCCTGTAATTGTTAAGTTCGTTCTCAAGCTTTGCTACCTTGGCCTTGAGCAGCCTGTTTTCCTGTTTAACTCCGATCAGGTTTACATACGAATCAAAAAAACCGCCAACGTAGTTAAAAAAATTGTGCACACTTTTCTGAATTGGACTTACCACTTCCACCACGGCCTTTTCCAGGAAGCTCATCTGTCCTTTTTTGTAATTAAGAGAAAAGACATAGAGCAGCAAGTAGGCAATGATAATAAAAAAAAGGATTGGACGTATACGCTTTAGCAATAGCAAACACCACTCCCAAACACGAACTTAAACAGTCTTAAATCATTACTTCTTTAAGGATATCGAGGTTATCCAGGGCTTTTCCGGACCCGAGCACCACGGTGGACAGCGGATCATCCGTGACAGATATCGGTAGGCCAGTTTCTTCACGCAATAGGCGATCCAGACCTTTGAGCAGGGCTCCCCCACCTGTAAGATAGATACCATTGTCCACGATGTCTGCAGCAAGCTCTGGTGGCGTCTGCTCTAGCGCAACCTTTACAACCTCCAAAATTGCGTCGACCTGCTCCTGGATTGATTCGCGGACTTCATTGGAATCAATTTCTATGGTTTTAGGGATGCCACTCACGAGGTCTCTCCCTTTTATGAGCATTGTTTCCACCTTGTCCGAGGGGTAAGCGTTACCTATCGTGGTCTTGATAAGCTCGGCTGTGCGTTCACCGATAAGAAGATTATACTTCCTCTTTATGTGCTGAAGAATTGCAGAATCCATCTTATCGCCGCCAACTCGTACCGATTTGCTGTAAACGATCCCGGCCAGGGAAATCACGGCTACTTCTGTCGTGCCCCCTCCTATGTCTACGACCATGTTGCTGGTAGGCTCGGTTATTGGTAAGCCGGCACCTATGGCTGCAGCCATCGGTTCTTCAATAAGAAATACTTCCCGGGCACCTGCAGATTCAGCGGATTCTCTCACTGCCCTCTTCTCAACCTGGGTAACACCAGATGGAATGCATATAATAATTCGTGGCCTGACCAAGGAACGCCTGTTATGGACCTTTCTTATGAAATGCCGAAGCATTGCCT
>JALSTM010000091.1 GCA_026983715.1 Desulfobacterales bacterium
ACAGCATGCCTGAAGGGCAGGCTTCTTTCCTTGAGCAGTTACACACTGCTCAAGGAAAAAAGAATATCCCTTTGCGCTCTTAGCGTCTTAGCGGTTCAAACTTGGTTGCGGCTTCGCTGCCTTAGTCAATTAGGTAGTATTCCAGCGTCGACACCACTCTTACCTTCTTAATGAAAGGAGTGTTGTTATCCCTGTTTGTAATCGAAAACAATCCCTGCCTTGCTCGTTTTATTTTACCGAGCCTGCTATTAGAGTCTTTAGCAAATTTAAGCGCCACCTCACGAGCCTTTTTTGTTGCCTCTTCAATCATGGCAGGCTTTATCTCGTTTAACCGGGTAAAGAGGAATTCTGTCCTGGTTTCATAGCCTTCACCTCCGATAACGACCCCCCGTCTCCCTAGTTCCACAAGTTTCTTCATGGTATTACGAACTACATCAACTTTCTTTGTGTAGACAGTAATGGTTGATCTGCCAGAGTAACGAAATCTTATTCGGCCTGACGAAGAGTAACTCTGTGCCTGCTTATCCACAATGGACGGTGCAGAAATAGAAATTTCCTTACCCGAGAAACCGTTCTTCTTTAGAAACTCTACCACAAGGGCATTCTGTGTTTCGATTTTTTGAAAAAGCATGTTCAGATCATTATCTGCCACGTTGAACCTGATTGGCCATATTGCAAGATCAGCCGGGACTTCTCTTTCTGCAAGACCTTTTACCACGACGGTTCTGTCCTGCTTCTTGAACTCAACAATAGCAGCAGAAATGAAATATCCTAAAAAAATTAATCCAATACATATGGAGATACCAAGAATCAACGCTTCGCTATTTTTGGATTCTTTCAAAATATTCCCTCCCATTCAAGAGTTTCAGGAAATAAAATAATCGGCGTAAGCTCTAACGTGATGGCCGTCAAGGACGTGAAAGGTACGGATCTTTTTCAATGCCACCGGTGAAAATATTCCTATAGGCAGGTACACAAGGTGCTTTCCATACCTGTTGGCAAAGGAATAACACCAGGAACGGGGAGGCTTGGCCGCAATATAAGCAACCTTTTTTTCTTCGCAATAATCGATGGCAGCTAGAAGCAACCTCTCTGCTTTCGTCCTGGCAATATCAAAAAAACTGTCCTTCCATATGTCGTACATTCTCATCGGAGGGTAACTTAGCATAAATCCCCCGTACTGGCACCTACTAATTCCAGGTCCAACCATAATTTCTCCGGCAGGTGTTGCATAAAAAGCCATGTCAGATTCCTGGTCATGTTCACCCAACCAGGTTACTTTCCAGGGGAACTTCTCCTCCCCCCCGACCCCGGGCTCATCTTCATCAAAAATCAATACAAGAGACCCTACGCTACCTCGCACGGGCATGTTTTCCTTTACGTAGATTTTTCCCTCATGCCAGTGCCTGAGGGTTTCTCTCATGTCAAGGCCGTCCAGCAGGGTACTTACAAAAGGCTGAACCCTGGCGTTTTCCTCGGATAAGACCTGTTTAACCTTTTTTTTCACATAGTCGCCCCAGGATTCGACCACGAGATCTTCAGGCGGGTATGAACAGATAAACTGCCCCTGCCAAAGCTCTTTCCACTCCCCGGGTTTTCTTTCCCTTATCCGCTTCTTGACCGGTATTTTCATCAGGCGTTTTCGCCTTTTTATCCTAAATTGCCGGTAAAACCTAATCTTCTTCTGGTTAAGAAGAAGCTCTTCCGGCCTTACCTCAACCACAGGTAATTTGCCCTCATGATCCTGCCAGGGATAAGTGCTACCAAGCTCCCAGACTTCGTAGGCATAGTTATCATCCACACCCCCACGGGCAGCTACCAGAAGCTGGTAAAAGTCTGGAGTAAGATAGCCCTGGATCAGGGCATAGTTTCTAGCAAACTTGTGAATTACTTTGAACTGGTACGGCTTAACCTCCTCCTGATATCCTTTCTCGTATTTTTCAGCCGCTTCCTGCAAAAGTTTGTCAACTGACCCGAGCCTGTCAAAGAGACATTCACCTGTCGGATCCTTCCGCCACTGTTTGAGAATAGCCTCCCGGCTTCTTTCATAATCCGCAACAACGTATGGGATTTCGGTCAAAATTTCCCTGCTCGATTTTTCATGCAACTGGGCAAGAATCACGCCTGTTCTTTTTATCCTACCTATAGGCTGCACGTGCGGCTCATCTATAGCTGAAAAGATTCTTCCAAAATGGGCCATTCCAACAACGAACAAGATTCGCTTATGCCGCTTCCTTAACCTTTGAAGGTGGTAAAGCATCGTTTCTTCCCTGAGAAAATCGATACGGTCCGGCTCCACCTCCATCAATTTTTCGCTGCAAAGCTCGCAATACTTCCTGTAACCTATCTTTTTTATGGAATAAGGATCTGGAAAAGCTTCCCGGCGGTAAGGATAGCCTTCTATGTCTCTATCGATACAGTAACATGAGACATTATTCTCCACCCCGAGTCTGAGAGCTTCTATCGATGGGTCACACGGTTCCAGGGGAAGATACACTGTGGTTCCGTCTTTTTCCTCGTACAGAAGAACTGATATAAGAGGCAACCGTTTGATTCCCCTAAGAATTTGTTCTTCGAGAGTTCTTGGTAACTCCACGGCTATAGCGTCTGGCTCAAACACTGCAAAATGCCTTATTACTTCGAGAGCAAACTCCAGCCGCCCGTGAAGAACCGGCACAAAACAAACATTGTTCTTAACAAATAACTCGAGGTCTCTTTTCCCCACTTTAGACATGTTCCTACGTCTCTATAAACAGTAGTTCACTGTGCTAGTGAATCGATCTCTAAAAACCATTTGCAGTATTCAGTCATTGCTTCGCTACGCTCGCAATGACTGTGCCTTATGTTTGACACAATATTTAGTAAGCGCTTTACTAGTTTCTGCTCTGGCGCATGACAAATAGGTTAAAAGCGTATGTCTCTAGTTGCTCAAGCAGAGCAATCAACATTTAGCTTTCAAAAACCTTTAATTTATTAGCATACAATAAGGATTACTTATCGACAAGGAGCTGCTGAAGTAACGAGCACAAATTGTCTTAAAGGTATACGGGAAGCTTTTTCGACAAGCCATATACATGATGCCCGGTTTTGATATCCTATGGCATCACACAGCGCCCGTGATCTCTCATAGCTGGCCTTTATGCTGCTATCCGCCGCAACCAATTAAGAAAAAATGTTTTTCCTTTAGCCAAGGCTCGACATGGTAGTGGCAGGGCTGGTGGAAGTTAAACAACGCTATACCCACGCCCAAAACCGTGGGTTAAAGGACAATGTTAATTGGGCAGAGAGAAAGGTAGCCCACGGTTTCAAGCGTGGGTATAAATAGCATAGTTAACCAAAGAACCGATTCATCGGTTTCCCACATCTCATGGCCATTATTTTGTAAAGGTAGGCTTATTTCAAATGGCCGCTGGGATAGAAAGAGAAATGAAAGAACTACCTAAGGCAGCAAAGCCGCAACCAAGTTTGAACCGCTAAGACGCTAAGAGCGCAAAGGGATATTCTTTTTTCCTTGAGCAGTGTGTAACTGCTCAAGGAAAGAAGCCTGCCCTTCAGGCATGCTGTT
>JALSTM010000092.1 GCA_026983715.1 Desulfobacterales bacterium
CAGGAAGGCACTGCATGGGTTAGAATCGAGATAAAGTGTCCAGCCACATGTAGATAAAAATCTAGCTTGGCTTATACTCAAACCGGCGGCATATTGTCCGCTGTACGTATTTGTGTTCTGCACCTGAGTGTTGATATGGTAATCCCATCCGTCCAGTGTGCCAGTTTCGAATCCACCGTTTTCAATGAGCTGAACCGGCAACGCATGAGCTACTACTGAGAAACAGCATAGGGTAACAGCAAGGAATAACAGAGTGGTAACTTTTAGTTTCATTCAGTTTTTCTCCAGTTTCAGGTTATTTAAACTAATTAATAAGCAACTAACGTGCCATATAAGATAACATGTGGACTTAACAGGGATTTAATATTTATATACTTTTGGTCGGATTAAAATGTGTAAAATTTATCGACGGTCTCGTGTTTTTTAAGAAAAGTCTGATAATTTCGTGTTTCTAGAACTAGAGATCAATTAGAAAGGTAGCAAGAGTAAAATGCAAAATCACTGATTTTGGATGGAGTGAGACGGAGAGCCGGAAGCTACCACCTTTTATCTGGATGCCAGATCAAGCTTGCCCCTGGCTAGATCAGGAGGGCGCATGGTGTAAAAGAAGCCTTTGGGCTGCAAAAGGGCTCTCTGATAAGTGGGTGTCGAATAATTTAACATATTTCAAATCAGGGTGTTTTGACCACGCTTTTCCTTGTGGAAAATCGTTTTCGGGGTTAAAAGTAATGCCTGACATCAGTTGGACTAGTTGGCCGTTTTCTAAGGGAACTCTGATAAACTCCGTTTTCTATAACCAGCAATCGGTTAAACTATTAGCACAGGAGCAATCCAAAATCCGTCACCCCGGCCGAAGTGAGGCTAAGAGCCGCAATCTATCACCGCTTATCTGGATGGCTGATCAAGCCTTCCCCTGGTTAGATCAGGGAGACCGGCATGGGGTGCAAGTGGCCCTGGGCTATTTGATTAATTAACCTGAAGTATCCAAAATGTTTTGTCAAACAAAAGGTAATAAAGCACAGTCATTGCGGCGCTGCAAAGGAATATACAATATATTGATATTACAAGGAGATTGCTTCGTCTCCAGCACCCATTTTAAGCCATACATTTCGATATTGACTCGAAAACATTATCATAAAGTGGGTGCGGGATCCTCGCCAATGACAGGGTGTTGCAAATGTCCTTTAGAAACCGGTCTACTAGTTGGTTTTGCTAATTCTGTGTTTTTTGATCAAGTCATGGATTGTAGGACGGCTTACATCCAGGATTTTTGCAGCTTGGCTTATGTTATTTTTTGTCAGCATGAGAGCTCGCTTTAAGGCTTCACGTTCAGCCATACTGCGAGCCTGCTTGAGGGTAAGAGGTATGTCCGGGGTAATGGTTTCAGGGGTTCCTGACATGAGCATTTCCAGGCTAGCTTCCTTCATGAAACTGAGGTGCTCTGGACCGATCAGTCTGCTTTCCGCGACAACCACTGCTCGCTTTATTACATTTTCAAGTTCCCTCACATTTCCCGGCCATGGATAATCGAGCATAGCTTTCAGGGCTCCCGGCGTAAATCGCATATTTCTTTTTTTTGATTCCATGGAAAAGATATCCAGGAAATGGCGCGCAAGGAGAAGTATATCTTCGCCGCGTTCGCGCAACGGGGGAACATTGAGAGGCAAAACATTAAGGCGAAAGTAAAGATCTTCCCTGAATTTACCGTCTCTAACGGCTTCTTTTAACCTGATGTTGGTTGCAGCTATAATCCGGACGTCAAGCTGTATGGGCTCGTTGTTACCAAGTCTTTCAATGGTTCCTTCTTGCAAGAAACGGAGGAGTTTCACCTGCAGGCTTAGTGGAAGTTCACCGATCTCGTCAAGGAATGCGGACCCTTTGTTCGCCATTTCCAGTTTACCTATTTTTTTCCTGCTTGCTCCAGTGAATGCGCCTTTTTCGTATCCAAAGAGTTCGCTTTCTAGAAGGTTCTCGGGTATGGCACCGCAATTAATGACGACAAAAGGTTCATCTTTTCGATTGCTCAGAGAGTGTATTGCCTTCGCAATCATTTCTTTTCCGGTACCGCTTTCACCTTCAATAAGAACTGGGTAATCGGAGGGGCTGATTTTTCGGACCGTTGAAAAAAGTTCCTGCATAATCTGGGAAGTACCCAACATGTTAGCCAGGCCGTTTGATGCTCGCATACTCAGGTGCAGTTTCCTGTTTTCCTCTTCCAACTCGTAGACCCTGAATGCTCTATCCAAGATTATGCTCAGGACTTGCAAATCAATAGGCTTTTCACAAAAATCGAAGGCGCCCTCGGCGATAGCCCTTAAAGCATTTTCTCTTTCTGTATTTCCCGTGATTACGATTATCTTGGAATAGGGATTAACCCTTTTTATCGTCGACAAAAGCTTAAACCCTTCTTCTGGTGAATCAGGGTGTGGTGGGAGGCCCAGATCTAATGTGATAACTTTAAACGAGTAATCTTTGAGGAGATTGACCGCTTCAGCGGGATCTTTGGCAGTCATAATGTTAAAGGATGCCAGCCCCCACTTGAGTTGCTTAGCCATGCTGGCTTCGTCTTCTATTACCAGGACTTTCCTTTTCCTCATACTAGCCTGCTTTGTCTCCAAAAGGTAGATCAGATTGAACTGCTTTTGCCAGTTCCGTCAACGAAGTAAATTCCGGGCCACTTCTTATGATTCCCGATGATAACAACCATTGTAAACTTTACTTTTAATTCTGTCAAAGGATGTCAAACCTAGCAAGCGGTTATTTTTCAAGTAGTAAAGAAATGGAGCTGGCCTGGGGGGGTAGCCAGCTCCTGGTTTGGGAGATGAAAGGAGGAGGTATTTATGTATCCGCCATGGGGCGGATGGTGAGGGAAGTTAATCCCTTTGTAGCAGAACGTAAAAGGTGTATTTTTTTCTTTTTACCAACAAAAGCAGTTTGTTCTTTTTACCGCGTTTAAGAGCTTTCCGGTACTGCTTAAGATTCGCTACCGGTTTTCGGTTTACTTCTTTTATAAGGTCTCCTTTTCTCAGACCCGAGGCTGAAGCAGGCGTCCCCGGTTCAACTTCGGTTACTATAAGTCCTTTTTCATTCTTTGACCACCCGAATTCTTCCGCCAACTCGGGGGTAAGTTTCTGAACTTTAAATCCCCAGTTTGTTTCCGTTGAAGCTAGTTCTTCCCCGCCCTCAGCAGGCATTGTGCCAACTTTAACTTCCAGCGTTTTCTCTTTTCCGTTACGCCAGATAACTACCTTTACCTTTTTGCCTGGAGGAGTTGAAGATACAACCCTTGAAAGCGTATGTGCATCGTGTATATCCTTATTATCGAACTTGAGTATTACATCCCCTCTTTTTATCCCTGCTTTTTTTGCAGGCCCTTTATCCAATACGTCAGCAACAAGTGCTCCTTTGTTCCCTTTGTAACCTATGGAATCGGCTAACTCGGGGGTAATTTCCTGTATCATCACACCCAGCCAGCCTCGAACAACTTTTCCAGTTTTGATTAATTGCTCTGCTATCGCTTTTGCCATATTGGAAGGAATGGCAAAACCTATCCCCTGGCCATGGGCTACAATGGCTGTGTTAATACCTATTACTTCCCCTTTCATGTTAAAAAGTGGACCACCGCTGTTACCAGGGTTGATGGCGGCATCAGTTTGAAGAAAATCGTCGTATGGGCCCGCACCTATTATTCGCCCCTTGGCACTGATAATTCCCGCTGTGACCGTATGTCCGAGACCAAAGGGATTGCCGATGGCAATTACCCAGTCTCCTACCCGTATTGCATCAGAGTCCCCCAGCTTTGCTTCCTGGGGCAGGTCCTTGGCGTTCTTAATCTGTATTAATGCGATGTCAGTTTTGGGATCACGTCCCACGATTTTTGCATCGTATATTTTGTCGTTTGTCAACCTTACCTTTATTTCGTCTGCCTTGGCTACCACGTGATTATTCGTCAGAATGTAACCTTTCTTCTTGTCTATGATTACCCCGGAACCAAGGCTTTTGGTCTTTATCTTACCCTGGGGTATTTCACCGAAAAATTTTTGAAAAAAGTCATCGAACTGGTCTCCAAAAAAATCTTTAAAAGGTGAATGAGGGCCAAAGGGGGGCATAAATGGCCTTGCCTTGATAACGTGGGTGGTGCTTATGTTAACTACGGTATTTTGAACCTTGGCTACCAGGTCTGCGAAGGATTTGGGTGCCGAGTTGTCCGGTAACAGTCCGGCATAGCTGGAAGAAAAAGAGAGTAGAAAAAAAGCCAACAAGCACAAAGTTATAAGCGTTATTTTTTTTGAGTGATTTGGCGATATACCCATCGTGATCAGACTCCTTTCCCCAATTCTGTTTAACCGCTACATTCTTTCAATCCTGCTTTTCGAACTCGCTAATCTTGTTCTAAACTGACACTCCAATAAATAGAAAGTTCCGAAGTTTCAGAGATGTAATTTACCATAAAATTAAAATCTTAAGAATCGACCATCACCAGTTTCCCACCTTGTAGCTTATACAACTTGTTCGTTACTTTTTGAAGGAATTCCTTGTCATGGGATGCAATTATGTAAGATGTGTCTAGGTTCTTGAGAATTTTGCTTAATCTAGCAACAGTTTTTTCATCCAGTCCCGCTGTTGGTTCGTCAAGTAAAAGAATATTGGGATTCATGGCCAGTACGGTGGCAACGGAAACCAGCCTTTTTTCTCCCCCTGAAAGTTTATGAGTCACTCTATTCTCAAAGCCCTTTAGTCCAAGCATGTCGAGGGTTCTAGAAACTATGCCCAACACCTCTTCCCGTGGAATACCTAGATTCAGTGGACCAAACGCTATGTCTTCCGCAACGGTGGGACTAAATAGTTGGTCATCTGGATCCTGGAATACGAAGCCTATTCGCCTCCTGACCTCGGTAAAATCTTTTTCCTTTCTTCTCGGTTGACCAAAAATTTTTAACTCCCCCGCATCTGGCTTCAGAAGCCCCATAATTATGTGAAACAGGGTTGTTTTGCCACTTCCGTTAGGCCCAATCAATCCGACCCGTTCACCTTCGCAAAAACAAAAAGAAAGGCCATTTAAAACAGGCCTTTCTCTATATCTGAAATATATTTCGTTTAGCTCAATTAGAATGTCAGTATTTTTCCTAGAGGTATCCATTGTCCAATTGCAATAAGTAACACGAACACTGTCATGATGGCCGCGGAAACCAGTTCTTGGGGTTTACTTTCAAAATGATACAGCGTGTGGAATTTTCCGTTAAATCCCCTGCACAGCATGCTCTGGTAAATTCTCTTCGACCTTTCGTAGCTTCTCACCAGGAGCATTCCCACCAGGTATGCGTAACTTTTATACGTATGAATGTTAGTACTGGGAGTAAAACTCCTGACTTTCATGGCCGTATGTAGCCTTGTAAATTCCGTATAAATAACGTGAATATAACGGTACGTAAAGAAAAAAAGATGTACCAGCTTGGATGGAACTTTAAGATGATGCAGGGCATGAACCAGCATAAACGTGGGAGACGTGGAAAGGAGAGCCATCAAGCAGAGAATGATGGCGTTAGACTTTAATGTTATTCTAAGGGCCTGGTATACCCCTGGTTGTGTGGCAGCCAAAGGACCGACTTCAAACAATGTTTTCCCTTCGTAGGAAAAGGGGAGAACAAGCCAAAGAAAAAAAACAAAGCCGTTAATTACGAGGAGTCTTTTAAGTACCGTTGCAATAGACAATCTTCCCCACGTAACAAGGACAAGAGAAAAGACTAAACTGGCAAAAAGTAGGGTAAAGTTCGTTAAGAGTGCCACGGTGACAGAATAGATCAATGCCACTATTATTTTTAGCCTCGGATCAAAATCGTGCAAGTAGGAAGTCCCTTCCGACAAATGTTCACTAATCATTTTCGCCTCTTCTCCCTTGCTTTTTTGCATCTTTTATGTAAATCACCAGACCCATGATACCAAAGATGTAACCAAGCCCGGCAAAAACGTCCCTCGCTGATACACCGTGCTGTTGGCTTTCCACGAGTAATTTCAGGATTGGGTGAAGTTTCCTGTCCAGGGTTTCATTAAGAAGCTTTTTTAATTCATTTTGGCTGATGGCGATCTCACCTGTCTTTTGTCCGGATGCCTGAATTTTAGGTTCAGCTGGTTCTGTTTCTGCTGCGGATCCCTTCGTCGCCACGTTTCCTCCTTCCTGGAGGTCCGCCTTCGACAAAACTGTTTCAGCCCTGTGTCCCATACCCGCTCGTAAAACGATTTTCAAAGGACCTTTACAAGGTGGAACAAAGCTAAATTCTCCCTGTTTATTCGTTTTACCTTTTAAAACCACCTTCCCGCTACTATCCAGAACCTCTACTTCTGAATTCTGGCATTTGGTTCCGTCAACGTAGTAGGACTCGGTATAAACCTTGCCCCCTTCAACATATGCGAAGATGGTAACCTTGTGAGCAGAAACAGGTGCTTCGAACAAAAGCAAAAGTATTATTATGAACAGAGCTTGTAATACGTATTTAGTTTGTCGCATTTGCAACCTCGAGCATCTCTGGTTTGACTTTCTTAAGGAACTTGACAACGAACACCGTAAACAATCCCTCGATAAGCATTACTGGCAGATGGGCCAGGAGGATTAATTTTGCTACGTTTATAAAAGATTGCCCTGTAAACAACAATGAAAGAGCAACCATTATTCCTGAAAGCCCCACTGCCAGGAAACCGCAGCAAAAGGCTCCCCCGATTTCTACCCAGCTATTTTCACTTGTTACGGCGTGTCTAAAAAGGAAGTAGCAAACAACCGCCGGTAACGCCATGTTAATGGTATTTACTCCGAGGGTTGTTAGGCCTCCAAACTGGAACAGTATACCCTGTAGGAAGAGTGCCACCAGGATGGCCGGAAATGCCGACCACCCCAGAAGCAATCCCAAAAGACCATTCAATATGAGGTGTACACTTGTTGGTCCCAGGGGAACGTGAATGAGAGACGCCACGAAAAAGACAGATGACAAAATTGCCACTTCGGGGATCTTGTCGTAGTCCATCTTTTTCAAGCCGATGGCAGTCCCAACAACTGTTAATGCTGCACCCGTGGCAAGTACCGGGGCACTAAGAATTCCTTCTGATATATGCATTTTGTTCCATACCTTCTGTGCTTACTTTCTAACCATGTCATGAACATAAACCCAGAAAACAGCTCCAAGTTCAACGTCCTTGGGTTGCCCTTTGTACTTCAGGATCTTTCCGCCATCTGAAAGCGCTGCAAATCCCCACCACCCTTGTTTTGGCATGGCAAAGGAAAAAACGCCGTTTTTGTCAGCCTTGATTACCTGGGTTACATAAGGCGGAGAGGGGGCTTTGAATTGATTTCCCTGGTTAAACCACTCTACTTCTATTTCTGCAAACGGAACGGGTTTCCCATCCAATTTAACTATTCCCCTAAAAACCTGGCCAGTATAAATTCCATAGGGCCTTACCAGGGGGATAATCTCCGTTTTAAGTCCCACTTCTTCGTCCCATCCTTCTTCCAGGCCGTAGGCGTCAACAACCGTCTTGGTGTAATGGATAATGAACTTGTCTTCTGCTGGCTCCCAGTAAGGCTTGGGGGATACGTAGAAAATATAGTCACCGGGTCTCTTAAAAGTGTACGAGCTTCTCCATGCCTGTTTGCCGTCTATTTTATTAGGAGACAACGTGCTGAGGAGATCCTGTTTTTTGCCCCTGAAGAAAACCCCGAATTCGTCAGGTTTCTCCATGTTCATCATTTGTCCTTCGAAGGGATGAGTAAACCGAATATCGAGTTGAACGGAGCGTTTTCCGGATTGTGTAACAATATTGCTTGAAGGAATAATCATTTGGAAATGGGCGAATGCCTGTGGGACTGTCAGAAGTAGAGACGCCGAAACCGCGATAACCAAGATAATTGACAACTTTTTCATAGCTAAAACCTCCTTTGTAACATCCGCATTCGAAGGAGCGCTCCAACAAAAAAGCCACGAAAACCTCTGCTCTCCCGAGCATCCGAAGCCTTCGTGGCTTATTTTTGAGAAACGATTATGATTATTTAGTCTAAGCAGGTTTTAGCTTCGTGCTAAAAGTTACTTTCTCTTTTAACGCAACTGGTATGTGCTGTCAAGCTATTTCTTCGGATCCTGCGTGGAAATTTTCGATAAAAATAGCTTCTTCCCCAAATCCATTATATATTCCCTTCGTTCTAGCTTCGTTAGCCATTTTTCGGGTATTTTATTTACGCCTAGGTATGCCCCGGAAATGGAACACGCCATGGCGCCCAGCGTGTCTCTATCTCCACCGTGCAAAACCGCACAAAAAAGGCACTCCTCAAAACTCTGATGATTTTTTAAAAAAGAGTAGAGAGAAAAAGGCATAGATTCGTGAACCGCCACCGACTTTCCGAGTTCTCGGGCTGCCTTTTGAGGTGGTGCATTATCTCTAATCAGTTTGTCAACCAAGGTCAATTTTTTCCGGATTTCCCGGGTTCGAGCCGAGGATATTAGCATGTCAAGAAAAGCTTCCTGATCAAGGTTTTCATGTGGTTCAGCCTTAACGGCCTGGGCTATCGCAAGAGCTTGAATTGCAGCACCATCCTTTCCCACGGGGTGAGCGTGGGTTACTTCTGCAGTGGCTGCCGCCTTGTTGTAGAGATCCTCCAAGTCATAAAAGCGCAAACCGACGGGCACTATACGCATAGCTGCTCCATTACCAAAAGATCCCTCACCTCCGTATAGCCTTTTCGCTGCATCGACGTAGGAGATTTTTGAATCGGCTACCATGGCAAAAATGGTGGGAGGCCCCGCTGCGTAACCGCGCCATGGTTCTTTCAAGTAATGCTTCGCAAACGTGTTTCCTATATCTTCCTGGTCAATGGCTTTCATTTTAATCAGTGACTCTGCCAGGGCTATCGCCATTGCCGTATCATCGGTAAAGACGAGGAGGTCTAAGGCGTCAATCTTGTTTTCAAGGGTTTTCCTATGGCGGTATTTAAATGCAAGCTCACCTATGGCATCTCCTAATGCACAACCCAGCATTGCACCTTCAAATTTCTTACGTAGTGTATTTCCTTTCATACTCTTTTTCGGTTACTAGTAGGGCCTTTGTAAATATTGTATCGAACAAAAAGCTAAACCAAAGTCATTTCGAGCGCAGCGAAGCAATTTCCAAGACTTTGATGTTCCAGAGCGATTGCTTCGTCTACCGCACCCACTTCAAGTCATACATGTCTTCTATAACTTGAAAACATTATCATAAAGTGGGTGCGGGATCCTCGCAATGACAAAATGTTCCAAATATTCATCAAGAATCCATCCATTAACTCAGGCTTTTGACATATTGTGACATATCTATGTATTGCGTACAGTTTCTATTGCCTAATATAACGTGGGCATGATAAATAAAAAATAGCAAAAAATAACAAACAGAAATCAATCAGATAGATTCTCACCTCGCGGTGGAGTTATTTTAATAGTCAAGGAGGTATAAGTTGAGTCCATTTTACAAGAACTTGGCCTTATGGCTGGTGATCAGCCTGGTCGTAATTTTTCTTTTTAACATGTTCAATCATCCTCAGAAGGCGAGGAATGAGATAACCTATAGTGAGTTTCTCAATTCTGTGGAGCGTGGGGAAGTAGCAGAAGTAACCATTCAGGGGAGCAACATTTATGGAAAACGCTTGGATGGAAAAAGTTTCAAGACTTATGCACCTAACGACCCGGGCCTGATTAACCTTATACGGAAAGCAAATGTCACCATCAAGGCAAAGCCTGAAGAGGAATCCCCATGGTATGTCACGGTTCTGATAAGCTGGTTTCCGATGATTCTTCTCATAGCCGTGTGGATATTCTTTATGAGACAGATGCAGGTTGGTGGTGGAAAGGCCATGAGTTTCGGCAAGAGCCGGGCTCGCCTCATAAGCGACGGCGCTCGCAAGGTTACTTTTGATGACGTAGCTGGTATTGATGAAGCCAAGGAAGAACTTACGGAAATTATTGAATTCCTGAGAGACCCAAAGAAGTTTACCCGCCTGGGTGGCAGAATTCCCAAGGGCGTGCTCCTTGTTGGGGCTCCCGGAACGGGTAAAACGCTTCTTGCTAGGGCTATTGCCGGCGAAGCTGGTGTGCCGTTTTTTAGCATAAGCGGTTCTGACTTTGTAGAAATGTTCGTCGGAGTTGGTGCGTCTCGAGTTCGCGACCTTTTCGTTCAAGGGAAAAAGAATGCTCCGTGTATCATCTTCATAGACGAGATCGATGCTGTTGGGAGGCACAGGGGTGCGGGTCTTGGAGGTGGTCACGATGAGCGAGAACAGACCCTGAACCAGTTATTGGTAGAAATGGATGGTTTCGAATCCAATGAGGGGGTTATATTAATTTCGGCTACCAACAGGCCTGATGTTTTAGACCCCGCGCTACTGCGCCCTGGGAGATTCGATCGACAGGTGGTGGTCCCTGTTCCGGACATTAAAGGACGAGAAGAAATCCTAAAAGTCCACGTGAAAAATACACCTCTTGCAGAAGATGTGGATATCAAGGTTATCGCACGAGGTACTCCCGGTTTTTCCGGAGCTGATCTTGAAAATCTGGTAAATGAAGCTGCTCTTTTGGCTGCTCGAAGGAACAAAGACTACGTTGAAATGGTAGACTTTGAGGACGCTAAGGATAAAGTAATGATGGGGCTCGAACGAAAGAGTACCATTCTTAGTGAAGAAGAAAGAAGGACCACTGCTTACCACGAGGCTGGTCATGCGCTTGTTGCGAAATTGTTGCCTCATGCCGATCCGATCCACAAGGTCACGATTATTCCTAGAGGCCGTTCCCTTGGGTTAACACAGCAGCTACCAGTCAGTGAGAAACATACCTACCACAAAGATTACCTGTTGAATAATATAACGATTCTTATGGGTGGTAGAGCGGCGGAAGAAATTATATTCGGAATAAAAACTACCGGTGCTGCCAATGATATCGAGAGAGCTACTGAGCTGGCCCGCCGAATGGTTTGTGAATGGGGTATGAGTGAAAAGCTTGGCCCATTGGCTTTCGGTAAAAAGGAAGAACACATTTTTCTTGGTCGCGAGATAGCTCAGCATAGGGATTTTAGCGAGAAAACAGCTATCCTCATAGACGAAGAGATAAAAAATGTGGTAATGCAGAATTACGAAAGGGCAAAGGGTATTTTAAATGAGAACCTGGAGATGCTCCACAAGATCGCGGAGTCGCTGTTAGAAAAAGAGACGCTTACTAATGAAGACATAAATGAACTGATTATGGAAATAAATCCGGACCTCGGAAAAGAGCTAATCAGGCGTGAAGAGGAAGCCCTTAAGGAACGCGAAGAGGCGATAAGGGCAAGAGAATCCAAGATAAGGGAAATAAAGGAAAAGAAAGAGAAAGAAAAGCAGAAAATTTCCAGGCCACCTGAAATACCGCGGGAAGTTGAAGAACAAGAAGAAAACGATTCCGAAGGAAACAAGAATGTGGCTGAACTCCCATAGGTGCTCCTGATGTGCGTTGTTGAGAGACCTCGTTTTGAACTCCAATGCGGTGAAAACAAACTGTGCCTCGGGCAAAGAACGTTGATCATGGGGATTTTAAACGTAACCCCTGATTCTTTTTCCGACGGAGGGATGTTTATCTCCCCGGACCGAGCCCTCGAGCAGGCAGAAAAAATGGTAAGAGCCGGAGTGGATATAATTGATATCGGCGGAGAATCCACCCGGCCATTTTCCGATCCGGTGGAGGAGGACGAGGAAAAGCGCAGGGTTATACCCCTCATAGAAAAGCTGGCATCAAAGGTAAAAGTTCCCATCTCCGTTGACACCTGTAAAAGCGGTGTTGCAAGACGTGCCATTGAAGCGGGTGCCACGATAATAAACGACGTTAGTGCACTACGCTTTGACCCCAAAATGGCTGAAGTGGCAGCTGAAACGGGAACGCCGGTTATCCTAATGCATATGCTTGGAACTCCCAAGACCATGCAGAAAAATCCCTACTACGATGCCATCATTGCTGAAATAATAACCTTCCTCCAGGAACGGATAGAATATGCCACTAGCAAGGGTGTCAAGCGAGAGCAAATTATTGTTGATCCGGGGATAGGCTTCGGCAAAACAGTGGAGCACAATCTTTTGATCATCAAATACCTTTCCTTTTTCCACATGTTAAACCGTCCTGTAATGATAGGTGCCTCGAGGAAGTTTTTTATCGGTCAGGTTCTCGAGAAGGAAAATCCACTGGACCGTGAAGTTGGCACCGGTGCAGTTACGTGTGCAGCGGTACTGGCGGGTGCCCATATAGTCCGTGTTCATAATGTGCGGCATAATGTTGAAGTCGCTAAAATGGCCGATGCTATTCGAGAAGCTAATTAAAAGGGGAAGGTGGAAAGACCAAATTTAGCTTGATTCTCCAGGATATTTTCTATATTGAAAAGTCGTCTGATACCCCTTTGAGTTGAAAGGGGTATATCTTTTAGAATCTCAAAGGAGTAAATAGCCATGGGGCGAATTTTTGGTACTGACGGGGTAAGAGGAGTTGCAAATGTTTATCCCATGACCACAGAAATGGCAATGCAAATAGGCAGAGGTACTGCTTATCTTTTTAAAGGTACTCACAAAAGGCCCAAAATAGTAATCGGCAAAGACACGAGGCTCTCCGGCTACATGTTGGAAAATGCCATAGCCTCGGGAATATGTTCCATGGGTGTGGATGTGCTCCTTGTTGGTCCTCTTCCTACACCGGGAATAGCATTTATAACTTCAAGCATGAGAGCAGATGCCGGAATTGTAATTTCCGCATCCCATAACCCTTTCCAGGATAATGGTATAAAGATTTTTTCGAGAGACGGCTATAAGCTCCCGGATAAGCTTGAGAACAAAATCGAGGAACTGATAGATACAAATGGCATTGACGATCTCCGGCCGACTGCGGAAGAAGTGGGGAAGGCAACCCGGATAGATGACGCCAGAGGGCGATACATCGTGTTTTTGAAAAACACCTTTCCCAAGGATCTTACACTTGAAGGCCTTACGATAGTACTCGATTGTGCCAATGGGGCTGCTTACAAGGTTGCACCTGCAGTATTTGAAGAGCTTGGTGCCGAATTAATATTGACTGGTGTGGAACCGAATGGGAAAAACATAAACGATGGTTGTGGTTCGCTCTACCCCCAGGTAATATCAAACCTGGTCAAAAAACACAACGCAGACCTAGGTCTGGCTTTTGATGGTGATGCGGACAGGGTAATAATGGCCGATGACCGTGGAGAGATACTTGACGGTGATTACATAATGGCCATATGTGCCATACACATGTTACAGGAAGGTTCCTTGAATAAAAATACGCTGGTGAGCACTGTAATGAGTAATCTGGGGCTGGAGATTGCCATACGCCGTAATGGTGGACAGATGGAGCGTACGGCAGTTGGAGACAGGTACGTCGTGGAACATATGCTCAAGTGCGGGTACAACCTCGGGGGCGAACAGTCTGGTCACGTGATCTTCCTTGATCATGCCACTACCGGCGACGGTATACTCACTGCCTTACAAGTACTAAGTGTAATGCTAAGAGAGATGAAGCCGCTTTCAGAGCTAAAGCAAGTGATGCAGAAGTATCCCCAAAAGCTTGTAAACGTAAAGGTCAAGGAAAAAAAACCCCTTGATGAATTTCCGGAGATTTTTACGAAAGAAAAGCAGATACGGGAAAAACTGGGGGATTCAGGTAGAATTCTCATTCGACCCTCGGGTACAGAGCCCGTTATTAGGATTATGATAGAGGCTCAGGATGGGGATCTTATAGATGAACTATGCAAAGACATGGCAGAAACGATAACAAAGTGTTATGGAGAATGTTGAAATTTTGCTTTAAGGGTTGTGGAGTGTTCATAAGTGGCTGAAGATGCGAAAATGTTGCTGGCAATAGATATAGGGAATACCAACACGGTTATTGGTCTCTTTGAAGATGGGAAACTGGTGGTAGATTGGAGAATAAGAACCGTTCAGGATTGCACTGTCGATGAGTATATTGTTTTAATACATAACCTTTTTTTGGCCAAAAATGTCAAAATTGATCCCCACACCGACACGGTGATTTCATGCGTTGTGCCCCCGATGCTGAACACTGTCGTTGAGTTTTGCAACAAGTATTTTAACAAGCTTCCCTTAATTATAGGGCCCGGGATTAAAACCGGGATGCCTATCTACGTGGATAACCCTAGGGAAGTGGGTGCAGACCGTATCGTAAATGCCGTTGCGGCCTACGAGACATATAGAAAAGCTGTCATTGTGGTGGATTTTGGAACAGCTACAACTTTTGACTATATCTCCCCCAATGGAGAGTACTTGGGAGGAGTTATTAGCCCAGGGGTTATGATCTCCAGCGAGGCTCTTTTTCAAAAGGCATCCAAGCTGCCAAGGGTGGAGATCTTTGCGAAGCCGAAATACGTGGTAGCCAAGAATACCATCGCCTCCATGAATTCTGGTATTATTTACGGATATACAGGGCTTGTGGAAGGGATAGTCAACCGCATAAAAAAAGAAGTTCAAACCGATCCCAGGGTAGTGGCTACCGGGGGGTTGGCTCACCTGATTGCGCAAGAAACAGACACTATAGATGCGGTGGACGACTACCTCACCTTGAGAGGGTTAAAAATTATATTTGATAGAAACAAGAAATGAGTGGAAAGAATCGACCTGGCAAGCATACCCGGAACTCGGTTATAAAACCGCCTCCAGTTAACCTCCCTGCAATATGTTCGGTGGTTGCTCCTGCGAGTGCCATGGAAGGCCACATGATTGATGCGGGGTTGCAGAAACTAAGGGAAGTTAGGGTAAATCCCGAGAAATCATTTACCTGTAGTAGCAACCATAGGTACCTGGCGGGCTCGGATAGCGAAAGGGCATCTCTTCTGATTGACGCTTTCGAAAATGAGGATTCTCAAGTCATTTTCTGTGTAAGAGGAGGCTATGGGTCTTCTCGAATACTGAATCTACTTGACTTTGAACGTATTTCAAGGAATCCCAAGGTCTTTGTCGGATACAGTGATATTACGTTTCTTCACTGTGCTCTGTGGTCGAAGTGCAAACTCGTTACCTTCCACGGCCCAACGGTGAGCCAGTTAAGAGTGTTGCCCGATGAGGACATCGGAAGTCTTCTCGACGTTCTTGCCTCGAATGAAAACCCTTTATATCGTTTTCCTTGCGCACGAGTTTTGAGAGGTGGAAAAGCCGAAGGTCGTGTATTTGGCGGAAACCTGACATGCCTATGCCATGTGTTGGGAACCAGCTATGAACCTGAACTTGCGGGTGCTATTCTTTTGCTGGAAGATAGGGGTGAAGCTTTGTACAGGTTGGACCGAATGTTAAATCATTTGAAACTAGCAGGGAAGCTCGAGTCTCTAAGTGGGCTCCTTCTAGGGGAATTTATTTCCTGTGGTCCAGTCTCTTCAATATGGGAATTGGTACTAGAGGTGCTGGGTGACATAGATATCCCTGTCTTGGCTGGGATTCCAGTCGGTCATGGATCCAGGAATGTGACCCTGCCACTGGGGTTGCGTGCCATGCTGGATTGCGACACAAAAACGCTTACCTACCTGGAAAGACCCACGGATGCTCTCTGATAAAACCGAAAGAAACAACTGGTTGACTCTTGATGCAGTAATGCAAAAAGGTGTTGACGATAGAGTGTTTCCAGGGGCTGTCATACTTGTTTGGTTAAAAGATGAAATTGTGTTCCACGAAGCTTACGGGAATATCGATACCGGAAACACCAACATTTCCGCCCACCCCCGGATTCTTTTTGACCTGGCGTCCCTTACAAAACCACTTGCCACTACTCTTGTTTTAATAGAACTTGTTTCCCAAGGTAAACTCTCACTTGATGATAGCCTGGAAAGTGTCTTCCAGGGTAGCAAAGAGGTCCTTGGAGATAAGGGGCGAATAACAATACGTCACCTATTGAGCCACACGAGTGGATTGCCGGCGTACAAGCCATATTACAAGATACTCGTTCAGGTAAAGGAAAACTACCGAAAAAAAGAACTCTTCAAACTCCTAATGAATGAATCCCTGGAAAGCGCTCCGGGCGAGAATTCCTGTTACAGTGATCTTGGGTTCATGTTGCTTCAGCTGGTTGTTGAGGAATTAACCGGGCAGTCCTTGGCAAAGCTGTGCAGGGAGATGTACACTTTCTTTGGAATCGATACGCTGTTATTCTCTCCGAAACAGGTTGAAATT
>JALSTM010000093.1 GCA_026983715.1 Desulfobacterales bacterium
CGATTATTGATATTAGCTACGGAGAATGGGAAGGGAAAGAGAACAAAGAGGTAAAAGAGAAATATCCCGACCTTTATAACCTTTGGTTGACGGAACCCCACAAGGTACGCTTCCCGGGCGGAGAAACGCTTGACGAGGTTAGAAACAGAACCATGTCTGCCATTGAAGAATTGATAAGAAAACATGCAAACGAAAGCATAGTACTGGTGGCACACAGGGTTCCGAATAAGGTAATAAGTTGTGCCGTGCTCGGTTTGGACAACAGTCATTTCTGGAGGATTAAGCAGGATACTGCTTCAACAAATCTTTTTATTTATGACAACAATCAATGGATAATTGCTTATCTCAATAACACCTTTTACCTGAAGGTTCTGGGAAAACCGGCGTTATCAGATTTCTAGTGGGGTAGATGTCGTTTAGGCTTCCAAGGGCGTTTTAGAGGATCCGCCCTGGCTGTTCGATAAAAGCTACTTGTATTTATCTTTATTTTTCAGATAATTACAATAACATGAAACCAGGATGAGAAATCCCAGGAGAAGAAGTGTCCATTGGCCTTCCTTGTAGAGCCTGTAAAAACCGGTAAAAAATATAAAAATACCGCCTGCAGTTGCCGCCAAAAGCATTTGTTTTGACATAGATAAACCTCCTTGGTGAAAAGGCAAAGTTGAGATGGCATGTAACAATCTACCACAAAATGGCAGTGGAATACCAGAAGTTGTTCATATTCCAATTACTGGCACCCTGGATCTCCATACCTTTAATCCTAGAGAAATTAACGACCTGCTCTTTGACTATTTGAACGAATGCATCAGGCAAGGAATCCTCGAGGTAAAAATAATTCATGGCAAAGGAACGGGGATGTTAAGGGATCGTGTTCACAAGCTACTTGCATCCTGGGATTTCGTGCTTGACTTCCGGTTGGCAGATGCGCGAAGTGGCGGCTGGGGAGCTACCATTGCCGTCTTAAAAAGACCTAGCGAAAAATAACACTATCACCCAAGTATACAACCTAGGGTACGATAAATGATTAAAGCAATACTTTTTGACTATGGCGGTGTCTACGGAGGAGAAGGCTTTTCGGCTCTTTTGAGACGACTGGCAAGGATCTCTGGCAGGAGCTATGAAACCGTTTTTAATCTTGGATTTAAAAAGATCTGCATTGAGGACGGATTTGTCAAAGGTAAAGTGACCGAAGATTACTTCTGGCATAAGATACTAAAAGGACTGAATATTCCTCCGGACAAGGTAGACATCGATCAACTCCGAGAATACATGTACAAGCAATTCAAGCCCCGCAAGTACATGGAAAAGCTAGTAGACAACCTTCGTTCATCCCACGCTGTAGGGCTATTGTCCGACCAAACTCGGTGGCTGGACGAACTTGACCGTAGATATAACATATATTCCCACTTTGACTATCTGTTTCTTTCTTTCAAAATAGGCTTGAGCAAACACGATCCCGAAATTTTCGACTACGCCTGTAGAAAAATGAGCGTTCAACCTTCAGAAGTATTCTTCATTGATGATAATGCTGACAATATAAGAGTTGCTAAAACAAGAGGCCTAGTTGGGCACGTGTACAAGGACTATGACACCCTTGTTAAACGCATGCGAGAGCTTGGAATATTAAAAAACCCCGTAAGAGAAAAAAAGAAAATTCCGCTTGAGGAAGCACTTAAACCTTATATCAAGGATTTGGAGGAAGCGCTGGAGCAGAGACACCCATCTCCTGTCCTTTATTTTGATGGCATTAGTTACCGACTTCGATTGTTGAAGAACTACATACAAAAAATACAGGAACGCTATGGGTTTGAAATCTTTGAAGATTCATAGTTTATGAAAAATCTAACCAGGAGGCTATTTTCTCTTTGACAGCAAAGTTTCGGTGGAGTAAAGAAAGGAAAGTTATATTTTGCCAGGGGATTTGAAATGATCTCACTTTTACGAGATGGTGGCTATAGATATGGGAAACCGATGAATCGGTTCAATCATAATCTTCGGGTGCATCCCCACGTTTGAAACCGTGGGTTACACACACATGGCAACACCGGGTGATAGGGAAACTGGTAGAGTGCTTCCTAAAAATCCTGCCAAGCAAGAAGCTAAAGAAAAGTCATTGCGAGCGCAGCGAAGCAATCTACGAGTTAAAACCTGACAAAAATAAACCGGAGCTCAGAGAGGTAACTTTTTCACCAATCCCGAGACGGTAATTGCCTAAAATGCTCATGCCACTTACTCTGGCAAGCATTGGCTAAAATAAAAAGTGTTTTCATGCTTTATTGTGGAGCACAGAACCGTGGGGGCTTAAATGGAAAAACCGGTGAAAGTCCGGTGCGAGCCCATCGCTGTAAGTCCTAACGTTATTAGCGGATAAGCCAGCAACCAGCCCGCATGGGGTGATACAAATGGTCATCGGGAACGGGCAAACCGATACCATACCCGGGAAGAGAAAACATTTAGATCTGGTTCTCGGGAAGTGTTGCAGTGACAATTAGGACTCTCTAAGATGCGGTTCCCTTCTGCGAACCATTCACATCGAGTTTTCTTAAAACTTGTCGCTGCAATGCCAGGTAAGTAAAAAACTTATCCTTTAGGGGCACCAAGCCCGAAAGGATTTTATTTTCTTATACTTATCATTATCGGGAGGAGAAAATAATAATGGCCAATTCATCTCAGATCACCGAGACCACCCCTTCGGAAAGACAGACCCATTTCGGACTTAAATCTATTTCCCTCACTGAAAACGCCCGGGTTGTACTGGAAAAGCGTTACCTTAAGAGGGATGAAAGAGGACAGGTGTTAGAAACTCCTGAAGAGCTATTCTGGAGAGTGGCAAGAGCAATTGCGGAAGCCGACACCTTGTATGACGAAAATGCCGACGTGGAGGGATTGGCACTTAAATTTTACGAAACGATGGCGAATCTTGAATTTATACCCAACTCGCCCACGCTTATGAATGCAGGACGCTCCCTTGGCCAGCTTTCCGCCTGTTTTGTTCTTCCGGTTGAGGATTCTATCCAGAGTATTTTCGAGGCAATCAAGCACACGGCGATGATACACAAAAGCGGCGGCGGAACCGGTTTTTCTTTTTCTCGGCTGCGTCCTGAAAACGACGTGGTCCATTCTACCAAAGGGGTATCTAGTGGCCCCATTTCATTCATTACGGTGTTTGACGCTGCAACGGAAGCGATTAAACAGGGCGGAACACGGCGCGGTGCAAACATGGCCATTCTCAGGATTGATCATCCTGATATAGAGAAATTCATTACCTGTAAGAATGACCTCAAAAAATTGAATAATTTCAACATATCGGTCGGCATTACCGAAGATTTCATGAAAGCCGTTGAAAAGGACCTTGATTTCGGGTTGATCAATCCAAGAACCGGTGAACAGGTCAAAACGGTAAATGCCAGGGAAGTTTTCCTTAAAATCGTTGATTCGGCATGGAAAACAGGAGAACCTGGAATAGTTTTCCTGGATAGGATTAACCGAGATAACCCCACGCCTCACCTCGGAGAGATAGAATCTACCAATCCGTGCGGAGAACAGCCTCTGCTTCCCTTCGAATCCTGTAACCTTGGTTCCATTAACCTATCCAAAATGGTAGGCAACGGTTCCATCGATTTCGATAAGCTAAAAGAATGTGTCTGGACATGCGTACATTTCCTTGACAACGTCATTGACGTAAACAAATACCCTCTTCCCGAGATCGAAGAAAATACAAAGAAGAATCGCAAGATTGGTCTCGGCGTCATGGGATTCGCTGACATGCTTATAAAATTGGGTATTCCTTATAACTCTGATGAATCCCTGGAAGTTGCCAGAAGAGTGATGAAATTTATCCAAGAGGAATCGAAAAAGGCCTCGGCAGAACTTGCCAAGAAGCGTGGCAATTTCCCGAGTTACGCGGGAAGTATCTACGACAATGGGGATACTCCATACATGAGGAACGCCACAACCACCACCATCGCTCCTACGGGAACCATTAGCATAATCGCGGGTTGTTCCAGTGGCATTGAACCAATATTTGCCGTTTCTTTCATAAGGAGGGTCCTTGAAGGAACGGAACTCGTAGAGGTACACCCCATTTTTCTCGAGATGTCCAAGGAACGAGGATTTTATTCAGAAGAGCTAGTTAGAAAAATTGCTTCCAAGGGAAGGATACAGGATTTTACCGAGATTCCTGACGATATCAAGAAAATATTCGTTACAGCTCACGACGTAACACCCGAATGGCACATTCGTCTTCAAGCAGCTTTCCAGGAATTTACAGACAACGCGGTAAGCAAGACCATAAATTTCCCTTTCACTGCAAAGCCCGACGACGTGTACAATGCTTACATGCTAGCCTACAAACTAGGCTGCAAGGGCTTGACCATATACAGGGACGGTAGCCGAGAACAGCAAGTCTTGAGTGTCAAGAAGCCAAAATTCACCCAGGTTGAACCTAGACCACGCCCCGAAAGAACGGTAGGTGTCACGGAAAGAATAAACACCGGCTGCGGGAAACTCTATGTTACGATAAATAGCGACGATTATGGAATCTGTGAAGTCTTTGCCCAGATGGGAAAGGCCGGAGGATGTGCTTATTCCCAGATAGAGGCCACCAGCCGGTTGATTTCTCTGGCCCTGCGGTCCGGAGTAAAAGTAGAAGCCATTGTGAAGCAGCTCATGGGAATACGGTGTCCGTCACCCGTATGGAGCAACGGTGCCATGGTGGTTTCCTGTTCAGATGCCATCGCAAAAGTTATCAATAATCATGCCAAGGCCGGGATTGCAAATGCTATATCCGAGATGGGCGCGTGTCCTGAATGTGGAGCTAGCATCGAAAGGGAAGGCGGTTGCCTCGTTTGCCGTTCGTGCGGTTTTTCCAGATGCTAGACCATGGGTTATCGGCACACGGAGATTATTTTTTTCACGAGCAGGGAGTAATTTTCGCTGAGGGGTAAGAGGAGGTCAGCCCCGATCTCCTCTAACCTTTCTTTTTCTACCTTATTGTCAGACAACACAATGATCTTTACCGGAGAGGTAACCGGGTCATACTTAAGGGACCTGCAAATGGAAGGACCGTTGATACCCGGTGTGGAAAAGTTTAAGACCACGCAATCAGGGTTAAACACGCTGAAGGTTCTTCCAGCCTCAAAACCATCGGCCACCCATTCGATAAGAAAACCCGTTTCCCTCAACTTCTCTACAAGTTCATCACTTCCCACCATGGGAGAACTGATAAATAGGACCTTCTTTTTCCTGGGTGTGACTCGCTTCAGTAGGTGACTCATGTCATTTTTTTCGAGGAACTCTACCATGTCACTCCACAGTACCCTGTGGTGTCCTCCAAGGGTCTTAAATGTCTTAATTTTACCCTGTTTCGCCCATCGCCACATGGTCATGTGAGAAACATTACAGATCTTTGCAGCTTCAACCAACGTTAAAACTTCTTTAACCTCCATGTGTTCCTCTCCACGTTTGTTTTAAAAGCGTTTAGCTTGCAATCAAGCCAGCTTGCGCGCCTGTTATGAATTTTAAGTTCCACATATAATATTCAATTTAAAAAGTCAAAAAAATAATATTGAAAATCGTTAGTAAGAAGAATAAATTACGCCGATAGCTCTAAGTCTGGCTTAAATGAACATTATTTAATACTTAACAAAAAGATAAGTTAAAGTCTCAAGGATTTTTACATGATGGAATTCTTTAAAGTTGTGGAAGCAGAGAAAGTTCTAAAAATCATAGCTGAATTCGACCCCCTTGGAACAGAAGAAATTTGCAGGGATTTTGCCTGCGGAAGGATTTTAAGTTGCCAAATAAATTCTCCCGAGAACCTTCCACATTTTCCCAGGTCCACTATGGATGGTTATGCCGTGAGATCTCAGGATACCTATGGAGCATCAGAAGGATTGCCTTTGATGCTCAATGTTACCGGGAGGGTCTCCATGGGAACACCCTGTACCATTGAAGTGAAACCGGGAGAAGCCATTGCCATAACCACGGGCGGCATGCTTCCTAAGGGGGCCGATGCGGTAATCATGGAAGAATATTGCCACCTTCTTGATGAAGAAACCATCGAAATAACGAGGTCCGTAACTCCCTGGGAAAATGTGCTTCGCCCCGGAGAAGACGTCAAGAAAGGGTGTGCGATATTTCCGAGAGGGCACCTGGTCCGCTTCCAGGACGTGGGATTAATGGCAGCGCTGGGTATTGAAAGCATAGAGGTTTTTCGAAAGCCACGCATAGCAATAATATCAACCGGAGACGAAATCGTTCCATCGGGCACCCGGAAAATACCGCAAGGGAAGGTGAGAGATGTAAACGGTCCGAGCATTTACTCTCGGCTGATTTCCCTGGGATATCCAATTGAACGCTTCGGAATTGTACCGGACGATGAGCGTAGGCTCCTGGAATTGTGTAAGGAAGCTCTTTTTAAAGACCCGCCAAGCGACGTGCTTTTACTTTCAGGTGGAAGTTCTATCGGAATGCGGGATTTCACTGTCAAAGTGATTTCCAAGCTGCCAGATAGCAACCTTGTATTTCACGGCATTGCCATAAAACCTGGGAAACCAACTATTTTTGCCACCTCTGGGAAAAAGGCAATATGGGGACTCCCTGGGCACCCGGTTTCTTCTATGATTGTAATGCTCTTTTTCGTAGAACCATTTTTGCATATCCTTGAAGGGTTGAAACAAGAAGAAAAATTCCGAAGAACCATTAGGGCAGAGCTGCGGGTTAACCTTCCAAGCGTCCATGGGCGCCTTGATTTTATTCGAGTAAAATTGCATCGGGACGAAAAAGGAGGTCTTTTTGCAGAACCTGTGTACGGTAAATCAGCAATGATTTCTACCATGACGGAGGCAGACGGCCTGGTAATTATTCCTACACACAGCGAGGGATTCGAGCAGGGAACAGAAGTAGACGTACTGCCCTTTCACCTGAATCCGTGACGAAACTTTATGGATAATTTGTATAACATGTTTAAATTACTCATTATTGGTCAGATAGCCGGGGTGGATCATTCTCCACCTTGTCGAGTAATCTTTTTACGCCCTGCGGGTCGTCCATCTGCACCGCATATGTGGCGTCATTGCCCACCGGACATAGCTTACTATGGTCCGGTGGGCTCTTCCTTGCATCTGCGGCCCAGGTGAACGATCACGGATTCAGGTTTTTAATTGAGGAACCTTTGATTAGTTAGCCAATCAACCCATGACCACTTGCAAGTTGTGCCGCCTTCATAGTCAACGGTGATGGATTCCGGCTATAGGCTTCACTTCGTCCGGAATGACGGATTTAGGATTGCTGTTGCGATCTTTTTTCTAGGAATTCCGGAAACCCGAATTTATCAGACTTTTCTTACGGGTTATTCCCGAAAACAATATTTACCGGTTCTACATCGTCAATATTTAGCTCTACGCTCACCGCTTTTTTAATAATATCTATGCTCGCAACAAGCTTACCTTTCTTGTCGTTTTTTTTGAGCAGTATCCCAACGCACCCCACCAGGGGGCCGTTAACTACCTTCACCATCTCGCCTTCCTTGAGGTAAGGATGAGGTTTAATAATCATCTGGTTATCAAGGATTCTTCGCAAGCTCTCAATTTGGTAATCTGGAATGGGAAGTGGACCGTCAGAATTTTTTAGTATCCACACCACTCCCTGTGTTCTCAGGATTTCCACGTTGGTATAGTTGTCCAGTACAGTATTTACAAACACGTAACCCGGAAAAAGCGGGACGTGAATTTTCTTCCTGCGATCCTTTCTCTTGCTCCACTTCTCCAGCAAGGGCAGAAAACAATCAATAGATTTTTTCTGAAACCGCGAAAAAACCTCTTTCTCGTGCCTCACTTGCACGTAAACAGCGAACCACGCCTTATTCTTACCTGCAATAGAAGGATAAGTGATAAATTTTCCTCCCGTATACTCTTCACCCCGTAATGTCTCCGGCATATCGAGCCCCCTACAACCTCAAAAAAACAAGGAAAGCTGAACACCCCAATTATTCAGCTTTAACTAACTTTCACTGTTATCTATTTTACCTTTTTTTCTGCGACTAGTCATGTTTTTTATCTTTCCAACCGTGTTTTTTCAAGTAAACCATCAGGATGGATATGGCTGCCGCCGTTACTCCCGGAATTCTGGCTGCCTGCCCAAGGTTTAGAGGTTTGATCTCGGACAATTTCTGTTGCACTTCCAGGGAGAGTCCTGGCACGTCCTTGTAGCTGAAGCCAGCCGGTATCTTCACCTGTTCAAGGTTCCTGAATTTTGCAACTTCTGCTTCTTGCCTTTTTATGTAACCTTCGTACTTGCAGTGAATTTCAACCTGCCTTTTAACGCGCTCCGGCAGTTCGTCCGGGTTACGAAAGTCTCCATCAATTGTCTTATTTTTATTCGTAAATAACGATTCTGAATTGTTCTGGCATTTCTCAAGGATCCTCAATTTTTCGTAGTTAATTTCTGGGCGTTTCAAGATCTTGTCCAAGGAAACGGGGGCTGAAAGAGGCTGACTACCCCACTTTTTAAGTTCCCTGTTTACACCTTCTGTGGGCTTAAGCTTTGACCTGTGAAGTCTTTCCAGTTCTCTTTTCAATAATTCTCTTCGTTCTACCAATTCTTTATAGACGTTTAAAGAATGAAGTCCGAGTTCGTACCCCTTTTCCAGGAGCCTGAGATCTGCGTTATCTTCCCGCAGCAACAGTCTGTACTCTGCCCTGGAAGTAAATATGCGGTACGGTTCATTTGTCCCTCGGGTTACAAGGTCATCGATCATTACACCCATGTAGGCTTCGGATCGAGAAAGTACAAACGGGGGTCTCCCCTGGACTTTGCACGCAGCATTTATCCCGGCCCACATCCCTTGGGCCGCCGCCTCTTCATAGCCAGATGTACCGTTTATCTGTCCTGCCAGAAACAGACCTTTCACCAGCTTGGTTTCGAGGGTAGGGTATAGTTGGGTCGGTTGAACATAGTCATATTCTATGGCATAGGCGGGACGCATGAATTCGGCTTCTTCAAGGCCAGGAATGCTATGTACAAGTTGTACCTGTACTTCGTAAGGGAAGGAGTTGCCAGTTCCGCTGGCATAAATTTCCTCCGTATCCAGACCCTCCGGCTCAAGAATTATCTGGTGGTGATCCTTGTGGGGAAATTTCATTATCTTGTCTTCCAGAGAAGGACAATAGCGAGCAGAAACTCCTTTTATCTGGCCGCTGTAAAGAGGAGACAGGGAAATGTTTTTCGCGATTATCTTGTGAGTCTCTGGGCTTGTCTTTCCCATGTAACATGGAACCTGTGGCAGGGCAATTTTGTCGGTAAACAGTGAAAACGGCTTAATTATCTCATCACCTTTCTGCTCGGTAAATTGGGAAAAATCTATAGAACGACGGTGAAGCCTTGCCGGAGTTCCCGTTTTCATCCTTCCCATTTGGAATCCTAGATCTCGCAGGTTGTCTGCCAGGGCATTGGATGGGAACTCGCCTGCTCTCCCGGAGGGAATCTTTTTCATTCCAATATGGATTAACCCATGGAGAAACGTACCGGTAGTCAATATAACGGTTTTACCTAGAAAGGAATTACCCAGGTCATCAATAACCCCAACCACCTTGTCATCTTCCACGAGCAGTTTTTCAACCAGTGCCTGCTTTAGTTCAAGTCCTTCCTGCTTTTCCAGAACGTGCTTCATCAGCGTCCGATAGCGCACCTTGTCGTTTTGAGTTCTAGTTCCCTGGACCGCCGGGCCTTTCTTGGTATTCAGAGTTCTAAACTGGATGGCCGTTTTATCGGTAATCTTGGCCATTTCCCCACCCAGTGCGTCAATCTCTTTCACCAGGTGACCCTTGCCGAGCCCACCGATAGAAGGAGAACAGGGCATGTGGGCAACCGTATCCAGGTATATAGAAAGCACCAGGGTGTCACATCCCATTCTTGCAGCGGCGAGTGCAGCCTCGCATCCTGCATGCCCGGCACCCACAACTATGACGTCGTAGATTTTTGTGATTTTCATGTTATTCTGTCCACAATTTATCTTTTCTTCCAGATTTTGTAACATGATAACAATTCTGATATATTTAGCAAGATCAACAAAATATCACTATTTCGACCTGGTTATCCTATGGAAAATTCAGAAAAACCGTACAGGGATTTCAACTCGTACCTGCGAGAACTTTTCGGATGCAGGGTCCAGAAAATAACCCTGGATGCAGGACTCACGTGTCCGAACAGGGATGGCACGGTTGGCCGCGGGGGATGCATATACTGTAACTTAAGGGGATCTGGAACGGGGTTTGGAAGAACTCTCAGCATCAGGGAACAACTTGAAAGAGGCAAGAAATTCCTCGGCAAAAGGTACAAGGCAAAAAAATTCCTGGCGTATTTTCAATCTTTCTCAAACACTTACGGGCCGTTAGAAAAATTGAAACGCCTATATGACGAGGCTTTGAGCGTACCTGACGTAGTTGGTTTAAGCGTTGGGACTCGGCCAGATTGTGTTTCCAGTGATGTGCTTGACTTGCTAGCAGGTTATCAGACAAAATACCTGGTATGGATTGAATACGGACTTCAATCAGCAAAAGATGAAACCCTTAAAATAATAAATCGCGGGCACAGTGTGGGAGATTTTGTGAAAGCAGTTGAAAAAACAAGGCTCAGAAAAATACCCGTTTGTGTGCATGTGATTCTGGGGCTTCCCGGAGAAAATCCCGAAGACATGATTTCCACGGCAAAATTCCTCGCCAAGCTGGATATACAAGGAGTAAAAATTCACCTTCTCTACGTAATCAGGGGAACTAAGTTGCACGAGATGTACGAGGAGGGTAATTACAGGTGCCTGGATAGGGAAACGTACGTGAAATTGGTGGGAGAATTTATTGCCCATCTTCCTCCTCGTGTTGTAATCCAGAGAATAACAGGGGATCCTCACAGACACGAACTGGTGGCTCCCGCGTGGGCACTTGAGAAGCGGAAAAATGTAAACATGATACACGCATATATGAAAAAGCACGTCCTATTCCAGGGCAAGTATTATAAGAAATGAAAAGATTAAGCCCCATCACCCACGTATCCATACGGCAGGCTCTCTTTGATAGGGCTTTCATATTTTACAACATATTGTTCTTTTTTATTTTTTCACACATTGCCTTTTTCTACCTTTACCCGCTTTTCCTGGAAGCTCACGGGGCAAGCAAAACAAAAATAGGTATCGTAATGGGGCTTTTCCCCGCCGGTACCGTTCTTTCCCGCCCCCTCATGGGCTGGCTCGTGGAAAAACTGGGTGAAAAAAAGGTCCTTCTTGGCGGCCTTTTCCTGATATTCGTCGCCGGTTTTCTCTATATTGCCGCAAAAAAGATAAACCTCTTTCTTTATGCCGTTAGGACCTTGCACGGGGTTGGTTTTTCGGCCTTCATAGCTTCGTCTTTTACCGGTATTTCGTGGCGGATACCGGTAGAAAGGCGTGGAGAAGCCTTTGGATTCGTTGGCGCGGTTATACTTTTCGCCATCGCCACAATGCCCTTGATGGGAGAACATTTAATTAGATGGTTTGGATTCGGGTTACTTTTCAAGGTGGAAAGTGTTTTCGCTTTATCTGGATTAATCTTGTCTTGTTTACTCACGCCCGAAGAAGTGGTAATCCCCGAGAGCACTTCCGGGAATTCCTACAAATCGGTTCTTAGCAAGAAATCTTTTCTTGCTGTACTCGCAATAACCGTACTTTTCGTCCAGGGACAGGCAACAGTTTTGAATTTTATCGCCCTTATGGCAGAATCCTTAAAAGTTTCTTCGGGGAAATTTCTCGGCGTTGCCGCAACTATTGCCATATTCTTCAGGCTTTTTGTGGCAAAAACCATAGACAGGTACAATAAAAAGAATTTTACGATACTTTCTTTCTTGATCTTTGCTATTGGTTTGGTACTTGTCCCCGGGATAAGAAATCCGGTAATGTTTTTCGCATGCACCGTGCTCTACGGCGCAGGAATGGGTATTCTCTATCCGCTATTAAACGTCCTAGCGGTGGACCAAGGAAGTCCCGAAGAGATGCCTGCACTCATGACGGTCTTTACCGGGGTTTTTGACGCAGGTTTCATAAGTGGTTCCATGCTATCTGGTTGGCTTGCAGACCAGTTTTCACTACCCTGGATTTTTTATTTCGGGGCAGGGGTTGCGGCGGCTGGAGCACTATTAACCTGGGTATTTCCTTTATATAAACTGGAATAACTAAAATTTCCGGTAATTAATCCCCATGATGTAGAGAACCCCAACAAAGCATGAAAACGATTACAAGGCAAAAGAACAACGAAAAAACTCAAAATCTTTACATAATATTGTAACATATAATAATTTCAACGGGTTACAACGGTTTCTTTAGAAAAACCGATGATTCGGTTCTTGTGGAGGTACCCTATTTATACCCACGGTTAAAACCGTGGGCTATTTTGCTCATCACCTGGCTCGGATTAGGCTTTAACCCACGGTTTTAACCGTGGGTATGGGGTAGCGAGTGTTCGTGGAACCGATTCATCGGTTTTTCCCATGCTTTGTTTGATTCATTAATGATCCACAGAGCTATTTAAGTAGACTCTGATAAATTCGGACTTCCGGATGTCCTATACAATAAAAAAAGCCAATAAGAACATTCCAAAAACCGTTATTCGGGCCGAAGCGAAGCGTATTTTGAGCGCCGTTATGAGTAACGAAGTCTATCGAAGGGCCGGAATCTATCACTGTTTATCTGGATGCCGGATCACACTCTGCATGACGAGCAAGTGGCACTGGGGTATCTGAGTAATTAATCAGAAATTCCTTATTTCTAAACCTATCTTTTTCTGGTAATGAAAGACAGCGATCGTATAAAATGACATAAAGATAGAAAACCTGATCCGGCATTCAGAAATATGCATCACCACAAGGAATTACCGCCAATGAAGGAAGTTTCGGAAAGTAGCTTTATAAACCCGGAAGAAATAGCCTTTGACGTTGACGGAGTATTTGCGGACACCATAAGTACCTTTATCGACATAGCCCGAAATGAATACGGCATATCCCACGTAAAGCATGAATGCATAACCAGTTTCGATCTAAGCAAATGTTTAAACCTCGACAAGGAACTGATTATCGAGATAATATGCAAGGCGCTTGATGACGAAAACACGTTGCGTACCAGGCCCTTCCCGAAGGCATCGGAGATACTTACAGAAATATCACGCCATGCCCCTCTCATTTTTGTAACGGCACGTATCTGGGAAGACAGTATAAAAAATTGGATCTACAATCAGTTACCGGCGGTTCCCAAACAAAGAATAAAGGTATACGCCACCGGTAATCCGGAGAAAAAGCTAGACGTATTGGAAGAAGAAAACGTTAAGTATTTCGTCGAAGACAGGTTAGAGACTTGCCACATGCTGCGCGAAGCAGGCATAGAACCCATAGTGTTTGATCAACCGTGGAATCGGGAACCTCACCCGTTCATTCGAGTTTCCAACTGGGCTGAGCTAAAAAACCTAATCAACTTGAACCATGCAAGTCCAGGAGAGAAAGAAGATCTTAGAATATAGACCGGTATGGTTGTAAGAGGGCCTTCCCCATGACAAACTCAGCAAACGCGAAAATCGAAGATTGTTCTACCACGTTAACCTTGCTTGTTTTTGCCGTACTGTTTTTCATTTCATCAACTGCTGCTGCATTACCCCGTAAGGATTATTCTGCATACCTAAATCCATCCCAGAAGTACTTAGATCATCAGATGAAAATTATCCTTCGCAAGGTATCGTTAAAATATCACAAGGGGATGAGTAGAAGGGCACGATTTCTGGACTGGAAAAGAAAAATCAAGCTTGCTTATAAAATCGCCGGGATAAAGAACCTCTACGAACTTAGAAGTCAGGCAGCCGAGAAGATCGAATTCCATAACATCCCGTGGAGCTGGGAATATTTCAGGCGTTTGAAATCAAAGGACGGACACAAGGAAGGAGTACGTCTCGCCATTCCGGTATGGATTCCTCGCTATTCTATAACCGTAAAGCTCTATGGAGGTTTTAAGAAAAAGTGGGAAGACGTAACTTCCAGGGATCGCTATCTCGGCTATATCTACTTTTGTCCCAGCTTGAGAAACGTAAACGACAAAAAACATTATCGACCATCCAAGATATACATTGAGACTTCCAGGGAATTTGCCCCCTTTGCATACCTTTTTTTTCAGTACATTTTCCGGGAAGGACTTGCTGACACCAATTTAAGAGTTCCCATTATGTCCGTGAGGTGCGGGGAAGATACCTATGCAGCTGTCGAAAAAAAACTTCCGCCGGTCTTCACTTGCGTGGAATTCAGAGACGAGATAAACGGTGACTTCCACTACAGGGTGATAAGTAAAAAGTGTGATACCTTTTCAGAGATTATCCATGGTCATCACAAGGGAAGATCGAACCATCGCATCGGATGTGCCTTTGATGTAAACTCCTTTGATTTTCCCGACGTTAAGGATGGCTCCCCAAATCCTATTAGTAAAGCAAAGCGACAGTTCAACAGGGACCGATTGCATCGAATCGATGCAAGAAATCTCCCCAGGTGGGTTTATGAAGCTGCAGAGACCATTGGCTTTCGGGTGCCCTACCAGTGGTCATACGGCTGGGGGTTTACAGACTGGCACCACATTGATTGCGGGAAAGAACCTGAGCCAACTGAGAAGGCAATCGCACGAAAAAAAGACAACGGTAGCCGGGTAATTAAGAAAACACCTTGAAAAGTTCTGCCCAAGCGTCATCTCAGAAAGCAGCGTACGGCTAAAGTAGTGTCATTGCGAACGCAGCGAAGCAATCTCCTAGAGTCTTATATCCCAGGGAGATTGCTTCGCTGTCTGCCTCCTTTTAGCCGAAATGAACGCCTCAACTCTATACCGCTTTCATCTGTTTTATGCCAAATTCGTCATCAGGGATCCTGCTTCCGGTAAGCCTATTTAAACAAAAATTCAACACTTTAGACGAGTCATCTTGCCCCAGAAAGGCTGGCGGAGCCAAGTAAAAAGGATTCTCGGAAATCTTCGTTCCCACAGCAACCACTGGATGAGTCGCTATTGCGTATAAAAGAAGGGGAGAATTAAAATAACACCGGTTATATTGGCACATAATGAGGCACTTTTCCCTTTTGATATGTTTACTCAATTTGGCCTCGTATTCTATCAGGCGCAGGGATCCCGGTTTCCCTTTGAGCACCCATCCCATATCACTGGTGATGCGAAGTCCACTGAAACCCTCGTCCAGAGCCTGCTCGGTTCTGATCTTGATAAACGTCATCATTTTCCCCGGATCAAATGCATCTTTGCGCAGATACACGCTTTGCGCACTAATAATACGAAGTTGCGCCTTTTCAAGAAGAGAATCAACGTCTTCTTCAGCTTCTCTTAGATAATTGAGAACGGTATCAACACTGGTTGAGCTATTCAGATAGATAATCTTTTCATTTCGCCTTATACCATCTATCAAGAATGATTGCAGAAATTGCCTGTGTTCATCTTTTGTTTGATAAATTAAACAGACATGATCTCCTAAACCGAGGCTCTCGATGCTAGATTTTGAATCTTGTTGTGATGACATGATGTCCCTCCTGCTCGCCCCGCAAAAGGTTCCCAACAAGGCCACGAAACGCGGCCAAACCCTTAGTGCCCACTCAGGTCATAGAGGAGGGAGTAGATCTGCTGCGGATTCATCGCCTGTTCCTCAAAGACCTACTTTTAGTTTAACTCGGAATTCATCATCTTCAACCCCTTATTATAATAGACATTTAGTCACGTGGGATGGTAACCAAGGAAAGAAACTGCATAATAGATCGTAACAATGCTGTGAATTGAGACTATCCCGCATGACACCCTGCGCCACAACCAACCATGAAATCGGTTATTATTCTAGCCAACGCTCGCGGGAATGGATAAATCCGTGGGCTCGTTTCATCATCACCTGATGTTGCGACCTGCGAGTAGCCAAAAGTTACCGACCTAGGGGTCGTTCACTTGCACCGCATCTGCGGACCAGGTGAACAA
>JALSTM010000094.1 GCA_026983715.1 Desulfobacterales bacterium
ATCATAAATCCGGTCCACGTAACCCACTTCAACGAAATGGTTACCGGAGCCGAGAGTTCCCAATTGATCTTTTCCCCTGCTTAAGGCCTTGCTGGAAACTGCTTCAGGGTCTGCCCCAGGGATTGATCCCTGTTCTTCAATATGAAGCAGGTCTTCGTGTAGCCCGAAGCCTTTTTGTACTGCCCACCTGGCGCCATCTCTCAAGACCTTTTTCAGTTCCTTTTCGCTCAACTTTATGTCTTTTCTCTTTGAACCCACTCCAGAAGGTATATTTGTAAAAAGGAGCTGTACGAGATCCTGTATCTTCTTTTTCACATCCTGGTAGTCAAGCTGCGTATGCGCAAGTCGTACTCCGCAATTTATATCGTAGCCAACTCCTCCCGGCGATATTACCCCTTCGTCGTAATCAAAGGCTGCCACACCCCCAATGGGAAAACCATACCCCCAGTGAATGTCCGGCATCGCCATGGAGTAACCAACGATTCCGGGCAGGCATGCAACGTTTGCCACCTGCTGGAGGCTCTGATCTTTGCTTATCTCTTGCAACATTTCCTCGTCGGCATAAACGAGGCCTTCTGTGCGCATCTTCCCCTGTTTCAGCACCTTTATCCTGAAAGGATCTAACCTTTTTACCCTCACGTTTCCTATTTTTATTTCTCCGTTCATGAATCTCCCCCTCAATTCCTCAAATATCGAAGATAACCCGAGCTACCCATCCTCTTTCATCCTTTTTTACTTCCAGCATGTGGTAAGTTACTGCTTTTATGTAATGGTAAATTTCGTGCTTTTCGGGGTCAAATGTCTCGCCCATTGCGGTAGCGCTAATGCTGGTGTCTTGTAATTCTAACTGGAAGTCCCTAAATAGCCAACCTTCGCTGTCGAAAAGAAAGAGTAGTTCACTCAACCAGTTAACCATAAGTTCTTCGAGATCAGACCCTTCAGCGTGAAGAGTTATTTCTTTTTTGACTTCTATTTTTTCAAGCCCTGTCAAAAGGTCAAAAAATGCCAGTGCAGCGTTCTTGTAAAGGGAATTGACATCTTTTGCTTTTACCAGTATTCCAATATCTGCAGTGTGATCAATTGTCTCGTAAAAAGTACTTTCCATGGTTCTGCCTCATTGTGCTGTAAGTACACACGGTGGCGTATAATTCATTTATTGACCTTTGTTTGCTTTCCGTGCTATTTTAGCATTTACTAGAGTTGTAATCTTCCCGGAAACAGCTGTTTGTGCAGGATTTCTTTAAAATTTATTTTAATTTTCATTGCTAATCAAGCTGGTTATTACATTCGGAATGGCTAAAAAGAAAAAAAAGAAGCTGCTGATAGTGGACAATGACGTGGACCTCCTCGAAACGCTGGTGGATTACCTAAAGAGGTGTAACTTTGACGTTGTTGGATCTAGCAGCAGCCTGGAAGCTTTGAAGCTTTTGAGGTCGAACAAGTTTGACCTTGTCCTAACGGACATAGTGATGCCAGACATTAGCGGACTCGGCCTGATATCCATCATTAAGAATGAACTTGGCCACATTCCTGTGATTGCAATGACAGGTTACGGAGAAAAAGTAGAAAAGTTGACCAGGGAAAGGAAACCTGATTATTATTTAGAAAAACCCTTTGCCATGGACCAACTGGTAAAGGTTATTGATCATTTGCTAAGCAACTAGTTTTTGATGGGGCAGTTTCGGCAAGGGTCATAAGGCTTCCCGGGAAAACCAACTGGGGTAATATTAAAGGGGTTCTTTTAGTTTGTCTATGCCTAAGAGACAGTCGCAGATTATTGGAAAAAGCCCGCAGATAGTCAAGATCAGGGAACTGATCGATCAGGTCGCAAGCACGAACTTGAATGTTCTTATTTGTGGAGAAAGTGGCGTAGGGAAGGAACTGGTTGCCCAGGAACTGTACTTGAGATCACCCAGGGCTAAAAAACCTTTCGTAAAGATTAACTGCGCCGCTATACCCCGGGAATTACTCGAAAGTGAGTTGTTTGGATATTCCAAGGGGGCATTTACGGGGGCGAGCCAGGATAAGCCAGGTAAGTTTGAAATGGCTAATCAGGGAGTCCTGTTTCTTGATGAAATAGGGGATATGCCTCTGGAATTACAGGCGAAGCTACTGCAAGTTCTTCAGGATGGCCAATTTTCAAGGTTAGGTTCCCCAAGAGATCTTAAAGTAGATACCTGGATAATGGCCGCCACCAACCAGGACCTGGAAGAAAACATAAGGAAGGGAACATTCCGGGAAGATCTTTACTATAGGTTGAATATTATCAAGATTTACATTCCTCCACTCCGGGAAAGAAAAGAAGATATCATTCTTTTAGTAAATCATTTTTACAGGCAATTTCGGAAAGAATACCCGAGAACTCGTTTCCAGTTAACCAAGCAGATCAAGGAGTACCTCCAGGAATATCCGTGGCCCGGGAACGTTCGGGAATTGAGGAACGTTGTGCAGCGGCTGGTAATTTTGAAAGATTGGCAGACGCTTAAGGCTGAACTAGATTTGCGAAGACAAGAAGGAACCCGTGATCGTGGAAAAGACCAACCCGCAGCACAGGAACATGGTCAAGTAGGGGAGGCGGGAAGAACCAGCCATGAGGAAGTAGGTGTTTTCTTACCACTTAAGGAAGTGAAAAGGCGTGCCATAGAAGAAGCCGAGCGTAAGGCCATATTGTCAGTCTTGCACAAAACGAACTGGAACAGGCGAAAAGCTGCTGAAATTCTCCAAATAAGTTACAAGGCTCTCCTTTACAAAATAAAGCAGCACCAGATTACTTCATCATAAATAGACTCTTCGTATGATCAATCAAAATCCGAGGTAAGAGCAATGGGTAGCTTAATAAAGCCTCATGGGGGCAAGTTGAGGCGATTACTTGCATCAAATGTAGAAACGGAAGAACTTAAAGCGGTGGTGCATGACTTACCATCCATCAATTTAACCCCGCGCCAACTTTGTGATCTTGAATTGCTTCTAAACGGTGCTTTCTCACCGCTTGGAGGATTCATGACTCAAGCCGAGTACCGGTCTGTTCTGGATGATGTAAGTCTGCCCAATGGAACGGTGTGGCCCATTCCCATAACATTAGATGTTCCTGAAACAGTTGCAAAAAATCTGGAAATGGGACAAAGGCTGGTATTGAGGGACCAGGAAGGTTTTGCACTGGCTATACTTACGGTTGAAGACATGTGGGAACCGGACATAAAGGCTGAAGCACGGAAAATTTACCAGACGGACGAAAGAGAACATCCGGGGGTATCTTATCTTTTCGAAAATACAAATCCGATCTATCTTGGAGGCAAAATAAAGGGTTTGTCCCCGCCCCATCATTATGACTATAAGCTCTACCGGAGAACACCAGCGGAAGTGAGGCAGTTTTTCAAAAAAATGGGTTGGCGAAAAGTTGTGGCATTTCAGACCAGAAGACCTCTTCATAACGCTCACAAGGCAATGACACTGCGCGCCGCAAACAGGGTCGGCGCGAACATCCTTCTGCACCCCATTGTTGGGCAGACCAGCCCTGGGGACATAGATTATTATGCTCGAATTCGCTGCTATCAAGCTATCGTAAACACCTATCCTCCGGAGACAGTGCTCCTGAATCTTCTTCCCTTTGCGATGCGTATGGCTGGCCCCCGGGAAGCGCTGCTTCACGCCATAATAAACAAAAACTATGGTTGCAGTTACATTATTATAACCCCCAATCATGCAGATCCTTTCACTGCAACCAACAGGCCTGCTTATTATCCTCGCTACAGCGCCATAGAGTACGTGCGACAATTCGAAGACAGGTGCGGCATCAAGGCAATTCCGTTTGAAAGAATGGTGTACGTGGAAGAAAAGGGGCAATACGTTCCCGAAGACGAATGTAGTGAAGATCTTACGCCGAAGATGCTCTCGGCGAGCGAACTGCGCAGGAGGCTGGAGTTGGGGCTGGAGATCCCAAGCTGGTATTCCCCTCCGGAAGTGGTAAGGGAACTCAGAAGGGCTTATCCACCGAGAAGCAAACAGGGTTTCACGCTGTTTTTCACGGGGCTGGCGGGTTCCGGTAAGTCCACGCTTGCTAAAATACTTTATACGAAATTTCTCCAGATGGGGGATCGCCCTGTTACCCTGCTTGACGGAGATATTGTCAGAAAACACCTTTCCAGCGAACTTGGTTTTTCTGCGGAACACAGGCACATAAACGTGATCCGGATTGGTTTCGTGGCGAGCGAAATCACGAAGAACAGAGGTATAGCCATTTGTGCCCCGATTGCTCCATATGAAAAATCCAGAAGATATAACCGTGACCTGATTTCCCGCTACGGGGGATACATAGAGATATACGTGGCAACCCCCCTGGAAATTTGCATAAAAAGAGATCCCAAGGGACTCTATTCAAAGGCACTCTCCGGCAAAATAAAAGGGGTTACCGGCGTTGACGATCCTTACGAACCACCTGAGAATCCGGAAATTATAATCGATACAACGGATATCTCGCCTGAGGAAGGAGCCCAGGAAATCCTTGCTTACTTAAAGAAACATGGCTACCTGGGTGGAAGCGGGTACGCGGTTTTATAAAAACCTATGCAGCACTATCATCTTTTCAGTCCGGGTTGCTAGTTTTGATCAAGAAAGTAAAATGGGGAAACTTGTAGTAGAAAAACTTCGTTTTCACGTACATGGCCCTTTCAGTTTTACCATTAATAGCTGTGAACTTGTTGGGTTAACCGGACCTTCTGGGGTCGGAAAAACACTGATGCTGAGAGCTCTTATAGACCTCGATCCTCACGAGGGACAGATATTTGTGGACGACGTGGAATGTAATAACGTAAGTGCTCCCGTATGGAGGAAAATGGTTGGAATGCTTCCCGCTGAAACACAATGGTGGCATGATAAGGTTGGAGAGCATATGAATGAACCAAGAATGGATGTGCTTGAAAGGCTTGGATTCGACATGGACGTTCTTGACTGGGAAGTACGAAGGCTATCCACGGGGGAAAAACAGAGATTAGGACTGGTGAGGCTCCTTTGTAATTCGCCGGAAGTACTTTTGCTAGACGAACCGACGGCTAGCCTTGACATTTCTAATGCCGAAGAGGTTGAAAAGATAATAAGCGAATATTCTGAAGAACGTAACGTGGCAGTCCTGTGGGTAACCCATGACATTGAGCAACTGAGAAGGATAACTCGCAGGTACTTTCTTATGAAAACTGAAAAGGAGCTAGAAGAACTGAATCCGTGATCGTTCACCTGGGCCACAGATGCAAGGAAGAGCCCGGCGGACTATAGTACGCTATGTCCGGCGGGCGATGACGCCGAAGATGCGGTGCAGGTGGACGACCCGCAGGGCGGAAAAATATTGCTTAACAAGTGAATTATAATCCTCCGTGGCTTTATGGCCAAGAATCAGCAATTTAAACATGTTATACAAATCAGCCATAAAGCACCGTCACGGATTAGGGAAGAGATAAAAGCATGAAGATGGTTCTATTAAGTTACACCGATCTCGTTCTTGCTGCTGTACTGGTTGTTGCCCTGGCTTTGTTGAGTATCCGAATGAAGCTATCATTGTGGAAGCAGATAATTATTGCGGCTCTGCGGACTACCGTACAGTTGTTGCTCATCGGTCTCGTACTTAAGGCGGTTTTTGCAAATGCAAAGTTACCCTGGATAACGCTTATGGCCCTTTTCATGCTTCTCGCTGCGGGAAGAGAAGTCACAGCACGCCAGAAAAGGCGGCTTGCGGGTTTCTGGGGTTTTGGCGTCGGTACTGTTTCGATGTTCATTTCTTCTTTTACGGTAACAATCTTTGCCCTGATTGCCATCGTGGGAAACACTCCGTGGTATGCTCCCCAGTATGCCATCCCACTTCTGGGTATGCTTTTGGGTAATACAATGAATGGAGTTGCCCTCGGAATTAACCACCTGACACAGGCTTCGTGGGAGCAACGCCGAATCATCGAAGAACGTCTGATCCTGGGCCAGGATCGCACCCAGGCAATTCTCGATATTCGTCGTGAAAGTGTTCGAACTGGCTTGATTCCAATTATTAATTCAATGGCGGCAGCAGGTATAGTTAGTTTACCCGGGATGATGACAGGACAAATTCTTGCCGGAAGCCCACCTGTGGAAGCAGTAAAATACCAAATATTGATAATGTTCCTGATAGCGGCAGGAACCGGGTTCGGTACCCTTTCTGCGGTCTGGTTTACGTCCCACCGCTTGTTTGACGCACGCCACAGGTTGAGACTTGATCGTTTGTCGAGTATAGGAAATACTATATAGCATTCAATCCCATTTTGGAGGTTGTAAATGGCAGAAATAAAAAGCACGTTGGACCTGGTAATGGAAAAAACGAAACACCTGAAAATGAGCGACTCGGAGAGAAAAGCTCTGGACGTTGAAGAAACATTGAAGAAAGTTCCAGGCTTGGTTCAGAAATATATGGATGGTGCATTAAAAGATAGGGACTTTCGCAATGGTGTGGTCGAATATTGTAAGGTTGATTCCGAGGCGGTCAAAAAGGAAATTGTCAAAGAGCTTGCCAGGGCTCTAACCTTCAAGGGAAAAGAAAGGGACCTGAAGGTGGTTAAAGCCCTTCAAAACCTTGAACTTAACAATGCCGGTAATTTAATTGATGAATTGAAAAACTGTTTGGAAACTTTCTACGAGGAACAAAATAAATTAGTTGACGAGAAAACAGCAACTTACCTCGATGAGCTTGAGAAAGCAGGGATAAGAGGGTCTGCAGTGGTACCTAAGGCAATTTTACGCCAAGAAGATTTGGCAAGGTTGCAACCGATAAAAGCCACCTGCTTGAATCTCTTAAGCCGCCTCATATGAAAACGCAACACGATAGATTAGATGACTTGATTGGTAAGTTTTACTTCAGGGATATACACGAAAATGTTTTTTTGGGAACCGCCAGCGACCGATACGCCGGATGGCTGGGGCAAATCTATTCTCCTGAATTGTACAGGGGAAAGATTACCCGCAGAACAAAGCAGGTAGGTGGACAAAGGCTTGTGGAAGAAATTCTTCCCATTGAGAGTGTTGGAGAATATTTCGAGCATTTTAGGGTATTGGAACTCGATTTCACGTTCTATGGCTTACTTCTTGACGAAAATGAGAGACCCACGAGGATTTTCCGTACACTCCTGGAATACAAAGCCAACATGAACAACAGTGGTGAGTTAATACTCAAAGTTCCTCAGGTTATTTTTGCAAGAAAGTTGATGAGAAAAGGAGATTTTGTAGAAAACGAGGAATATCTCAATGTTGATACTTTTGTAAAGAGGTTTTATGGGCCTGCCAGGGAGATACTGGGGAGAAATCTTCGGGGTGTAATTTTCGAGCAGGAGTACCAGAAAAAAAGTTACAGGGTACCGCCGGGGGAACTGGCCAGTGAACTTGATCACTTTTTTGGTAATATCCCGGAAGATGATGGTTACCATGTTGAACTCAGAACGAGGGATTATCTATGCAAACCAGTTTTCCGTGTTCTTGAAAAATACGGAATAGGCCAGGTGCTCTCCCATTGGACATGGTTGCCTAGGCTCAAGGTTCAGTTCCGGGCTTCCGGGGAGAGGTTTTTTAATTCCGGTAAAAATGCAGTAATTAGGCTTATGACACCTCGTGGAATCCGCTACGAAGAAGCGTACGTAAAGGCTCATCCTTTTGACAAGATCGTGGAAGGAATGATTAACAGCGACATGATAGATGACACCGTAGAAATTATGAAAAAGGCGATTGATGAAGGTTTTGATGCAAACGTGATCGTAAACAACCGCGCTGGTGGTAATGCTCCAATGATCGCCCAGATGATTGCGAGGAAGTTCTTGGATACTAATTGATGGATCATAGGGACACTCGTGGGGGGTTACTAAAGTTAAGTACAGGCATTGCGAGCGAAGCGAAGCAATCTCACTGATTATGGCGAGTAAGACTGGAGTAAGGATTGATGGATTACGGGCTAAAGCAGAAGCTGATTAATCCCTAATCCTCAATCCCTTACTGATGAGATTGCCGCGTCTCCCACACCCACTTTAAGCCATACATCTTGATATTAACTCGAAAACATTATCATAGAGTGGGTGCGGGATCCTCGAAATGACAGAAGATAACACTGATAAATTCGGATCTTTAGAACTAGTAATCAATTAAACAAGCCCGGCGAGAACAATCCAAGATTCGTCATTTTGGCCGAAGCGTAGCGTAGAGCCTGAATCTGTCACCGTTTGTCTGGATGCCGGATTACATCCGGCATGACGTGCAAGTGGCGCTGGGATATTTGAGGAATTAAGCAGAAGTTCGAGGTCGTCATTGGAGTTCTAACCAAGGTTTTGTGCTTTATAGGTGTTAGATGGAAAGGCTTGAGGAGAAAATAAGAGTTGCCGCTCAATGGCTTGGGGAGGCGGAAAAGGTTTGTGTATTAACCGGAGCAGGAGTATCCGCTGAAAGTGGTGTTCCCACGTTTAGGGGGGCTGATGGGCTCTGGAAAAAGTACAGAGCCACGGATCTTGCCACACCCCAGGCGTTCAACAAAAATCCCGCTCTCGTGTGGGAGTTTTATAACTGGAGGAGAGAATTGATAGCTAGGGTTAAACCTAATCCTGCTCACTATGCTCTTGCTGAACTCGAAAAAAAGAAAAGGAGCTTTGTTCTTATCACGCAGAATGTGGACGGTTTACATCTTGGTGCCGGCTCTAAAAACGTCCTTGAAATTCATGGTAGCATTTGGAAACTAAAATGTACTTCCTGCAATTATGAAGCAGAAGACAGAAGAGTTCCTCTTCCGGATCTTCCCAGATGTCCGAAATGCAACAGCCTGCTTAGACCTGGTGTTGTATGGTTTGGAGAAGCCCTTGATTTTGAAATCTTGGAAAAGGCTTTTCGCGCTTCGAGAGACTGTGAGTTGATGATCATGATCGGTACGTCTGCAGTGGTACAACCTGCCGCCTCTTTGCCTCTCGAGGCAAAAGCGAGCGGGGCGAGGGTTGTCGAGATCAACCTTGAGAAAACACCTCACACAGGGCTACTTGACATGTCAATCTTCGGAAAAGCAGGAATAATACTGCCACAAATAGTTCAACGTGTATGATGGTTTACTACAATAAAGACAACCTCTCGTCGTAGATAAATTCTCTCGTGTGTCTCGCCACTCTCTCCGGATCGACATGTATTCTTGCCACTCCTGTATCGATTGCGGCCCTTGCAACTGCTTCCGCCACCGCTGGCGGGACCCTAAAATCCATGGCATTGGGAAGTATGTTTTCTGGTGTCAGATCATCTCCGGCCAGGCTTGCTATGGCATTGGCGGCAGCTATGTTCATTGTATCGTTTATCGTTCTTGCTCGAACATCAAGGGTGCCGCGAAAGATACCTGGAAACGCAAGGCAATTGTTTACCTGGTTAGGAAAATCAGATCTTCCGGTTGCCACCACGGCTGCCCCGGCCGCTTTAGCTTTTTCGGGATGGATTTCCGGTACCGGGTTTGCCAGGGCAAAAACTATCGGATTAGGGGCCATGGTTTTGACCATGTCAGGAGTCAATAGATCCGGGCCGGATAGACCGATAAATATGTTTGCACCCCTAATCACTTCCCCCAGGTCTCCTTTTCTCTTATCCGGATTGGTGATGGATGCGATTTCTACCTTGACCGGATTCATGCCGGCCTTGCGTCCTCTGAAAATTGCTCCTTTCCTGTCGCACACCACTATCTGCGGTTTACCGGCTTTCAATAATAGTTTTGACACCGCTATGGCTGCCGCACCGGCTCCGTTTATCACAATTTTCGACTCGTTTAGACTGCTATTGACAATTTTTAGGGCATTTATTAGCCCTGCAAGTACCACCACGGCTGTTCCGTGCTGGTCGTCGTGAAATACGGGAATATCCGTGATCTCACGGAGTTTTTGCTCTATTTCAAAACATCTCGGAGATGATATATCTTCAAGATTAATGCCCCCAAAAACAGGAGAGATGCATTCCACTACTCGTACAATAAAATCCGGGTCCTGGGTACTTATGCAAATAGGAAAAGCTTCTACCCCCCCGAAAGTTTTGAATAAAACTGCTTTACCTTCCATGACAGGTAGCGCGGCCCTGGGGCCTATGTTACCTAGGCCAAGCACGGCACTTCCGTCGGAGACAATGGCGACCAGGTTATTTTTACAGGTGTAGTCGAACGCTAGCATGGGATCTTTTAGTACCTTTTTACAAACTTCGGCCACGGCCTTTGGGCCGTAAAGTTTACTGTAAATTATCTCATCTTTTATGGGGATCTTGGTATAGATTTCTATACAACCCTGGTACCTTCGGTGAAGTTCCAGTGATTCCTCTTCAATGGTCATCTTACCGTAATCTTGCCCCTCCTGGGGTAACCATGCAAGCTCTCCCTCGTAGATGTAGCTTTCCGTTCGCTCCTTGATTTTTTCAGGGGAAATTGCCGTTGGCCCTAGACGTGCGGCCCCGGTTTGCTGGGCAGCCTTTGCCACAGCTTCTGCTACCACCGGGGATATCCTCCAGTCCATCTGGCGAGGAATAATGTTTGTCGAAGAAAGTTTTTCGTCCGGGATCATACGGGCAAGTGCTTTGGATGCTGCAATGAACATCTCCTCGTTAACTTCCCGCGCTCTCACATCGAGACATCCCCTGAAAAAACCTGGTGTTACCAGAGAAGACCTTATTTGGTTTTCACTCTCAGGCAACGCCGTCGCAACTATTCCAGCTCCTGCGGCCTTAGCCTCAGCTTCGGTTATTTCCGGTTCTGGCAAGGCAAGGGCGAACACTATGGGGTCTTTTGCCATCGACCTGACCATTTCCCCGGTAAGAGCCCCCTTTGCCGATAACCCAATGAAAACATCAGTGCCCTTGACAGCGGTTCGAAGATCTCCCCGTTTCAGGTGAGGTCTCACTATACGGGCTATCTCTGACTTTGCCCAGTTCATCCCTTCCATGCGGTAGACGTGAATAACACCGTGAGAGTCGCAAATTGTTACGTGCCTTGCGCCGGCGCTCACAAGACCCTTGGCAACGCCGATACCGGCGACGCCAGCACCATTTACAACGATCTTAACTTCCTCGAGTCTCTTACCGACTACCTTGAGAGCATTATAAAGAGCCGCAAGAACTATTATGGCAGCGCCATGTTGCTCGTGGTGTAAAATAGGGAGTTTTATGGCACGTTTTAGCCTGTTTTCAACGGAGAAGCACTTGGGTGCAGCAAGTCCTTCGAGGCAGAAACCACCGAATGTCGGAGCAAGAACCCTGGCTATTTCGACGATTTCATCGGCATCTTGAGTCTTCAACGCAATGGGGACAGCATCCACGTTAGCGAAGGTCTTATAAAGAACTGACTTTGCTTCAAGTTTTGGTAAGGCTGCCAGGGCCCCCACGTTCCCAAGGCCATAAATTCGACTGCCGTCTGAAATAAGGGCAATGGAATTCCCCCTGCATGTATAGTCAAAAGAAGATGCGGGGTTTTTATGGATTTCTTTACATGGAGCACCAACACCGGGAGTGTAGATTCTGCTTAAAACCGAGAGATCCTTGATGGGCATCTTACTCTTTACCCCGATCAATCCCCGGTAACGCTTGCGATACAAGAGTGCTTCTGATTCTCTTTTCATTTTAGATCCTTCTATATCAAATTAATTACACACTGCATAAATAGACTTTTAAATCTTTTTTGTCAAAAAATTTGAAAGGAAACTAATCGTGCCAGGTTTTTGTGAGTTGTGGAACCATGAGTTAATGAGAAATGGAATGGACCAATCGTGCGAGAAGTTTTTAGGACAAAAAAATAGCCGCAAAAGCATTTCCTGCTTTTGCGGCTAAAACCAGGCGGGTTAAAAGAACGCTGCTAGATCATGAACATCAGCTAGAAAATCAATTTGCCGTACCAAACGAACATCCACTCGAACTTCAGAAACAAAATCGACTCCCACTTGAATGTGAACTTCAACCTCTACATCAACCACTAGAACCCGCTATCCAAAATCAAGATTCAACCACCCCTACAATACCTTCAACAACAAGCCCGATCTTCAAAACCCAAAGAGAGGAGGAGCTACAACGCGAATAAGACATTTTCCACAATCAGATTCACAACCAACTGGAGCAAGAACTGCAACGAAGAACAACCACCCGAATAACCCGCTTGCTTTCTAACTTTCCGATGTTACCAAAGAACAAGTTATTCAACGCCCGCCGCTATTATGATGTAGCAACCTTTATGCCAGTTTTTGGGAATCTAAAATATCTTGTGAATTCAATATGTTACTATAATACACCGTATTTCTCCGGGAAAGCTCCCTCAAATTATATGCAATATTCTTCACAATCAACAGTCAAATACCGAGTAACCCTTGTGATCCATTGAATTAATTGGACTTACGCGGTGTAGAATATTCTCCATGGAATTTTAACGTATGAACAATATTGTTGATTTCTGTTAGCTATTGTTGGATTTGCCTTGATTTATATGCAAGATCTTTCAAGGAGAGGAATACCAAGTATGTGATTGCTGCTATCATGACAATTGTGGCGCCCGATGAAAGGTTGAAGTAGTATGATATTACTAATCCCAGGGTACAAAAGACAATTGCGAAGAAAGAACCGTAGATTATTATGGTTTTTAAGGAGGAAGTAAAAGTTTCGGCAATATTGGGTGGTATACTGAACAAGGCAATCACAAGGATAAGCCCAACCACTCTTATCATCATCACAACAGCAAGGCCTACGAGCCACAGGAAGAGAAACTGGAAGAGCTTGACGGGTAGTCCCACTGTCATGGCAAACTCTGTGTCAAAAGAAATAGCCAGAAATTCCTTGTAATAGGTGCCGATAATTGTAAGTATCAGGATATCCAGTGCCAGCATAAAGTAGAGATCCGGACGGGAAACGGCCAGTATGCTCCCGAAAAGGTAACTCATTACGTCCTTGTGATAGCCCGGAGAAAGGTCTATTAGTATTGTTCCCAGGGCCATGCCTGTCGCCCACAACACTCCGATTACCGTATCGAGCCTCTGATCCCATCTCTGGATAGCGACACCGAGTAAGGTGGATGAGAAAAGGGCAAAAAGGGTAGCTCCCAGGAAGGGTGAGAAACCGCAGAGGAAAGCGAGTCCTATTCCACCGTATGCGGCGTGAGCGATACCACCTGCCAGAAACACAGCCCTGTTTACCACCACGAAGGACCCAACCACCCCGCAAGAAATTCCAATTAAAATTCCGGCAGCTAGTGCGTTTCTCATGAACTCGTAATTTAACAGGTCCACCATTTTTATTTATCCTCTTTGTTTTTTTTAACGTGATTGTGTTCATCAAAAACCCTATGGGGTACACCGTGCGCTATCAGGTCTACCGGGCATTGGTATGTTGCATCAAGCATTTGCTGTGTGATTTTCCCCTCTTCGTGGAGAAACACTCGCTGGTTTACACATGCAACTGTCTTTATGTATCTTGAAATAACAATGGTATCGTGGGTTACAAGTACTATGGTCATTTGAGAATTTAGTTCTTTGAGAAGCTCAAAAAGCATGCTTTGAGATGGCGCGTCAATTCCTGTAGTAGGTTCGTCCAGCAGGAGAATTTTGGGCTCTGTCGCAAGCGCTCTCGCGAGGAAAACACGTTGTCTTTGCCCTCCCGATAACTTCTCAATAGGTGAATCAAGAAATTCTGCCATGCCGACACGCGATAGGGCTTCTTTGGCGGACTCATAATCATCTCTTCTGAAACGTTTACCCGGTTTTGAATGAGAAATACGTCCCATAAGTACAACATCCAGTACTGACACGGGGAAATTGGGATTGGGGTTTGGATTCTGTGGAATATAACCAAGTATTTTTCGCATCTTTACGGGTTCTTTCCCATAAATTTCAACTTTTCCCTTCTTTGGACGAAGTAGTCCTAGGCAGAGTTTTAAAAGAGTTGTTTTTCCGCCTCCATTAGGCCCGATTATCCCCAGAAAATCCCCGTGGTTAATGGAAAAAGACACGTCTTCCAATACCGCGTGAGAATCGTATGAAAATGACACGTGGTCAAATTTTATGGCTGGGAGCCTTGTATCGATCTCTGCTTTTTTCATTTGCTTATTTCCGCTATTATCCTAGCCACTTTAATCATGTTAACCGGCCAATCATAAGCAAGAGGATCCACGGGCACAAGTTTTGCCTTAATCTCCTGGGCTATAATTCTGGCTATTTTTTCCGAGAATTGAGGCTCAACGAGTATTGCCCTTATTCTCCTTTTCCTGGCAAACTGAACGATTTCTTTCAGTTCCTTTGGGCTAGGTTCTTTGCCTTCTATTTCAATTGGTACTTCCAGAAGATCATACCTCCTGGCAAAATATCCCCATGCCGGATGAAGAACGAGAAAGGCGCATCCTTTCTTTTTTCTTAAAATATTCCTTATTTCACGGTCAATCTCTTCTATTAAAGTAATAAGACTTTCAAGATTATGGCGGTAAAATTCCGCATTTTCCGGGTCCGCGGAGACCAGTGCTCTTGCGGTGTTCTCAGCTATCTTTTTGGCGAGAGGTGGCGATAGCCATATGTGCGGATCTGTTTTAGTTTGCTGGGTTTTCACCTTACGGTAAAAATCATCCCGCGGAGAATTCTTGAACGAACGGCCTGACAAAGTAGGTAAAGAGATTCTTTTTACATCTTCTTCCATGTGAAAAACTTTTATATTTTTATTCTGGCCTATGATCTTTCCAAGCCAGGCCCTTTCAAACTCGACTCCTATTGTGAGATATATTTTTGCTTTTGACAGAGCTATCATTTGTTGTGGCCTAGGTTCGTAAGAATGTGGATTTGCTCCCGGGGGAACCATAACCATCACCTTGACCTTGCTTTTACCGATCTGATCTACAAAATATTTTTGCGGGACGATGGTCACGGCTACAGTTAAGGGGGTTGCATTTACTAGTTTGGGAGCTATGAGTAGCAAAGGTAGCAAGAGTGCAAGGCTTTTTAGAACTCCAATAAGAGAATCTATGTGAGAATTCAACTTTTCTTTTCCAGACACCTTTCTATCCTCTTTTCTGTTTTTCGTCCAAATGGTTCAAATCGTGACTTTTCTCTGCGGGATGCCACCATTTTTTACATTTTTCACACAATTTGGTCTCTGAAAAGCAAACTCTACAATAGAGGGGACCGCCAGCAAGAGCCTGCTTCATCCTTATCTGTTCTCGCGGATCTTTTGTAGAACCTGTCTGAGTACATGTGCTGTAGGTGACCATGCTGCCACAATTCAGGCAGCGACCTACGTAGTGGCTGTCCAGAAGGGCCTTAATGTCCATGGCCTGGGTCTTGGAAAGTTTACCGCTACCTCCGCATGCAGGACATGGAACGGCCATCTTAGACATTATGGCTTCCCTTATGAATTCTGAGCGATTCGGAAGAGACTTGAGGAGATTTGCAAGCTCTTCATCCACCTTAAAGGTTACAGTGACAGTGTTACGACTCTTGCACGTCTCATTGGTACTCATTTTTCAATCCCCATCGGATTATCATTTATTAATCCTGAATCTGTGACGTTCACCGCTATGTGGCTAACAGTCAGCAATTTAAACATGTGATACAAATTAGGTATAAAGTGTCATAACGGATTCAGGTTACTGTTATAAGTGAAAAACTTTTATTCAAGTGCCGCCACAAGGTCTGGCATTCGAGCGTGTGGATAAATGGTATTACAAAATAATACCAGCGTCAAGAGACATGTCTTGGTACATTTCAGGGGAACTCTGAGAAAATCGAGTTTCTGGAATTCCTATTGTAAGATAACCAATAATAACGATCTAAGATTCATCATTCCAGCCGGAGCAAGGCGTGGACCCGGAATACGTCACCTTTCATGCTTCGTTGTGGTGAGCAAGCACCATTAAATGAAAATCGT
>JALSTM010000095.1 GCA_026983715.1 Desulfobacterales bacterium
CAACAGCATGCCTGAAGGGCAGGCTTCTTTCCTTGAGCAGTTACACACTGCTCAAGGAAAAAAGAATATCCCTTTGCGCTCTTAGCGTCTTAGCGGTTCAAACTTGGTTGCGGCTTCGCTGCCTTAGGAATAGATCCCGTAGTTCTAGAAATCCAAAAATATCATAGTGTTTCTAAATCAAAAGATTACCTCCACCCTGCTTTTATCAAGCAGTACCCCGTAGCGAGTGTTGGGGCGAGAACCCACGGATGAGATCCCCAGTTCTTTGGTTGCGTAGAGACCAAAAACCTTTTTTAAATCAGCGTTTATTTTGGACCTGTAACTGTTGAAGTTCTCCTTGGTGAGGTTCATGATCCCGGAATCACTCATTGCGTTGAAGGCTCTCTTTTTCTGAAATTGCATGTAAAGCCTCGCTATTGCTTCCTGTTCTTCGAGTACCTGATGAATTTCAAGAAAACAATCGGTACACTTACCGCAAGATTGCACGTCCCTGGGGCAGTTTTTCTTCCTCAAAACGAAAAACGCATAAAGAGCCATCCGTGCAGGCATAAGATCTGCCTCGAGGTTTTTGTAGCTCACCTTCAGTTCCACCAGGTTCACTGTGAGCCTTGCCTCTTCTTCCTTTATGAGTGACAACATTAGCGTGCCAGGGTCCTTGGGTTCTGACAAGTAGCTCCCGGAGAGGCGTTCTCTTATCGATACAAAGGGAATGTGTACCAGGGTAACCTCTGCGTACTTGGTGCTTTTGTAAAAAGGCTGTCCGTGGTAGTCGAAAAGTTCAATAGTTTGAGGTTTTTTAGGTGGATAGAAAAAATTCCTGTTACTCTCAAATTCAGGTGTCACCAGAACATGGTAAACTCTGTCCTGTGGCCGTCCATACATTTGTGCTGCAACCATGAGGCAAGCGCTCATGGTTTTGCGGCCGCCGGCAACAGAAAAAAATACCGCCGTACCAGGATCGCTGGTAAAAAGAAACGCCAGTTCAAGGCATTTTTTAAGTAACCTTTCGTTATCCGACTCCGTCATAATGTCCGGAACTTCGTTTCCGTGCTCATCTGTAATCACGTGAATATTTTCAGCACAGAAATCAATGGAAGACGGATCAATGCCGTACTCATCAAGGTACCTTGAATAGTGCCCCGACTTTCCTGACAGAAGCTGGGCAAAGATCTTTTCTTTCCCATCTCGAGTGGTAATCACGTGAATGGAGTCTATCTTCTGGTAATTCTGGTGAAGCGCATAGAGGGTTTCTGTGATTACCTGGGGGCTCAACCCACATACTGCTAGGAGCACGTTTTTCATGCCAGTATCTCGTATGAAATTTTCCCAAGGCCAAAAGTTGTCTGTTTTCCCACGTGTACGTTCTTGGAAAATTCCACGAGGGGAATGAACTCGGTTAAGTTCCCTTCGTACACAATGGATCCGACCATTCCGCCCATCCGCATGGATTGATGCTGGCGGTTGGAGTACCTTCTCCAATCATACCACCTCAGGTCTGATTCCGAAATTTTTACTTTTCCTGCCCGAGTTACCATGCCGCGGTAATCGAGATCGGGATTTCTCAAGTCGTAGTTCGAAAAGAGAGAAGAAGCGCGTCTGAGCATGGCTCTTACCAGCACATGAAATGGAAGTTCTCCCGAAAGCCGGTTTTTGAATTTGACCCTAAGTGGCGTCAAAATATTTACCCGAAGCCTATGACACGGTTTGTTGGCCGCAACGAGGTTATCAGGTGATATATCCTGCAAGTCCTCCGGCAGATTCAACACCTGAGTTTCCCGAGAATATATTTCAGATTCTCCATGTACTACCCTTTGCAGTACGTAACGGCCTCTCTCACTATTTATTCTTTTCCCAATCCCGATTCTGCCCATCTGAACGAGAGAATAGATAAAGTAACCCAAGTTTTCGTTTTCATTTCCAAACAGAATAAGATTGAAATCGAAGGAAGAACCCTCCGGGTAATGGGTTTGAGAGCTCATTGGAGGCTCTATCACAAAGGGACGGGGAGTTCCGGATCGGTCTTCGAAGACTCTCACGTAAAGGCAAGGAGGACGGAGTAGGCATTCTTCGCATTTGACATTTTTAAGAACGCAGACAACGCGCTTGAGCGCTACCCCGAAAACGCCTCTGAACGTGGATCCCTTGAAATAGGGTAACATGGCTTCAGTTTCAAAAGTGCAATAAAGACGATATTTTCCGTATAACATAGGAATCACCCAAAAATGACTATACTGTTTTCAATTATTATTACCAAGTGACCTTAATGACAAGTCTAAATCGAAGTAGTAGTAAAGTAAATCATACGCAACGTTGCAGTACTTTAGAAAACTCTGATTAACCCCCATGGTGCCTGCGCGCCACAACGAAGCATGAAAATCCAGTATGTATTCCTGTCAGGGACACAGGAGGCTTTTTTCTGCCGGCCTTCCGACCCTGGTTTTTGACTAAGCCTCAGCAACGGGGGACGCCTGCCCCCTCCGCATTCCCCGCACCCATTTTATAGCCAAATGTCGCTGTGAATATTACAACCGGTATAGGATGCTTTGAAAGCAATATCCTAAAATGGGTGCGGGGCTGCGGTCTCCCCCGTTGCTGAGGCAAGGAAAAACAGCGGGTCTTCAGGCAATGGCTTCAAAAAGCCTCCTGTGTCCCTGGAAACGACTTTCATATAAATTATTTAGTTTGCCAATGGCCTCTTCCACGTCATGCCGGACTCGATCAGGTATCCAATCTACGAAGAAACTGAACGATGGAGCGAATCTTTGAAAATTTACTATTTCTTTTCTTCTAGGAATCAAAAAGCTTCTTACCTATCTTTTCTTTTCGTAAAGGTTCTGCTCTTCAAGAAAATGATGAACTTTTATAAACGTGGTCTCATCCACTGACCGCTCGAAGCGAAGATCCAATCCCGAGAACTTCGGTGTCTTTCCTTTTCCTGCCTTTGCGGTTCTTGGGTAGATCTGAGGCTCTGTGGTGGATCAATAAACGCGTAAAAGAAACCGATGAATCGGTTTTGTCATGGTCTTTGCGATCTCTACCCACAGTTGAAACCGTGGGCTAAGAGGCGATGCTCCCCTAACGGTTGTGAAGCTAGCCCACGGTATTAACCGTGGGTGAAAATAGGATACCTGCCACAGAAACCGATTCATCGGTTTCCCAAATTAGCTGACAAGAATCTCGGGTCAAAAGGGAAGGTTATTAGGGTGATGGGTGAGCTAGCCCACGGTTTTAACCGTGGGTATAAATTGTTAGCTTTTTTTATTGTACAGGAGCTCCCGAAATTCAAATTTATCAGAGTTTCCTTAAAAAGATTGTGGTAAAATTATTGAGAAATTCTTGCCAACCCGCTCAGGTTTTTCCCTGGAACTATGGCCCGGTACCGATTCCAACTATGCGAATTTTCCCGTCACTACCCTTTACCACATGAACAAAAAGCGTCTTTTTTATTTTCGTACTAGGTCTTGTCCCTGGGCTCTCGACGTTCGCGAC
>JALSTM010000096.1 GCA_026983715.1 Desulfobacterales bacterium
GTCGAGCTTCAATGGCAAATTCCGGAGTGGCAAAAAGGGAAAAAAGTCGGGCGCAAGATAGCCAGCTTTGAGATTTGGCGAGCCACGGTAACCCCATCTGAACGCAACTGCCCCGGATGCCCCAAGCAATTTAGTTCCATTGGTCTGGTAGACCTGGCCTATCCTCATCCGGCTCACATCAAAGGAAACACGATTTTCTCCAAAGACCTTGATGTCAGGATTGGCAATCAGTATTTCTATCGCTTAATTACAGTGGACAACGAGGGGAATGAAAGCCTCATTTCTAATACGGCCGTTGCTAACGTGTCTTATCCGCCGCTTGAGCCAAAGATCCTCCAAGCGGTGGCTACTCATGAAGGTATTGAAATAACGTGGGATGATCCGGAAAAGACTGTACGCGGAGAAACGGATCTGCGCCCTAGAGGGTATCTTCTCTACAAGCGTCTACAGGGTGCAGAGTGGAAACTGGCAACTGCTAGACCAGTTTCTGAAAAATTTTACATAGACAGGAAGATTGAACCCGGGAAAACGTACGAATACAGGTTAAGAACAGAAGCGTACGAGAAGGGTACGCCTACGCTTAGCGATTATTCTAACACGGTGAAAGTTAAAGCACTTGAATTACCTCCGCCTGCACCTCCGGACACGGTATGGGTTCTTCCTTCTCAAAATGGTATCGGTATACACTGGTTGCAAAGTGAGGCGGACAGGGGCGAAATTCGGTATAACGTTTATCGCAAAACAACAGACGGCAAGATAGTTAAACTGACCGGAAAACCTATTAACAAGACTTCTTTTGTGGACAAGGATGTTGAAATAAACAGGATTTACAAGTACGCTGTAACATCTGTACGCATGGGGACCAAGCCCTCCGAAGGACCCTATTCAAAGTGGGTTGAGATTCGTTTTGTACCATTGTAAAATCGGGACGTTATGTCTATAAACATTGTTTGACCCTCCGGAACCCAGATTTTTCTTTAGACCTTTGGCCGGTATCTGGAAGTAAGGTGACGAGCAAATGTTATTATAAGGTAAGAGACAAGAGGTTTTGGAATGCATCATTTTGAATACAAGGGAAAGGTACTGCACGCAGAGAACGTACCTGTAACTGAAATAGCGGAAACCATCGGAACACCATTTTACTTGTATAGTCATGCGACACTAAAACATCATTTTGAAGTCTTTGACCGTGCCTTTAAGAAGATTCCTCACATAACCTGCTTTTCTGTAAAGTCCAACTCGAACATAGCAATTTTGCGACTTTTCGGCAAACTGGGGGGAGGCGCAGACATCGTTTCCGGTGGGGAGCTTTTTAGAGCAATTCGGGCAGGAGTTCCTCCTGACAAGATCGTGTACTCCGGGGTGGGGAAGACAAGGGAAGAGATTTCTTATGCGCTGGAGAGTGGCATACTGTTGTTTAACGTCGAATCCTTGGAAGAACTTGATGCCATTGACGAATGTGCAGGTAAACTTGGCAAGAAAGCGAGGATTGCCCTGCGGGTAAACCCGGATGTCGATCCTAAAACCCACCCGTATATTTCAACTGGGCTGGAGAAGAATAAGTTTGGGCTTGATGTTAAGATTTCAGTTGAAGCTTACAAGAAAGCCCAAGCAATGGATAATATTAGTGTTGTCGGTATCGATTGCCACATTGGATCCCAGCTAACGGAACTTTCTCCCTTTGTGGATGCGTTGTCCAGGTTAAAAGCACTGATCGATGAATTGAAAACGTATGGCATATTAATAAAATACCTGGACCTAGGTGGTGGGCTGGGTATCACGTACAACGACGAAAAACCTCCGCATCCCATCCAGTATGCCGAGGAGATTATTAAAACGGTTCTCGATCTTGGCTGCACATTGATCCTGGAACCGGGAAGAGTGATAGTCGGAAACGCAGGAATCCTCGTAACCAGGGTTTTATATTCGAAAAAAACATCGAAAAAAAAGTTCCTCATTGTCGATGCAGGAATGAATGATCTGGTTAGACCGAGCCTGTACGGTTCGTATCATCACATTCAACCAGTGGTAGAGGAGAACAGGGAAAGAGAAACCGTGGACGTCGTGGGGCCAATCTGCGAATCTGGAGATTTTCTGGCTCAGGACAGGGAGTTGCCAAGATGTGAGAGCGGAGATTACCTTGCGGTGATGAGTGCCGGTGCGTATGGTTTTGTAATGGCATCTAATTACAATTCGAGATTGCGTCCAGCAGAGGTTATGGTAAAAGAAAATGAGTTTTATGTTATTAGGGAACGAGAAACTTACGAAGATTTGATAGCAAAAGAAAAGATTCCGGGTTTTCTTGAGGACTAGGGTAGATGGTGAGGTCGATGAGAAGAATGATTCCTTTTTACAAGATGACTGGGAGCGGAAACGATTTCATCTTGATAGATAACCGTGAGAATCTAATATCCGGAGATAACTACGTGAAGTTGGTAAAATCTGCCTGTCGAAGGAAGTATTCCGCTGGAGCCGATGGCCTTATTCTGATTGAGAAGGATACTGAAGTTGATTTCAGTTGGCGTTTTTTTAATGCCGATGGTAGCGAAGCCGAAATGTGCGGAAACGGTGGCAGGTGTGCGGCTCGATTTGCGGTGCTGAAGGGTATTACCAGGGATCCCGAGAAAGTTCTTCCCGCGGGTACCGTCGCCTTCAGAACCCTCGCTGGAATAATTAGGGCTGAAGTTAAGGATCGAAGGGTAAAACTTGAGATGACTCCTCCAGAGGAAATTAAACTTAACTTTGAATTAAATTTAAACGGGACAAAGGTTAGATGCAGTTTTGTCAATACGGGTGTTCCTCACACGGTGCTTATGCTTTCCAGTGAAGAAGAACTTAAAAATTACAACGTTTTTGAGGTTGGCCGTCAGATTCGCTATCACGAAAAATTTGCACCCGCTGGAACCAATGTTAATTTCGTTGTTCCCACTGGAAATCATTCGATGATGATTCGTACATACGAGAGAGGTGTTGAAGACGAGACGCTGGCATGTGGCACCGGTTCAATTGCTGGAGCTATAATTGGTGCTTGTCTTGGAACAGTGGAATCTCCTGTGGATATGGTTACTAGAAGCGGGGAAAGCCTTACGATTTACTTCGAGAAGAATGATTCTAATTTCCGTAATGTTTACCTGGAAGGGGAAGCTCTTGTGGTGTACGAGGGGAACCTGTGGGATGAAACAGTGGAGATGGAGTAGTTTCATAAAGCTTTGAAATGAACCTGAATCCGTGACGAAACTTTATGGCTAATTTGTATAACATGTTTAAATTACTCATTATTGGTCAGATAGCCAGGTGGATCATTCTCCACCTTGCCAAGTAATCTTTTTACGCCCTGCGGGTCGTCCACCTGCACCGCATCTTCGGCGTCATCGCCCGCCGGACATAGCTTGCTATAGTCCGGTGGGCTCTTCCTTGGATCTGCGACCCAGGTGAACGGTCACGGATTCAGGATGAAAAAAGG
>JALSTM010000097.1 GCA_026983715.1 Desulfobacterales bacterium
GGACAACTGTTCGCTGCCCTGCCGGAGCATCTGGAGCAATTGTTATGTTAAGGATTGCATGATGAGAATCATCAACGGAGACACTGTTTACAATAATACCCTCACCTAGATTCGCAGTTGTTACTCCCTCTTCAAAATGGGTTTCAAAACTACCAGTGGCCTGCCCGGTTACCTGTACATCAACTGTTTGCCCCTGCTCAACAGTTGACGGTGATAGGCCTGTAATCAGAGATGTTTTTATTGAAACAGGTTTAACACTTCCACCACTGCTGTTGACCCGACCAGTAATAGTCTGAATAGGTCGTAGCGTGGGACTCTCGACCGGGTCAACTTGAAGTACTAGAGATGGCAACCCCCCGTTTTCACCTGTGGGAACGTCTTTTACTTCAACTGTAAGAGTTACCGGTTCGGACGATGATTTGCCATCATTTGCAACGAAAGTTATAGTATAAGTCCCTGCTTGATCGAAATCGGGTGCGAAAATGAAGGTACTCGAAGACGGAATAAAAATAGCGTTGCGATCAGGAAGATTACTTGCAGTTATAATTACAGGATCACCATCTGGATCGTCGGATGAAACATGAAGAGTTATCGCCTTGCCTTCATCAACAACAACAGGATTCAGGGAGTCGATCGTCGGAGCCCTGTTAACGTTCTCGACCCGGATATTTACAGTTTTGATGCTGGTGAGTCCAAGATCGTTCGTCGCTCTAAAAGCCACGGTATAAATACCTTGCTGACCGTAGTCAGGTTTGAAAATAAAGGTGCCTGTGGCCTCTGGTCCTGGCTCGGTGGTAAACGTGGAGTTCGTTATAGCAGGATAAGCACCAAGGGTAACATTCCTGCCGTTCACATCTGTGGCAGTAACGTTTATCGTCGCCTCCTCGCCCTCTTTCAAGGTACATTCCATGGGTGAAATCGAAAGAAGAGGTGGGTTAAACTCCCGAGATACAACGGTAACGGTGGCCGTGTCTGGGATACTAGAAGCCCCATTGTCGTCTGTTACAACGAGTTTGAAAATATAAACACCGGGAGATAGTTTAACTTGAGGATATAATATGTCAGGTGGATCGGGTGCACTGTTTCCGTTTGACTCAATACACGTCCATAAATAGGAAACAATATCTCCATCGGGATCAAAAGACTTTGAACCATCGAGAGTAACCACGATCGAATTTTCCCAAGCCGGTAAAACAACAGTTTTATCCTCACCGGCATCGGCTACAGGTGGCTTGTTTGTAGAAATTCCTTCGATTATTCCGTAGGGCTCAATATAGTATTGGAAGAGAATGTCGTCTTTCCGCACGAATTTTAGGTGAAACGTTAGGTTTTCACCGGGATGGAGCTCAGAGCCTTTGGACAGTTTCTCGAGATCAATTCCATCTACGTCACCATCACCATCAAGGTCGCCTAAGCAATCCGTATTGCAATCTGAACGACCATAGTTAGTGACAAAAAATTCCATGGAAACAGGTGTTTTTTCATAAAAATATTTGCCATAGGGTTGAGTACCCGGCCCTCCCTGCGCTTCAGGCATGGTAACGTTAGTGTAATCAGTGCCCGTTATATTAATGATGGCCCGGACAGGTAACTTTATTACATTACCAGATGTATTGGTAATGATTACGTCCGCTGTACTGGTAAGGATTCTTGTAGCGCGGTCAAGGGTTGTTTTCTCGTTTGCTGTTGTAATGGTTACGTACTGACTAATGTCCACCAGGTCTGAAGAGATTGCGTTTTTCGAAGAAAAAACAAGTAAAAAGCCAAGCACACAACAAAATAGCCATACAATTAGATAACTTTCAATTTGCCTCGACTTACGCAGAATCGTGTATGCCATATTTCTCCCTCGCAAAATCATCCTCTAAGACCTGGTCTACTCGATGCCACTTTGAAAAATTTTCAACCGCGATGTTTGTTTTCTCGGAATTTCCTGGCAAAAAGCCCAAGCAAGCCACTACCAAGTAGGAAGATGGTGCCAGGTAGCGGAACCTGAGAGATGACAACGTTAGCTATTAAGACTTTGCTGTCGTTATTCTCTTGATTTAGGTTGAATAACTCAAAGGTGGGTATAATCTTGTAGAGGTAATTCGAAAAAACCATGTCAAAATGGAGCCAATCGTCTCCCTTGGAACTTGGGGTAATGTTTCCGTAGACATTGAAAGGTCCATTATAGTCAAGATCAAAAAGATCAATGGAATAATCGCAGGAACAGTTCTCAAGGTCGAACCTTGAACAACTGTTTACAAAATAGAGTGTTGCATAGAAAGTATCGAGGAAGGCATATTCTTCAGAATCTGTATTGTAGGGGGAGTCTGAGAGTTCATTTTTAAAATCAAACGATATTTTGTATTTGCCAGGATTTTCGGGAACAAACTTGTATAGATAGCTCCACCCAGCGTTGTCATCACCAAGCACTTTATCACAACCCACAGTGTAAACATCACCCCCGTAGTGCCACCCGTACAGGCAACTACAAGTCCATCCGGTGGAAATTCCCACAAAAAAGATCCCAATGATGCATGCACCCAAAAAAGATATCGCAACTTTTTTCATGGCTCCTCCCTCATCTAACATAGTCAAAAACACAAAAGCCGAACTACCATGGGAGGCAGTCCGGCCGTCTTTAAACTCTCCATTCTTCCAGGTAAAAAGACCCGTGACTTTCCGTCCCCGCCTCGCGGCGGGTTTGGCTTTTACTCCTTGAACATCAACAGATATTTTAAACCAGTAAATCAAGGAAAGAGGATAAAGAACATGGAAGGAGATCTAAGTGTATTCCGGGAAATATTTCACTGACCCCGCCCAGTTTACCCTATCCTTTCCCCTATGATGGTACTAATGACTAACTTTTGCATCCACTATCGAAGAAGGATTGTCGTGGTTAACGATCGAATCTCTGTTTCAATGTAGTGATTTTTGACTTCACAAGAAATACCAATCCGCAGTTGTTACCGTCCGAGATGAAGTTCGTACCAAATTTTCACTTTTGGCAATAACCATACCAACAGCGCAAAGTTTCCATAACTTATTTATTTTCATACTATTTTCAATCTTCTGGAACAAAATAAGAGAGTGGTCGAAGGACAATATTTTTCCTAAAATAGGAAAAGTTTTTCCTAAATACGGTAAAAAAGAAGTTTTTCATGTATGAGGTAAATCAATAACTCCAATGGCTTGAAAATCAACCCATTTTCAGTCCAATAATCTTTCAATCCTGGAAATCGAATTCTGCTACTAAAATTATTCTGTGCCTATCCATCCCAGTTAAATAAATGGACATTTTGCGCATTTTGAAGAATGTCGGAAAGGGGCGTGTTTAACAAAGATCTACCGAAATAAATTTATTCTCTGCGTCTCCGCGTCTCTGCGGGTTATCCGTGTTTTCTCCCGCCAAGGTGCAAGCGCGCAGAGATTTGTAAAGTCTGACTGATCTCCCAAACCGGTTATGTTTAATTGATATGAGTTCCAAAAGTCCAAATTTATCAGCGTTTTTTTAAGAGCACCAAGCAAGGAACCAGGGATTGGAAAAGGGTAGTTGAGGGCAAATACCCACTTATAACATGGACCTATTGACCGCACGAAGAAATTGTGTTACACGTAATGCACGTGCAAATATTTCGCATAGGGGTCCCACATGAAACAGAATATTACCCTCAGGATTGATAAAGATTTAATCAAAAAAAGTAAAGTCATTGCAGCACAAAGAGAAACGTCTGTTAGTAAATTACTTAGTGATGAATTGGCAAAATTGGTGCTGCGGACGGAGGACTACGAATACGCAAAAAGAAAGGCCAAAAGCAATCTGAAAGCAGGTTTTCAGTTCGGGGGGAAAATCAGGGCTTCGAGGGAAGAACTACATGAAAGATAAAATATTTGTGGACACTAACATTCTTGTCTATGCTCATGATTTAGATGCGGGCCGTAAATATGAAATTGCATCTCGAATAATCGAAGACCTGTGGGAAAGTGAAACAGGTGTCATTAGTACCCAAGTTATCCAAGAATTTTATGTCACCGTGACTAGGAAAATTCCACTGCCTCTCAGCCGGGCACAGGCAAGAGGTATCATAGAAAACTACTTTGTCTGGCAACTTGAGGTCATTCGCCCAGATACGATACTGGCTGCTTCCTAGATCGAAGACAGGCATCACTTATCATTCCGGGATTCTTTGATCGTCGCCGCTGCCTCACAAGCAAAGGTAATGAAGATACTCTCCGAAGACTTTAACCATGGCCAGATTATTGAGGGCATTCTCATCGAAAATCCCTTCTCTGTCCAAGGAGCCGCCGATTGATCACTCAGATAACCAAGGACTACAGGAACGTCTTGCCCCCTATACAGTCGGGAACTGGCTCTGGTGCAACATGTAGCCTTTTAGTCGGATCTACTGCTCGATAAACGTGTCTTAATCTTTATGCTACTAGTGCGGGTCATAAATGAACCGCCCGCTTCGCTCAAAGCGCGAAGCTTCAGGCGCCAACTCAGATTGTCTGAACCAATAGCATGCCTGATGGGCAGGCTTCTTTCCTTGAGCAGTTGCACTTGCCCCGCGAAATTTTTATCCGGTGAAACCTTGTATTGTTTCACCAGGACTGAAAGGAAACGTAGTATTCCACTGGGACCCTGCTCAAGGAAAAAAGAATGTCCCTTTGCGCTCTTAGCTTGCCCCGTTAAATCTTGTAACATTTAACGGGGGCGTCTTAGCGGTTCAAATTTGCTTGCGGCTTCACTGCTTTAGCTTTTTGTTTAACACAATATTTAGGAAATCCTACTAGTTCCAGAAATTTGAAATCATCAAAGCTTCCTATACTGAGCCAATCAATTACTTTCTCCGAACTCATCAGCAAAAGAGGCGAGATCGGCCCCGTCCACATCACCGTCACTATTAAAATCACCCTGTCTTCCAGGCAAGCATATAGCCACGAACCCTCCGGTAGCTGTAGCATGGTCACCATTTTCAACAGTTAGCTCTACATCGTAAAAACCGGGTCTTAGGTTTTCTACAGTGCCTGTAGCACCGCTCACCTGCCTGTCAAATAGAGGGTTACCACGGCATTTGAGTTTCCATTGGTATGAAATCAGGTCGGAATCGGGATCATACGAACCAGAACCGTCCAGAGTGATTGAACCGTAGACGGTTCGATCCTTTCCGGTCCTGACAAATGGAGATGATATAACCAAGCGAGGCTGGATACCATTGAACTCTTGTGCAGCAATGCCTGCATGATGATGCGCCGTACCCTCATCAAATACGTTTCCGTCATATCCTGGATATCCTCCGCTGAGTCTTAAGTTGAAGTACACGTAATCCCCTGTGCGGTTGTTCACGATATCAGTAACATCCATTTCAGCCCACTCTTCTATTGTTGTCTTCGAAGAAGAGGTACTACCGCATAAAGACGGCGAGACTTAAAAAGGACAACGACAGATATTCCACTGATGTTTTACCCACATTTAAAACCGTGGGTTAAGGGGAGGATACCACAAGTTTAGGGCTAAGTTAAGACCGTGGGGTGCAGGGGGGATGACGGTAACCCTGGTTGCCGAGGCACGTTAGCCCACGGTTTCAACCGTGGGTATGGATATTCGTGAAGCTACCTGTCATTCCCGCGGAGGCAGAAATCGAGTGATTGGTGTTCTTGGAATCCTGCATGCCGGAGCGAACCCAGGCTCTTCCTTGCATCTGCGGCCTAGGTGAACGATCACGGATTCAGGTAATTAATGAGAGTTACCTTTACTTTTAGCCAGGGCAACGGCTTCAGCTAAATCAAGAGATCCCGTATAGATTGCTCTACCGGTAATTACGCCGACAACGCCCACCGGTTCAAGGGGCAAAAGAGCTCTAATGTCATCGATGGTAGAGACTCCACCAGATGCAATGACCGGAATTTTTGTTGCTTCTGCTAGTGCCCTTGTGCCTTCGATGTTAACACCGCTCTGCATACCGTCCCGATGAATATCGGTATAAATTATTGCGGCAAGAGGAAGATGTTCAAAACTCCCTGCAATTTCAATGGGAGTACGATGTGTAACTTCTGTCCACCCTTCCACTGCCACTTTCCCATCCTTGGCGTCGATACCGAGTGCAATTTGTCCGGGGTATTTTTCGCTTGCTTCTTCAACAAGATCGGGATTTTTCAGGGCCACCGTTCCGAGAATTACCCTGCTTACCCCCATTTCGATGTATTCGTCGATGGTATCCATATTCCTGATGCCGCCACCAACCTGTACGGGGACTTTAACTGAATTGATAACACTTTTTATTGCACCCCGGTTTTTAGGGCTTCTTCCCACGGCACCATCAAGATCAACCACGTGCAGCCATTCAGCACCTAGACTTTCCCACCTGCGAGCTATAGCAGGCGGATCATCGCCAAATACAGTCACGTGATCAAACTTTCCTTGTTTCAGTCGAACACATTGTCCATCTTTTAAATCAATTGCAGGTATAACTATCACTTCATCTCTCCACTCTTTCCGTCTGAAGTTTTTCAAGGATAAATTCCGGTGGTCTTACCGGGCGTTTTTTGTTGTTTAAACAAACATGTATTGTGTAACCGGTAGCAACAATAGGTTCATTTTCGTCTTTTTTATATATTTCGTAGTCGAAACGCAGCCGTATACGCCTTTCCACGGAAAACCTCGTAGCTATTAATATAATGTCATCGTACACGGCCGGTTGATGGTACTTGCAAAAGGCTTCGATCACAGGAAGGAAGTATCCCCGTTCCTCCACTTCCTTGTAAGAGAAGCCCTTTTTCCTGAATAGCTCCGCCCTTCCGATCTCAAACCATTTCAGGTAATTGGCGTAGTAAGCCTGACCCATAGTATCGGTATCCCCGTATAGAATACGGTATTCAGCAACGTAGTCGGCTCTTTTAAAATCTTGGTTTACCATTGTATCAACACAACTTTCATAAAAAGAAAAGCTTTGGAAACCTCTGATTAATTCTTAAGATTTCATGGATCGATTCTTAAAAAAACCACTTGCATCACCGTGTCATTGCGAGAATTTCGCACCCACTTTATGATAATCTTTTCGAGTTAATATCGAGATGTATGGCTTAAAGTGGGTACAGGAGACGAAGCAATCTCCTTAGAATACCAAGGTCTTTGAGATTGCTTCGCTGCGCTCGCAATGACTATGCATTGGCTTTTTGTTTAACACGATATTTTGGAAACACCTTACTAGTCCTAAAATCCAAATTTATCAGAGTTTCCTTTATTTAAGCCTAGAATCGAAACCCCCTTCTCCTTTCGTTACTTTGCGACATCCAAAAACTCGCGGACTAGCTTGTAAGCCGCATCAAAATTACGATTTGATGCCCTGGCACTCGCCTCACAGAAATTCACGCTTTCATCAGCCCGTCCCGCAAAGGGCAGTTCACAAATTGCAAAAGGCACGGGCGAAGATTCATGGGTCTTTCTTGATATCGGGGTAAAGTGATCCGTGGCAAGGAGCACTTTTGCATTTTCAAAACCTGCTAACCCCTCCAGGATAGGTCCCACGATCTTGCTATCAAAGTCTTCAATTGCACGTATTTTCTTCTCCAAGTCTCCTTCGTGAGACGCTTCATCGGGAGCCTCCACGTGGAGGTACACGAAATCGGCTCCACGCCTGAAAGCTTCAATAGCGGCATTTACCTTGCCGTCATAGTTCGTATCCAGGTATCCGGTTGCGCCAGGCACGTTCAACGGTTCAAGTCCTGCATAAACGCCAATCCCTTTGAGAAGATCCACTGCTGAAATCACCGCCCCTTCCAGGGCGAAGAGTTCTCGGTACTTCGGCATATTGGGAGCCTTACCCTGGCCCCACAACCATATGGAATTGGCAGGAGACTCACCCCTTGATATCCGAAGCCTATTTACCGCATGGTCTTCAAGCATTTTTCTTGCTTTTTCAAATAATTCCCCCAGTTCCGGAACTAAGAATAACTTTTCCAGGTGACTTCGCACAGGTTCCCCGGTAATATCATGGGGTGGAGTCAACTCCATGTCATCTTTTCCGCCGCTCCACACAAGAAGATGCCTATAACTTACTCCGGGATAGAAGTGGAACCTCGAATTGCCAAGTTCATCTTCAAGGCTTTCTATCAGTTCCTTCGCCTCTTGCGAACTAATATGTCCCGCGGCATAGTCTCCCATTACTGTTTCTTCGCCGCTTTGATCGAGGTACACCAGGTTACACCTGAAAGCCACGTCATCCTCGGACAACCACACCCCCATGCTGGCAGCTTCCAGGGGTGCTCGCCCCGTGTGGTACTTAGCAGGATCATAGCCCATGAGGTTCATATTTGCCACATCACTTCCAGGGGGAAAACCGGCAGGAATTGTATTCACCAGACCTATTTTGCCGCTTGCCGCAATCCTGTCCATGTTCGGGGTATCGGCGTACTCAAGGGGAGTTTTACCACCAAGTTCTTCAAGGGAGTAATCCCCCATTCCGTCGCCAAGTAGCACAATATACTTTTTTTCAGCTTTCACTTTATCAATACCTCTGTATGCTTACGAGAAATGCTACATTTTCCTCACCTTTCTGAACTAGGTAATTTAACATTTTTTAAAATAAAGAACTACATAATTTGTGGAACTTCTGATTAACCACTGAAACACACGGGGACGACTTGTATATCATGCCGGCTTCCTGATATAGTCAGGAGCAGGATCGATGCGGCATCAAGTCTATATGGAGCTAGATTCCGGCTCTCCGCTTTGCCTCGGCCGGAATGACGGATTTTGGGTTGTTCTTGTCAAGGGAGTTTCGAAAACTCCATACCCACGGTTAAAACCGTGGGTTAAAGCCCAGCGCTAGTCGGGTGATGAGCAAGGTAGCCCATGGTTTTAACCGTGGGTAAAAACACCTGAGCTAATTACAGAACCGATTCATCGGTTTCTCGAATGGTATAACTAGGTTACCACAGAAGCGATTATTCTTTTGTCTGTCGGTGGATCCGGATAGACAGGATACCCAACAGATATGGTAAGCGACATCCGTAAAAACAACCTGTTTAAATAATTCCTGAATCCGATTTTATCAGAATTTTCTTAAATCTATTTTCACATAGAAAAAGCAACTGGCATTGTGAATGATGCTAGCTGCCGAGCAAAAAGTCCATTTGCGGAACTCTTGCTCTGAACGAAGCGGTCGGAGTCATGCAGGTGCTGCGAGGTGTCAAAACATTTCATGATCCCAGGGAAGTGTTCTATTTCTATTCTGCCTCGCCGTTTTCAATCCTGATCAACTTCGAAGGAGCCTTGACAACGTCCAGCTTGTCAATTTCTTCAAGGGCGGAACGCACGTTTTTTTCTACTGCAGTATGAGTAAGCATCACTATGGGAACCGAACCCGCTACTTGTCTTCCTTTTTGTATTACCGCTGATATACTGATATTGTACTTACCCAGAATTCCTGAGATCTTGGAAAGCACTCCCGGTCTATCGAGAGCCTCAAAGCGGAAATAGTAGCGAGTTTTAATCTCTGATATAGGTTTATAAGTTACACTATTTTTCGACGAATCAACGAATGACAACGGAGGAACCCGGTTATTTACTCCATGGAGGATATCTCTACCCATGTCAACAATATCACTGATTACCGCACTCCCCGTAGGCATCATACCGGCACCCAATCCATAGAGCATGATATTTCCAACCGCATTTCCGTTTATAAATACCGCATTGTAAGCTCCGTCCACACTCGAGAGCACGTGATCCTTGGGGATCATCGTCGGATGGACCCTCATGTCAATTTTCCCGTTTGTTTCGGCTCCAATGGCAAGGAGCTTTATCTTGTACCCAAATTCACTAGCGAACTGAATATCTTTTTGATCAATGTCTGTTATGCCCTCGATATGGACTTTGTCAAACTCGATCTTCCCACCAAAAGACAGGGCACACATAATGGCAAGCTTATGGGCGGTGTCGTGACCTTCTATGTCAAGGGTCGGATCAGCCTCGGCGTATCCTTTTTCCTGGGCTTCCTTCAATGCTTCAGAGAAACTTGCCCCGTCGGTTGTCATTCTCGTCAAAATATAATTCGCCGTGCCGTTAAGGATACCGTATATGACTTGAATATCTTCGGCTACCAGACCTTCCCTGATAGACCTGATAAGTGGAATTCCGCCTCCAACGCTCGCCTCAAAGCCAACATCTACGCCATTTTTTGCAGCAGCCTCGAAGATTTCATTGCCATGGTGAGCCAGCAACGCCTTATTTGCCGTAACCACGTGTTTACCCTTCTCTAAGGATTTGAGGATAAAAGTTTTGGCCGGCTCGATGCCTCCGATCAGCTCTATCACTATGTCAATCTCGGGGTCTTCCATAATATCGTCGATGTTTGTGGAAAGGATCGATTTTTCCACCTTCACCGGTCGTGGAGTCGTGATATCAAGGTCGACGATTTTTTTCAATTCGAGGTCAGTTCCCAAACGCTCTTTAATAACATCACCGTTTTGTCGTATTATTTTAACCACCCCGGAACCAACAGTTCCGAACCCGATCAATCCAACTTTTATAGAACGCATCTATCCCCTACTCCCTTGAATTTTTTTGACCGTGGCACCCTGGTAATTTCTAAAAGCCCTTCTTATACCTCTTATCGCCTGTTGGATTCTCATCTCGTTTTCAACAAGAGCAAACCTCACATGGTCATCACCGTATTCACCGAAACCAAGACCCGGTGATACGGCAACTTTTGCTTCGTTTATCAGGAATTTCGAGAATTCAACAGATCCCATGTGCTCAAACGGCTCGGGAATTTTTGCCCAGAGAAACATCGTGGCCTTGGGCTTCTCCACGGGCCACCCGACACGGTTTAATCCATTTACAAGAGCATCCCTACGCGACTTATAAACGGAGACGATCTTCTTCACGCATTCTTGGTCTCCGTTTAAAGCTATAATGGCGGCAATTTGTATAGGCTGAAAGATTCCGTAATCGAGGTAACTCTTAATCCTGGCCAGCGCAGCAATTATCTCTTTATTCCCAACGCAGAAACCGACTCTCCATCCCGGCATGCTGTAGCTCTTGGACATGGAGAAAAATTCAACCCCCACCTCTTTTGCACCCGGAACTTGGAGGAAGCTTGGGGCTTCGTAACCATCGAATACGAGATCGGCATAAGCCAAATCATGGATAATCAATATCTTGTGTTCCTGCGCAAAGTCGACAATTTTCTTGAAAAAATCAAGATCCACAACCTTCGTGGTGGGGTTATGAGGAAAAGATATAATGAGCATTTTTGGTTTAGGCCATGTTTGCTTGGTTGCGTGCATCAGGTCTTCCAGGAAATCCCTTTCCTCATCTATCGGTATCGACCTGAGATCCCCGCCGGCAATAATCGGTGCATAGGTATGGATTGGATACGTTGGATTCGGAGCAAAAATTACGTCTCCAGGTCCGATTAGCGAAAGAACAAGATGTGACAGCCCTTCCTTCGCACCAATCGTAACCACTGCCTCCGTTTCCGGATCGATATCAACATCGTAGCGCCTCTTGTACCACTTGGCTATGGCTTCTCGAAGTTTCGTTATGCCGCGAGACGCAGAGTATCTATGATTGTGAGGCTTCCTCGCCGCTTCAACAAGTTTCTCTACTATGTGTTCCGGAGTAGGTATATCCGGGTTTCCCATCCCCAAGTCTATAATGTCTTCACCGGCCCTGCGCTTTTCCATTTTAAGGTCATTGACTTGGGCAAACACGTAAGGCGGCAACCTTCTCATCCTGGTAAAATCTTGTAAACACTGTGACATAAGCACCTCTCCAGGGAAAATTTTTTTATAGGATAACAAAGCTAAAAAAATTGTCAAAAATTATTTGGGGATTTAGATTGACAGAAACTAAGGTTGAAGATTAAAATCTTTGTGCTTTTTATTACACACTTGTTCTGGATGGGGGTCGGAGATGAGTAATTCGAAGCTTTACAAGGAAGCTGGCGTTGACCTGGATGCTGCCAATCAAATGGTCAGAAGGATTAAGCCGATAGTTCAAGCCACGTTTCACAGCGGAGTCATAACTGATATCGGTAGTTTTGGAGCCTTATTTTCACTGGAAAATATTGACGTAAAAAACCCGGTGCTCGTATCTGCCACCGATGGTGTCGGAACAAAGCTAAAAGTGGCCTTCATGGCTGGGAAGCATGACACAATAGGGATAGACCTCGTTGCCATGAACGTAAACGATATAGCGGTTCAGGGTGCCCAACCGCTTTTTTTCCTGGACTATCTTGCTATAGGAAAAATAGAGCTGGATCTCGTTGAAGACATCGTAAGGGGTATAGCAGAAGGTTGCAAAATAGCAAAATGCAGCCTGATAGGCGGTGAAACTGCCGAAATGCCTGATTTTTACAAACCTGGTGAATACGATTTGGCGGGATTTGCCGTTGGGATAGTTTCTAACGACCGAATCATTGACGGGTCAGAGATAAGCGTGGGTGACCGGATTATTGGCCTTGGGTCAAGTGGGCTTCATTCCAACGGTTACAGCCTGGTTAGGAAAATCATCTTTGAAAAACTGGAAATGTCTGTGGACGACATCATAGAACCTTGTGGCAGAACGGTTGCCGAGGAACTTCTTGAGCCAACCAGGATATACTCTGAGACCATCCTAAGCATTACTAAGAATTTCAAGGTTAAGGGCATAGCACATATCACCGGGGGAGGCATACCCGACAATATCAGCCGCATACTTCCGTCTGCGTGCCAGGCGGTTATTTATAAAAATTCCTGGGACGTTCCGCCGATTTTTGATTTTCTCAAGGACAACGGCTCAATCGACGACAAAGAAATGCTCAGGGTTTTCAACTGTGGCATCGGACTGGTAATGGTCGTCGAAAAAGAGAAGACGGAAGAAATCCTGTTGAATCTTAACGCCGTAAAGGAAAACCCATTTTTAATCGGGGAGATAAGGAAAAAAGAAGAAGGAGCTGCCCCGGTAGTTTTTGAAGAAAAACCGAGGGAAACCGAGTGAAGATATTGGTAAGCGCTTGCCTGCTCGGGATAAACTGCAGATATGATGGAAGAAGCTCCCTGTGTGAACTTCCCGACATGCCGGAGGGATCATGCATAATACCAGCGTGCCCGGAGCAACTGGGGGGCTTGCCAACCCCACGATCCGCGTCAATGATAAAAGACGGAAGCGGGTTTGACGTTTTAGATGGGAACGCAGAGGTGATTTCCAGCGCTAACCAAAACGTGACAGAGCACTTCCTCCGGGGCGCCTTTGAAACGCTGAAAATAGCAAGGAAACTCCGGGTAGACATCTGCTATTTAAAGGACAAGAGTCCATCCTGTGGCCTTTCACTGCTTGATGAAGAAACCGGAAAAACCGTTGGCCCAGGTGTTACAGCGGCACTCCTTATCAGGGAAAACTTCAAGGTCGTCGAAATCGAGGCAAGAGCTGTTCCTTGACCGATCACGACAGGCACTCTGTACCACCTTCGAGTCCCGGTATATAAACCTCTTGTAATTAGCTTGTCCGTATGCTAGATTAACATAGAAATCACAGGTACTTAATCAAGGTAAATGCAGGATTATTTCATAATCACCGTTTCAGAGACGGAGATAAAAAAAGAGAAAGAAAAAGCTCGCAGGTTGAGAAAAACCCAGTGGTGGTATCGCCAGAAAGCCAAGGGTATTTGCTACTACTGCAAGCGCAAGTTTCACCCGAAGGAGCTTACCATGGATCATATTGTACCTCTTGTTAGAGGTGGCAAGAGCACCAAGGGGAACATCGTGGCCGTGTGCAAAGAGTGCAATACCAAGAAGAAGTACCTGCTTCCCTGGGAGTGGGAAGAATACGTCAAGGAATTCATTAACCGAGCGGAAATATAAAATACCAATAGATCATAAGCGATGAATACAAATTGTAAAAGCTGCAAGCTAGCGATTTTTTGTTATACTGATCCAGGGGAGTGGATTTTCAGAACGAAGGAAGATGTAAAGAAAATCCTAAGCGACATAAAGGCATGTCCTATCCACAAAGAACTGCTAACTGAAAAGCTTGTCAGCCCATTGCCCTCGGTTGAAGCGATATGTAAATAGCAAATAGTTTCCCTTAATCACATCAAACGGCATCCTGAAAACCCATGCAGGAAAGCTCCCAAATCTTTCAAGATTATAATTCGGAAGATATCAAACAGCTTGTACTCAGCCTTTCCGTTCTACCCGAAAACTGGGACACCACGCCATCATGCTTGGATACCATATGCCTGGTTGCAACCTTAACTGACCACGGATCAGCATGGAACTGTGTCTTTCAGCTGTTGTGTAAGGCTCTTAAAGGGCAAGAATCCTGGAATTTTTACTATCCATTTCTTTTCGAAATCCAACGACCAGTTTCTGTTTCTGTGCTGAAAAGCCTTCTTCATCCAGGCAAGGGGAAAATACCCTTATCTTGGCAGCTAAGAAGAGCCCTGACCTCTCTTTTGAAAGGAATTTCCGACAACAAAGACAACATATTCTGGCCTCAATTTCTTATCTTTCTGAAGGAGATAACGAAGAAAAGAAACCGGGGAACGCCAATAAGGATCCGCAAATTGGTGCTAAAGCACTACCCGTTACTTAAGTGGAGTTCCTACACTAAGATAGTTGAAACGGAAAAGATTTTTCTGAAATCGGAGGATCGGGAACCGGTAGAGGCAACGGTATGGGGAAGTGAGACCAAAGCTCGGATCGAGTACCTGCTAAGGCTTATTAAGTACCAGGCGAATGAACTTAGGTGGATAAGGGAGCTAACGGCATCAGTCAGTGAGAAACTCAACTGCCCGGTATTAACCATGCATAACGCCAGCCTGGGGGCAACGTCCGGTTGGGGAATCCCCGATTTTAGAGACCAGATAAATGATGCCGCAATTTTTCAAGAGTTTTCGTGCGAGGTTGAGAAACGCAAACGGCACTTCCTCAATGTCCTCCCAAGCACTGAAGATATTCGCATCTTGAGAAAACTCTGGTTTTCAAGGATTGTCAAGCCCAAGCTTGGAATCCTATGCCACTATCTCGGGGAAGGAGAAAGGCTGGGCACAGTGGATACCGGAATCACCGAAAAATGGTTATCCCGCATTGAACGTCTGACAGGCGTTGAAAACACTTTAGAGAGTGTTGGAGAAAATCTTGCGCCTCTACCGATTCATGCAGCGACGATTGAGCTCACCCTTGAAATTCACCTGAGATGGGCAAAACGCATACTCGATGGATGGATCCGTTGGCATGCGCTCTTGCTGTCATTACTTTCAACCGGCAGTGAATTTATTAAAACAGGAAAATGCAAACAGCTTGTTATCCCCTGGATAAACAAATTTTTTATCTCGTCAATGCGCAAAAAAGACATAGTGTACATTACGACGCTAACGAATTTCTTGGGAAAACTAGCTCCGGGGCTAAGAATTATGTTTATTGACGATACTACCAAGAAGTCTGATCCGAGTCTAAAACTAGCCATTCCGCATATAAACGAAAAATTATCCTGGTTCAGGGTGTGTGGTCTCGGGATCTTCGGGGACGGACCGTTTCAGGAGAACTCCAAGAATCAGACGGAACAACTCTTATCAGCGTTCCGGGACCATCAAATGGTAGTCATTCGCCCATATCATCCGGTTTCAAACTACAAGTCCCTTTTTAAACTCC
>JALSTM010000098.1 GCA_026983715.1 Desulfobacterales bacterium
CGGGTTCAACTTCAATGCCTTCCTTTTTTACGGTGCATGCCGCTTCAATTATTGCCCTTGCTTGCATTTCCGTAATTTCCGGATACACGATCCCAAGGCGGCAACCTCGATGCCCCAGCATTGGGTTGGCTTCGTGGAGGCTGTTGATTTTGCTTATGATCTTTTCTTCAGGAACTCCCATTTCTTCAGCAAGCTCCGCGATTGCCTTTGGTTCGTGGGGCAGGAATTCATGGAGAGGTGGATCAAGGGTTCTGATGGTTACCGGGAAGCCTTTCATAACCCTGAAGATCCCTATGAAGTCATTTTTCTGCATAGGGAGTAGTTTTTCCAGGGCTTTACGCCTCCCTTCCAGGTCGTCGGCCAAAATCATTTCTCTCATGGATACGATACGATCACCACTGAAAAACATGTGTTCTGTTCGCGTTAGGCCTATTCCCTCCGCTCCGAAGGCTATGGCTATTGAAGCCTGATCAGGCTGGTCAGCATTTGTTCTAATACCGAGCCTTCTAAATTCGTCTGCCCAAGTCATAAGCTTCGAAAAATTCTGGTAAACTTCTGATTTTTCAGGATCCAGATCCTTTTCAATAAGGACACGGAGAATTTCCGAAGGTCGGGTCTGGATTTTTCCTTCAAAAACCTCGCCCGTGGTACCGTCAAGAGATATCCAATCTCCCTCTTTGATAGTTTTACCGGCTACCTTGAACTCCCGCTTCTTGTAATCTATTTCCAACGCTCCACAGCCGGCAACGCATACTTTTCCCATTTGCCTTGCCACCAGAGCAGCATGAGATGTCATACCGCCCCTGGAAGTCAGTATACCCTCAGCAGCATGCATTCCCCTGATATCCTCTGGGGATGTTTCTATACGAACCAGGATAACCTTTTCTCCTCGTTGAGCCCATTCTTCCGCATCGGGCGCATTGAATACAACTCTACCTGTGGCCGCGCCTGGACCCGCATTCAATCCGACAGCAAGGAGCCTCCTTTCCTGGATAGCCCTGCTTTTTTCGTTCAGGTCGAAGGTTGGACTGAGCAGTTGCCCCAACTGTTCTGGTTCAACACGGAGTACCGCTTCTTCCTTGGTGATGAGACCTTCTTCCACCATGTCTATGGCAATCTTGACGGCTGCAAATCCTGTCCTTTTGCCTGACCTTGTTTGGAGCATCCACAACTTACCGTTTTCAATGGTAAACTCTATATCCTGCATGTCCCGGAAATGCCTGTCTAGTATCTTTCTGATTTCGTCAAGTTGTTTAAATACTTCCGGCATTTCTTCTTCCAGAGACATTATGTCGCGGTCACCTTTCTGACGCTTGGTCAGCGGCTGGGGTGTTCTTATTCCGGCAACGACGTCTTCCCCTTGAGCATTCATAAGGTATTCACCGTAGAAAACGTTCTCGCCGGTTGCAGGATCCCTAGTGAAAGCAACACCGGTACCTGAGTTTTCTCCCAGGTTGCCAAACACCATTGCCTGAACGTTAACAGCGGTACCCATATCGTCAGGGATATTGTTCAATTCTCGGTATGCTATAGCCCTTGGATTATTCCAAGATTTGAAGACGGCCCCTATAGCCCCCCATAGCTGTTCCATGGGTTCTTCGGGGAAATCAACGTTAAGTTTTTCCTTGATAACCTTTTTGAATTCGATGACAAGCTCTTTTAAGTCTTCGACTGTTAAATCAAGGTCAGATTCAATTCCCTTTTCTTTTTTCTTTTTTTCAAGAATTTCCTCGAAGGGGTCAATGTCATCCTTACTTTCTGGTTTTAGGCCAAGGACAACATCGCCGTACATGGCTACGAATCTGCGGTAACTATCGTAGGCAAAGCGCTCATTGTTGGTCATCTTCATAAGGCCTTCCACTGTTTGATCGTTAAGCCCCAAATTCAACACCGTATCCATCATTCCAGGCATGCTGATGGCCGCGCCGGACCTAACGGACAGCAGCAACGGGTTTTCCGGGTCACCAAATTTCCGACCCATTATTTCTTCTACTTTCCGGAGATTTTCTTTTACCTCTTCTTCAAGACCAGGAGGATAATCGTTGTGTTCCTGGTAATATATACAGACTTCGGTCGTGATGGTAAATCCAGGTGGTACCGGGATTCCCAGGTTGGTCATTTCTGCAAGCCCTGCCCCTTTACCACCTAGTAGGTTCTTCATTTCTTTATTTCCGTCAGCTTTCCCAGCACCGAAAAAGTACACGTACTTAGGCATTTTTAAATTCCTCCTGTCTAAAGTTTGAAGATATTCTTAAGAATCATCTATTAGCGATCATGATTCCGACCCTTATCAGTGTCAGTATGAGGAAATTTACTAGAGAATGGGCACGAAGCAAGACCTCGAGAGTAGGTCAGAATTCCGAGCAAAACTGATACCATATTTTTCCGACCGATGTCAAAACAAAGCTTGAATAATTGCTATTAAAAAAAACCTCAATAACCAGTTTTGGTTAACGAACTTTAATTGAAAATACATGTGCATATATCATACACTGTATTTTGGAGGAAGGCTTCATCGACGGAAAATAAAATGGGACAACCGGAAAAATTCTAACCCGCTTGAGTTCTTTGGGGGAAAATTATGTACGGGTCCAATATCTCGATTGATTCAAGATATCAAGTGTATACTACAGAGAAGCTACCGAGGGGCATTGCCATATTCGATGCAGACTGGAATATACTCTACGTTAATCAAGCTTTTTCCGATATCCTCGGCACGTCCAGAAAGCAAGTACTCGAAGGGGGATATAAGCAGTTTTTTCTTGACGTAGGCAACTTTGTTCAGGAATTCAAAATAGGCCAGGAGTTCTCAAAAGAAATAGTACTATCAAGAACAGACGGCAGCGAGTTTCTCGCAAGGGTTGAAGGGAAGCCGATCACTTTTGAAGATAGTAAAATCTCTGGGTATTTCTTCCTGGTGGAAGATTGTACGAAGGCTCACTGCACAAGAAAAGAGCTTGAAATAGCAAAGACCAGGATGGAACTTGAGTCCCACAAGCTCTGGGCAATCCTTGAAGGTATTGACGAAGGCATTGTTGTGCTCAACGAAAAGGAAGAAATAGAAGAGATAAACTCGTGGACGTTAAAACTAATCGGGATAAAGCGTTCCGAAATTCTGGGGAAGAAATTTTGGCATTTCGTTGCTCACGAGGATGCCGAGGAAATTAGGAGAATTGTTGCTTCTTACAAGTCCAAGGAAATGACGGAACGTACTGTTTATACAAAAAAAATGAAAGGCGGATACTACTCGGTGCGCATTAATCCAATCTACAGAATAGGTTTTTACTACGGGGCTATAGTCAACATAATTGACGTGACCGAGCTTGTAGAAGCAAGAAAACAAGCTGAAGTTGCCAATCGACTAAAAAGTGAGTTCCTTGCAAACATGTCCCATGAGATCAGGACTCCCATGAATGGCATCCTAGGGATGGCTCAATTGCTCCTGGATACCGAGCTTAGTCCTCAACAGAAAAAATACCTTGAAATGATTCAGGCATCTGGAGAATCCCTGTTACAGATCATAAATGATATATTGGATTTCTCCAAAATTGAAGCTGGTAAACTCCTTTTGGATATTACGACTTTCGATCTTGAAAAGGTTGTTGAGACCGTAATTGACACTCTAGCTATCAAGGCTTCCGAGAAAAACATTGAGCTTCTCTACCAGATCAAGCCCGACGTTCCAAGGTTTTTGCGAGGAGACCCGGTACGCTTTAAACAAATACTTATTAATTTGCTGGGTAACTCAATAAAGTTCACGGAACTTGGAGAAGTCGTTCTCAAGATAGATCTGAACAAGGTAATAAAAGAAAAGGTAATGCTCCAGGTTTCAGTCAAGGATACCGGCATAGGTATTAGTCCGTCGCAACAGAAGGCCATTTTTGAATCTTTTACTCAAGCTGACGCTTCCACCACCAGGAAATATGGCGGGACCGGACTCGGGCTTGCGATTACAAAGCAACTGGTCGAAATGATGGGCGGGGAAATCTGGATTGAAAGCAAACTGGGAAAGGGTACGACATTTTACTTCACCGCAGGTTTTGATCTCGCCGAAGAAGCTCCGGAGCAGGTGAAACCCGTGCCGATATCCAAGTTGCAGAATCTTTCTGTTCTGGTGGTTGATGATAATGAAACGAACAGGGTGATACTTGAAGAGATGCTCACCATGTGGGGGTGCAAGGTATCAGTGGTAGCAAGTGGTGAAAAAGCAATCGTGGAAGCGAAAAGAGCAGGTGATTCAAATGAACCGTACAAGCTTGTTTTGCTTGATTACCTCATGCCGGGAATGGATGGTTTTGAAGTAGCAGAAAAACTTAAAAAAATAGGCTGTAATCACCGGCCAAAGTTAGTAATGCTAACCTCGGTGGGCAGGGCTGATGATATGAAAAGGTGTAGGGAGCTAGGGATAGAGTCGTACTTACTGAAACCGGTGAAAAAGGGTGAACTCCTAGAGACAATTTTGAAGGCGCTTGGAGAAAAAGTCGTGGAAAAGAAAAAAGAGGCGGAAGGTGAAAAGAGCGAGGAATTGCGACTTGAGGGGATCAAGGTTCTCCTTGTTGAAGATAATCATATCAACAGAAAGCTAGCCGGCAAGCTATTAGAGAAAAAAGGCATTGATGTAGTTTACGCTGAAAATGGAAGGGAAGCTGTGGAGATTCTCAAAAAAAAGAACTTTGACTTAGTTTTGATGGATGTTCAGATGCCAGTTATGGACGGATTTGAGGCAACCGGTATAATTCGGCAGGGAGTTGGAGGAGTAGATCCGGATATCCCGATAATAGCGATGACGGCCCATGCTTTAAAGGGAGACCGCGAACGTTGCTTGGTGGCAGGCATGAACGATTACATATCAAAACCGATTAACGCAGGTGAACTTTATGAAAAGGTAAGTCAGTGGGTTCATTCCGAAAAAAATAGTTAGCAACATTTGAAGAGATTAGCGGGGTACTGTCGCGATGGTTTTTCCACGATTTATAAGCAGAGGCATCTGGCTCTGGATCTTTTTTATTATATTACTGTCCTTTCAAACAGCAAGGGCTGATTCGGAGATAAAAATCGGTTTCGTTGGAAGCATATCGGGGATAACCTCTGACGTTGATGTGAATGTAAGGGACGGGGTTCTTTTTGGTATCGAGGAAATAAACAGAAACGGGGGCATAGATGGAAAGAAGCTTCGACTTATCATAAGAGACGATAAGAGGAATGAGGAGGAAGCAAAAAGGCTTGATACCAAGCTCATAAGGGAAGGTGTTATTGCGATAATAGGGCACACCACTAGCAGCATGACGATTGCTGGCAAAACAATTGCGGACAAATTCAAGAAGGTTTTGATAAGTCCTACGGCAGCATCGAGTGTACTTTCTCGAAAGAAAGATTATGTTGTCTGCATAAACTCTAACCTTAAACAAGAAACGCGGCAGTTAGCAAATTTAGCGGTAAAAGAACTAGGTGTTAAAAAAATCGCATGTTTCTACGATGTAGGCAACCCTACTTTTACCAAGGATTACTTAAAATGGTTATCTAGGTATTTTATAGATAACGGAGGAGAGATTGTTCAAGAAACCCCTTTCAATTCTCAAGATATGAGCAATTTCTGGAAAGGGGTGTCGCAACTCAAGCTCGGTGACATAGACGGAGTAGTTATTGTGGCGGCGCCTCTTCATTCTGCAATACTGGTTCAAAAAGTGAGAAAAGTTAACAGAAGGATAGTTGTTATGTGCTCTTCCTGGTGTTTTACCCCGGCATTTCTCAAAGAAGGCGGAAAGGCCGTTGAAAATGTATGGTTATGTGCTGATTTTGATCCGGATTCTAATAAACCCAGCTACTTGAAATATCAAGGAGCCTACAAAGACCTCTATGGCCGAAAGCCGGATTTCTTCTCTTCGCTTGGTTACGAGACGACAATTGTTCTTAGAAAAGCTCTAATGAAAACTTCTGGAGAATCGGAAAATTTATTGAAATTTATACCGGGCAAGTATAAAGGACTTCAAGGTCAATTTATTATTGACGAGTTTGGAGACGCTCATCGCGACTGGTACTTGCTTAGAGTACAAAAGGGAGCATTTAAAACCGTGAAGAGGTTGACCGAGTAAGATGACTAGACAAAAGAGCCTTAGATTTTTTGTAACCTTTTGGTTCATTTTTGCTTCACTGATTCCAGTATTGATTCTTGGAGCAGTAAGTCACCTGTTCATAAAGTGGCAACTGGAAAAAAACATAGATAAACAAACCCGGATTCTAGCAAAACTTGTAGCCAAGGACCTCTCCAAGATTTTTTCCGTACAGGAGGAAATGCTAAATATCGTAAAAAACGATCTCGCCTCTGGGGTTATACCAGAATCCAATTTCCAGCGATATATTTCAAGTTTCAGGCTAGAAGATACCGTTTTTGAGTCCCTCCTGGTGCTGGATATGAACGGCGAAGTTAAACTCATATCACCTTTTAAGCCGGCATTCGTTGGACTGGACTTTTCGAACTACGACTTTTTCAGGAAGGTTGTCGAATCAAAAGGGCAATCGTGGTCGGATACCTTCGTGTCACCCTTCAGTGGTAAAAGTTCGATAGCACTAGGGATCTGGAGCAAACAGGGGGTAATTGTCGGTCTCATCGATCTGCAGAAATTGAGTGCAAAGATGTTGAACCTCGAGGCGGAAAAAGGCGTACGTATCATTGTGACTGATAGTCGTGGAGTAATAATAGTAGCTCCTGACCGAGATATTATTGCGCAACGAATGAGCTTGAGGAACTTACCGTTTATTGCTGAAGCACTTCGTGGGAATCTTGGAAATTTCAAGTACAAGGATGATGATGTTACTTACATCGGGAGCGCTGAAAGCATCCCCGAAATCGGGTGGCTATCGGTGGTCACCCAGCCTGAAAGCATTGCCCTGGCATCTTTAAACACCTTTAACCTGTTTTTCACCATTTTTCTCGGAGGAACGATCCTTGTTCTTGTTGTTGTATCACTCATTGCACCGAGAAACATACTAAAGCTAATTAAAGATCTTAAGCAGCAGATAAGCATGGTTGCATCCGGGCAGTATGAGGGGATCGAAAAATCTAAGAGATTTCAGATAAGAGAATTCAACGAACTTCTCGACGACGTTAGGTTTATGGCAAGAGCAATCCGCGAAAGGGAGAGGAGCATTGAGGAGGCAAAAAGAGACTGGGAAATGACCTTCGACTCAGTACCCGATCTGATATTTCTTTTGAAAAGTGGTGGCGAAATTTTCAGAGCTAATAGAGCGGCAGCAGAGTTTCTGGAATGCGAGATTGAAGAATTAATTGGCAGAAAGTGTTACGAAGTTGTCCATAAAACTACCGAATACCCATCAACCTGCCCCCATATGCGTTCCCAGGCAAGTGGGGAAATTGAATTCGAAGAAATTAAACTCGAAAATGGGAAATATTTGTATGTCACATGTTCTCCAATAAAAGGCGAAGATGGAGAATTTCTGGGAACTGTGCACATAGCTCGGGACATCACAGAAACCAGGAAGTTACAAGACGAAATCATTCGGAGTAAGAATTTGCTCGAAAATCTCTTCGAGAATTCTACGGAAGCCATCGGTGTTGTGGATTGCCACGGAAGGTTTCTGAAGATAAACCGAAGAACCGAAGAGATCTTCGGATACAGCCGGGGGGAACTCATAGGAAAAAAATTCAGCAAGCTCTATGCGGATTCTAGAGAACTGGAAGAACTCCTCGATATACTTCGAAACAAACAGGTGGTGCGAGAAAAAGAGATCAAGATGATTTTAAAAAATGGACAGATCGTCCCAATGGAAATGTCCATCAGTCTTCTTTACGATAGCGACGGTCAGCTTTTGGGTAGCGTGGCACATGCGCGTGATTTAAGAGAGAAAAAGTCTTTAGAAGCCCAGTTACTGCAGGCCCAGAAGATGGAAGCCATCGGAATACTTGCCGGAGGGATAGCACATGATTTCAACAACCTTCTCACCACTATAAAGGGGTATTCACAGATCCTCCTTATGGATGAGCAACTCAGGGCAACGGAGGGCGAAGCGTTGCAAGAAATAGAAAGAGCCGCATCGCGCGCAGGAGAGCTCGTAAGTCATCTCCTGACTTTTAGTAGAAAGGTGGAGCGGACGTCAAAACTCATTGACTTGAATAAGGTTGTTTCAAACGTGAAAAAACTTCTGAAGCGATCTTTGCCAAAGAACATAGAGTTGGAACTGCAGCTTGAACCCGATCTTGATCTTATAAAAACTGACCCGGTTCAAATGGAGCAGATAATTCTTAACTTAGCGATTAACTCAAAAGATGCGATGCCCGACGGCGGGAAACTTCTGATAAGGACAGAAAATGTGGTTTTAAGTGAAGATGAAGCAAAGCGATTTGTTGATGCAAAAAGTGGTAAGTACGTACTACTGTCTGTGTGTGACACCGGTTGTGGTATTCCTTCTGATATGCTCGACAAGATATTTGATCCCTTCTTTACCACCAAGGAAGTAGGCAAGGGAACCGGGCTAGGGTTATCGATTGTATACGGAATAGTTAAGTCTCACAAAGGCTTTATCGATATTGATACGGAAATCGGGAAAGGAACATGTTTCAATATTTATTTTCCTGCTAAGAATGAAGCCAGCGATTTACCCCATAACCTGGAAAAAGAATCAGAGCTACCGAGCGGGAAGGAAAAGATCTTGCTAGTGGATGACGAAGAAAGCGTTGCGAAGGTGGCTATCCAGATACTCTCGAGGTTTGGCTATGAGGTTATATGGGCGTCAAGCGGTCCCGAAGCAATTGACGTTTTCACAAGGAAAGGGAATTACTTTGACCTTATTATTCTGGATTACATGATGCCAAAGATGGACGGCCTGACGTGCCTGAAGAAAATAAAATCCATGGATGGCAAGGTTAAGATACTATTTGCTACAGGGTTTATAAGCGATATACCTTACGAAGAACTCTACGAGAGCGGTGCCATCGATGTTATACAGAAGCCCTTTGACGTGGATAAACTACTGACGGCAGTAAGACGTGCCCTTGACACACACTGACAGGCAAGATCTTCTCCGTTTTTCTATTGTGGGAGGCCTGGATACCCAGCATGCTAGCCTGTGGAAACTCTGATAAATCGGGGTTCCAACACCAACAATCACCTAAATCCATGACGAAACCTTATAGCTGATTTGCATAACGTGTCTAACTTGCTTATTATTGGTCACAAAGTTAGGGTGGATTATTCTTCACCTTGTAAAGCAATCTTTTTACTCCCTACTGGTCATCTACCTGCACCGCATCTGCGGAGTCATCGTCCTCCAGACATCGCTTACTATAGTCCGCCGGGTTCTTCCTTGCAGCTGCGGCCCAGGTGAACGATCATGGATTCAGGCAAACATTAGACGAGGATTATTTGGTTACTTACGGATTCCCTGGGGATTGCAAATATCATTAAGGGATGGTAAGATGCTGGAGGTTTTTTCCAGTACCAGCCTACATGCGAGAAGTAAGCAATGAGTGATTTGAAGGTTAACGCGTTTTGAGGAAGGAATAGTCATGATCGATCAAAGATTTGGAGAACTCGCAGCCCAGGTGAATTTACTAAATATTTATAAAGCGAGAAAGATAGTGTATCAGAAGCTTAACAGGACCTTACTTGTATCCTATCCGTCTTTCTCGGAGCTAATTGGTACAGAAATATTTATAAAGCACGAAAACCACAACCCTACGGGATCTTTTAAGGTGCGCGGTGCCGTTAACTACATGTATCACGTTCCACCGGACATAAGGAAAAGTGGGATAGTGGTAGCAACCAAGGGTAATCATGGCCTGGCGGTGGCTTGGGCAGCCCGGGAACAGGGGATCCTATGCAATGTTGTGGTTCCTGAAAACAATAATCCCCAGATTAACCGGGCTATCCAGGCAGAGGGTGCACAACTTATAGAGAAGGGTGATGATTTTTACGAAGCCCAAAACTACTGCGAAGAACTTGCGGAGAATGCGGGCTTTTTTTATTTGAGACAGGGAAATGAACCGGAGATCTTGAACGGGCTCGGCACGATGGCGCTGGAGATTTTTGAGGACCTCCCCGGTGTAGATGTTATATTGATGCCTGTGGGTGGCGGTAGCGGATGTGCTTCCCTGGCTCTGGTTGCTAAGGCCATAAACCCCGATGTTAAAATTGTGGCTGTCCAGGCCGAGGAGGCTCCTGCTTTCTACCTGTCGTGGAAGGAAGGAAAGCGAGTTATCACTGACAGAGCTGAGACTTTTGCCGACGGGCTTGCAGCGAGGGGGGTTTTTGAAGTTCCGTATTTGATTTTGAAGGACAGGGTGGATGAAGTGGTGCTTGTCAGCGAGGATGAGATCAAAAATGGTGTCAACCTGTCACTTACACTAACGCACAACCTGGCGGAACCGGCGGGTGCGGTTGCGCTTGCTGCGGCATTAAAAATTAAGGATCGATTGAAAGGGAAAAAAGTCGTAGCGGTTATGACTGGTGGAAACATCAATTGTGATCAACTGGTTGAAGTTGTGGAAAGCCAGTGTAAGGGGAGTTAACGACTCTTTCAGTGAAATTTGGCTCCGGGAGAAAAACGATGATGGAAATCAAGCAGATGATCGTTGGCGTGATGGAGGTATTTTGTTACATTCTGGTTTGCGAAAAGACGAAAGAGTGTGTGGTTATTGATCCCGCTGGAGATGAAGAAAGAATTTTCACTGAGATCCGAAACTCGGGTTTATCACTTAAATATATCGTAAATACCCACGGTCATGCTGATCATACCTGTGGGAATGCCAGGATGAAGGCGTTAACCGGAGCTCCAATCGTTATGCATGTGCTGGATGATCAATTCTTTAGACGTCCGGAAAATATGGAATGGGCAAGGCAGATGGGCTTTGAGCCTTCGCCTCCTGCCGACCTAGCGGTGGAAGACGGTTATGTACTTAACTTTGGCGAGCTTCAAATGGAATTTATTCACACCCCGGGTCATACCCCTGGTTCTTGTTGTTTAAAAGTAGATAATAATCTTTTTACCGGTGATACCCTTTTTGTAGGGGCGGTTGGCAGAACGGACTTGCCTGGAGCCTCTTTTGATCAGTTGCTGAAATCAATTGAGACAAGGATAATTACCCTACCGCCTGAAACTGTGATATTCCCGGGACACGATTATGGTGACCAACCAACCTCAACCATTAAGCAAGAGATGGAAACAAATCCCTACATCACGGATTTTATCCTTGACGAAGACTGATTAAATGCCCAGGCAATTATTTTTATTAGAGTTTTTTCCTATCAAGGCAATTCTTGTCGAGGTTTCCCGGACCGGCGTAAAAAAATTATCCTTACTTAACGAAGTACCGCCGTATGATGAAATAGACGGAATTGGTTCGGCTCAACCTAGAGACACCTGTTCTAATCACACCTACCTATTGATGGTCAAGACACAATTGAGTGAATATTTTGAAGGAAAAAGAAGAAATTTTTCTCTTCCCCTGGATTTAAAAGAAGCCACAAATTTTCAGAAGCGGGTGTGGGAGGTATTGCAGGGAATTCCATATGGCACCTCGGTGAGCTACGCGCAGGTGGCCAGAAAGATGGGAAGGCCTGAAGCAGTCAGAGCAGTAGGTAACGCCTGTGGAGCGAATCCGGTCCCGATAGTTATTCCTTGCCATAGGGTTGTAAGAAGCGATGGCACCCTCGGTGGCTATACTTCGGGTTTTGACGTAAAGAAGGCTCTTATTGAGCACGAGAAACATTTTGCTAGCTATCAGTTGAACGATCAAGGTCGAAAAGTTTAATCCCGTCGGGATATTCAACCGTCTCGTACCTTGTTATGTGGTTGAGTTTTTTCGTCAATTTCCCTAACCTGTTAATCTGCTTCTTGAGCCTGTCAGCAACGCCGAAAGCAGGGTGATCTTTTCCGAGGTCCATAAAAAGGAGATCGACTAGACCGGACATTGCCATAAGCGGCTGGTTGATCTCGTGTGCTACGGCTCCAGCCATTTCAAGCACCCCCTGCAAACGTTCAGCCTGCAATGCCTTTTCCTGCATTTTCTGAATTCTGAAACCGACTTCTATCCTCGCCAGAAGTTCCTGCCTTTTATCGTGCAAGGGCTTCGAAAGGTAATCGTCAGCGCCGGTCTCCAGCGCATAAACCACGCTTTCTGTGCCGGATATCATGGAGAGCACTATTATGTAGACAGAACACAAACTGGGAGTGCTTCGGACCCTCCTACAAAATTCCATTCCGTCCAGACCGGGCATCATCCAATCTAGAAGCACCACCTGAGGGCGCTCTTCTTCAAGAAGCCTTCGGCCTTTTTGACCGCTTTCGGCAAGAAGAATCTTATATCCTTCCTTAGTTAAGAGTTTCTCCAGGTATGCCCTGGTTACAGGATCATCATCAATTACCAGTATTACCTTGTCTTCTTCTTTATCCGGGGTACTAAAAATCTTCTTGGGCAAAGCATGAAATTTTCTTTCCCAATTAAGATTCTCGTATGCGGTTTGGATCAATTCCGATTCCTGGCATTTCTCGGACGGAAAGTAAGTGGCTGAACCGGTTGAGATAAAAAATTTCAATGCATCGTTCGGCCACGATTTTGCCTCCTCGTACAGGGTTTCCTTGATCCTCTTGGCTGCTTTTTCACTGGTAAGCTCGTTGGTTTCAGGCTGTATCAAAGCAAACTGATTAGGGAAAATGTGGTAAATCCTGTCATGGGTTCTTACGATGCTCGTAAGATAGTTTCCGATCCTCCTCAGGAACTCTACGACGTGATTGTAAGACGATGGCTTTGACGACATTTGAGAAAAATCAACGTTGAGAAGCATGATGGAAAAAACACTCGGCAGTGTATCGGAGCGGGAGATCTCTTTTTTCAACTCTTCTCGAAATACAATCCTGTTCTGAAGCCCACTCAGTACATCTTTATCGGGAAAAGCGTCTTCCTTTCCTCTCAGGTGAACATAATGCTTGTAGATTTCGAGCTTCAACTGAATCAACTCGGGTTCACTTATGTATGGCATGGTATCGAATACATCATTTGCAAAGGCGAAGTACTGTTCTCCGGGATCGTCTTCCTCTATAAGGGATACAAAGATAGGAGTATTATCAATTTTTCTAAATGCCTTGATAAGAGAAACAGCCCTGCTTTCTTCATCCGATGAAACAGGAACAAGCGCCACGTGGGTATTTTCAGCAGAGGCAAGATTCTCAGGTGTAATCTCGGGGCATTCAATAGCTGTGTTTCCGGAATTTTCAATTGCTTCAACAAAACATTTTCTTATCTCATCCTCGGGATGAGACACCAGGACATTAAGCTTCATTTGATTTTTCTCCGGTTATGGAACTGTCATGATGAGGGCAGTTTACGACAAGTATTTGCCTCAACGAAAGCCAAAAAAGAGCAGACGACACAAATATCGCTATTATCAGAAAGTATGTTCCGTATCTTGATAAATTGTGTAGAAAATAGGATATGTTTCTTATTGCTGTAGCCATCGGCTCGGAACTGCTTGCCGGGGTTGAACCGCCAAGAGGCGCTATCCAGTCTTCAAGTACATTGATTACCTGTGTAAAAAGAAGAATAACTGCGGTCCCCCCGATGAAAATCCAAATCGAGACAAGCACTGCCGCTTCCTTGAGTATTCTTCTACGTGCCTCGCACCAAGTTATGTTAACTGATTCTGTTGGCTTCATATCTACTGCTTCGAGGAAAGTATTTCATATTACTGTATATCATATTTCTAATCTTTCAAACTATTTTTATTCCTGGGAAACCAAAACACGAGTGAGCACTCCGACGCTAAAGAGGAATAATCAACTGTGGTGCCCCTATCGCCTCCGGGCGAAGAAAAAATTTGGATGGTCGCAAAACGTCTTGTCATTCCCGCGGAAGCGGGAACCCAGTGATCATTGTGCCGGGAATTCCCAAATGCAGGATCAAACCCTTCCCCTCACTATTGGATCGATTCCTAAAAAACATTTGTAACATTCGGTCACTGCGTTCGCAATGACTGTGCTTTGGCTTTTTGTTTGACTCTAGAATTAGAACCCCACGACCAGAAAAGCCGACAGGCTTGGCGACTAGCGCAGTCTGGCAGCAGGAGTTGATTTTAATTAACCGTCATAACCCCATTAACATATAGAGGAGGGTTGTTTAGTGAGGCGCAACTGATTGAAACTAAATTTGTAATTTGGTCAACGTTTGGGGTTTAATATATTTGACCAATCAGCATGGCTGGGCCACATTTGGCCGGCCACAACAAACGGGTGAAAGTCTCTGTAAAGGTCCATCTGGAGCCAAAGATAAAATAGTCTTTCATATAGATGACTAAAATCGGAGGGCTTTATGAACAGTGCCTACGAGGTTGAATACAACGTGCTCAAGATACTGGTGGAAGAGATCAATCAGAATCTGGACAGGCTGATAGGAGAAGTGGCTATTTGTATCAGGAATAGAAAGGTGGAAAATAGTCGATGGATAAGTACAACTCTCAAAGAGATACAGGACAAGAGTTACGAGCTTGAATCTGATGCGCTAAGATTTATGGTCGAATACAGGCCGAGAAATTCTGATCTTCGTAGCGTATTCGTCTTTACGCGCATTGGTAGCAGGCTCGCTGAGATTGCGTCAATTATGGCCTCCCTAGTTAATGATAATCATGGCTCAATAGACTCTGGGGAAACGTTCTCGGGTTCTGCAAACACCCTGCGGGATATTCTCAAAAACCTTTGCCACGGTATCAGGGAAGAAGACTTCGATCCGTATTCCATCAGACAAAAAATTAACCAGGCTTATTCACAGTTAAATAAATGGTTTAACGAATGCGCTGTGAAGATCCGGGAAGCTGATACTCCAACCAGTTATATAATAGATGATGCAAGGATTATGACTACATTACAACAGGTAGTGAAAATGGTGGAAGCCCTCGCTGTCGATTTAATGTACCTGGTAACCGGCTCTCATGAATTGTCCGCTGGTCAACGCGTAGTGGTTGCCCTTGAATGATCTCTATGCCATGCATGAAAATACTATTTTCATGGGTCTATTCAATACACATTGAAAATTATGTGACAACCCGTCAGGGTCAAGAGAAAAATAAAAGCTTCCTTGATGTGGTTTTCGTTTATCCGCGAAACTAGTCTTGGCCCAATTTGACCACCTATGAAAACCCCGGGAACTCCCCACAGCAGTATGTGCCAGTCGGGATAATGCCCAAGAACCAGGTGAACGAGGGAACCAACTATGCCAACGATAAACATGATTCCCAGAACGTTTGCAATTGAAGAGGACATTTTGAGGCGAACTTTGGTGTTTAAGATCGGTACCAGCCAGTTTCCTATCCCGATCGACAGTAATCCTGCCAGAAAAGATGAAAAAAACGGGGCCCACCAGAATTTCCTCGCTTCGTCCTTACTTATTCGCGTTCTTCCTTCGTCGCCATATTCTTCCGGGACCAGCAAGAACGCAAAGGCAGCTACCATGCACATGATACCCAGAAACAGGGCAAGATTCTTGCCAGGGATCATGTTGGACATAAAAGAACCCAGGAAGACACCTGGAATGGCATAAA
>JALSTM010000099.1 GCA_026983715.1 Desulfobacterales bacterium
CTCAGCTTGCCAAAGCATTCAAAGAAAACACCACGGGTACCATAGTTTACGAATTTCGTAATGTTAAAACCAACCACATGGACCACAAGCTGGTAGGTTACGCAAGAAGTAAAGGCTTCGGACATTTCAAGGGCCTTGGTTGGACAGTAGGTGTTGGTGCTGATACAAGCGAGCTTTTTGCAAGCGTTATCGGCCAGGCAAAAGAAATGAAGATAACGGCAGGGGTTGTAGCGGTAGCCATTACATTGCTCGGTGCATTAATTGCCCTTCTCTTCTCCCGCCCCATTACCAACGCCAGTAATTTGATGGAAAAAGTTGCCAGGGACCTGGACTTTACCCTGCGTCTCGACGTAAAGGGTCAGGACGAGATCGCAAAAATGGGCCAGGCATTGAACTCTTTGCTCGAAAAGCTACAGCAGACCTTCGGAACCGTTATACAGAGTAGTTCCACAGTTAGTAGCTCAGTTGAAAAAGTTAAGGATACATCAGAGAAAATCGTTACAAACGCATCCACACAGGCTGAAAGGGCACAGGACGTTTTGAAACGTGTGGAACTCATGGGACAAACTGCCAGTGAAGTCCAGAAAAATGCCTTGGTAACAAAAGAAGTATCCACAAGCACCTCTTCTGCTATCACCGAGATGGCCGCAACTATCCAGGAGGTATCCAGAAACGCCAGAACGCAGTACGTAAAATCAGAAGAAACCCTCAAAATCGTCCATGCCATGGGTGAAACGGCCAAGAAGGTGGCAGGAAAAGCAAGGGAACAGGCGGCCGCGGCCAGTGAAACCTCCCAGGCAGTTAACCAAATGGCACAATCATTCAACGAGGTTGTTTCGTACACCGAGGAAGCAACGAAACTCTCCCAGGAAGCAACCGAGGCTGCTGACCAAGGAAGTGATGCCGCTGACAAGATGGTCACCGGTATGAAGGGCATAGCGGAAAGTTCTGAACAAATCACGGAAATCATAGACGTTATTTCAGATATTGCTGAACAAACCAACTTGCTTGCTCTCAACGCTGCAATCGAGGCTGCAAGAGCCGGCGAACACGGGAAAGGTTTTGCCGTAGTTGCCGACGAAGTACGCAAATTGGCTGAGAGAACCGCTGAATCCACCAAGGAAATTGCAGCGCTCATTAAGGAAAGCAATAAGCGAGTGGAAGAAGGTACTCAACTTTCGCTCAATACAAAGAAGGTGCTTGAAAGAATTAAGACCACGGTAAGTGATACCAGAGGAATTATTGAAAACATCTTCGATGCTACGAAGGAACAGTCAGAAAGCGTTCAGGGCGTGCTTAAATCCATGGAAAGGCTCGCACTTTTGGCAAAAGACATCACAAATTTCACCGCTGAACAGGCCAAGAGGCGTGAGGCCGCAGAAAAAGCGATGAATGAACTTAGAGACCTTGCTGCAAACATTTCCGCTGCCACTGAAGAACAGGTCGCAAGCACACAGCGAATAGTGAAAGAAATGGAAGAAGTAAAACAAAGCGCCGAGAACATTACAGACATGACAACAAAGCAGGCAGAACGAAGTGCAATGCTCAAGAAAATCATGGACGAAATGGCAAATACGGCGCTGACAAATGCCCAGGGAGCGAAGGGTTCGCAGCAAATCTCTCTCGAACTGGCAACTTCCACTGCTCACCTCATTGAAATGGTAAGCCAGTTCAAGATCGGAAACGGTGGCGGAGTAAAAACGGGTGAAGCCGGACATGCATAAAAACAGAAAACATCGAACAAATAGCACAAACTTAAATAATTACAACAGAGGTTACTCAAAGCACAAGTAATTGTATTTTAAACCCCAGGCAAGGACAGCTCAGTCAGCTGTCCTTCCTGCAAAATAAATGCTCCAAGAAATACTGGGATGTGTTTATGAACCGGGAAAACTCTGACAAAAAAGGCACTAAGACGATACTTGTGGTTGAAGACTCAAAGTTCATGAGCCGAAGAATAATTGAGACATTATCAAGTGCCGGTCATAACATAGTGGCAAATGCAAAAAACGGGAACGAAGCCGTAAGTCTATACATGGAATATCGACCAGACGTCGTGACCATGGACGTTACCATGAAGGGTAAAGACGGGATAAGTGCTGCAACAGACATACTTAACATAGATCCCGAGGCCAACATAATATTCTTAACGATACTGAACGATCCGAAAATAAAAGAACAAATGATGAATCTGGGAGCACGTGGAGTGGTAAATAAGAAAAATACCCAGGAAATTCTTAATGTTATAGAGGACATTTGACTTAGCATGCCATGGCGAGCAAGCAAAAACCGACGGAGAAAATAAATCCCGGAACCTATAAGGATTTTAGGGGGATAAAATGATAGACCAAGAAATGATTAAAGAATTTGTCGATGAGATTGAAGAACATATAAGGTCATTCGAAAATGCCGGACTTGCACTTGAAAAAAAACCGGATAATAGCTCATTGGTAAACGATCTCTTTCGAGCCGCTCACAGCATTAAAGGCGCGGCCGGGTACATGGGTTTTTCAAAGATTACCGAGCTTTCCCACAAGATGGAAAATGTTATCGACCAGGTTAGGGAAAAAAAACTATCTCCAACAAAAGAATTAATGGATGTTCTTTTCAAGTGCATTGACAAAATCAGGAAACTTATCGGCGAGATTGAAACCACGGGCGCTGAAAAGAGCAAGATAGACAACTTGATGGGCATAATTGCCGGCATACTGGAAGAGAACAATTTTTGTCCAGATAGCCAAGACGGTCAGCTTTCTTCCGATAGTTTGTCCCCCGATTCTCCATCAAGTACTGATGCCGATAGAGAACTAGATGAAATATTTGTCCAGCAGTCAAGCGAGTACATGACTCAACTTTTGCAACTTCTCGGTGACCTTGCCGCCAACGTCGATCCCAGGGCAACCGTTTCTCAAATGATGAGCGTAGTTATAGACTTTGTTCAGCTCACATCATACATAAAGGAAAAAAGAATAGAAAGATGCCTCGAGGAATTTGCAGAACATCTGCGCCAGCTCCATGAAAGCGACACGGTGGTTCTGGATGAATGGAAGTCCGTGGTTTCAAAGGACTTGCAAGGTATTTTGGAGAAGCTACCTGGAAACATCGCCATTGAAGAGAAATTACTTAACCACCTCCGAGACACCTCGGATTCTAACGACAAGGTCCCCGAAAAGGATGAAGGATTATTCGCCTTTCCTCTGGACGAAGATGAAAAGTCACTTCTGGAACATTTTGAAGAAACCGGTGATGGAAGTTCCAGGCAGGGGCCTAAAGACGAGGCAGCATCGGGCGTACTGGATGATCGTCTTATTGAAGAGGCTTTAAAAGACGGAAACATAGAAGAAGAGGTCTTCAACGAAAAGGTTGAAGATGCTCCATCCCTGGAATCTACTACTTCTACAAACTCACAAG
>JALSTM010000100.1 GCA_026983715.1 Desulfobacterales bacterium
GAGCCTTTTTATAAATGTAGATGTCCGGTCTTTTCAACATTGTTACGTTACGAAGTCTAGCAATAAGCTCATCAGGAGAATATTGAACAATCTTTTCAATTTTCATATCTTCAATCTCCTCACACCGCATTTTTATGGAAAGGGATTTTTTGGTGAAAATAAACTCATATGGATCTTCCGGGGAAATCCGTGTTTAAATCAGGTAAAAGATTACCATATCGTGCGATGTTAGAGAAGGTAATTTTGGTGATTCACTTGCCCATAAGTGAGTGGTTCGGTTCCTAAAAAACATCTGTAACATTTTGTCATTGCGAGGATCCAGCCCCCACTTTGTGATAATGTTTTTGAGTTAATATCGAGATGCATGGCTTAAAGTGGGTGCGGGAGGCAAAGCAATCTCCTTGGAATATCAAAGTGTTGGAAATTCTTTCGCTGCGTTCGCAAAGACTGTGCTTTAGCTTTTTGTATGATACAATATTTAGAAAGCGGCTTACTATGAGTTACTGTCTACTGCTTTAAGGGTCTTTCCGTTACAGGAGTAGATAAGCCCTTGGAGAAGTGGCACTTTGTCGAACTCTACCCCGTTTATTTCTATCGGTTCTTCCTTCGTTTGTACCATGTATTTACCCCTAAACCAACGGATTATTGCAGGGAAATGAAGTTCCTTGCCAAGTCTATCCAGGAAGAGCCCAAGGTTTATTCCAACTGGGGAAAGCATGTGGAAAACCTCGCAAGCTTCCTGGTAATCGGGCCAAACTCTATCCATCGTGAAATCTGACTCTGGCCATAGTTTTTGTGGAGGGTAGGGAGTACCTAGTTTTAGAAGGATACACTTGTTATGCTTTCTATAAAGGAGTCTAACTATACCACCAAGCAACAATTCCCCTTCCTTGTTGTCTATCTCGTATTTCTTACGTGGTGGTATCAGCTTGTATGAAGCTTCACCTATATGCTTTTCACCTTCCTGGGAAATTATGTATACTCCGTTCGAACTGCCTAGATCTTCAACCCAAACAATATCTCCTTCTATGCCAATTATTACCGGTTTATCTATGCCTGACATACTTTTGCAGTGAATACTTATGTCCGCGCCTTCCCGGGCCATACTCAATTGTGTTTGAGTGTACCAGCAAAGTGTTCGACCATTAATGGAAAAGGTAAGCCTGTTACCTACGAGGAGAAGTTTTTCTTCTGTTTCGTTAGTAATTTTCAATGCTTCCAAGCCCTTGGGACATATACGGAGAGCCTTCTGCGCAATAAGCCACCTGAGAGTTGGTTCCTTTTCTTTTTCGGCGCTTTCTATCAGTTCCTGGTAGCTGCTCACTTTCTCCTCGAGGGCTTTTGCGCCAAGCAAGGCATCAGGATGATGCCAGATGGCCTGGGCCCGGTAAAACTGGTTAAGAGCTTCCAGACAGTCTCCTTCTTCCTGGTACCTTCTACCGTTCTGAATAAACGTATCTAATTGCACTATAAGCTGCTCAAGGTCTTTTTTGAGCAGAATCAAGGGATCATCGTGTTGAATGAAACCTTCAAGAGTAGCAACGGCTGACTCTGCCATTTCACGCCTTCGGTACAGGTCATCTTCATTTTTTATTCGCTTTATGTAGGTATCTCGCGCTCCCTCTACTAGCTCCTTTTTTACCTCTGCTATTTTAGTAGTAATGTCGTGAGTAGAAAGCCAGAATCTTGATTGTAGTTTGTTTAGGGCCTCGGGGTAATTACCATTATCTACAAGGCTGGCCGTTTCTTCCTGGAAAGCAGAAAGGTCTTCTTTAAGGCACCGAGAAACAAATTCCTCCAGCTCCATTAGTAGCTTTTTACTGTGACCAAATACACTGGAGTAGATTTTGTAAGACCACACGAGTTGATTCTCAGTTTTCTCATCGAACGGACCATTAATCAACTGCGGCCATATCTCCTCCATGTATTCCTGGATACGCTTCTCATGCTCCTTGAGAACGGGATTGCTTTCAGGAAAGACAGCAGAAAACTTAGCAATGGTTGCTGCTGCATGAAGAAGTTTCAATCCCCTCTCGGTCTTTTTTGTTATTTTCAACGTGTTCAGAGTATCCATTATTTTTTCTTCATCTATTACAACCTCCTTGCAGAACAACGGAAGTTCTTTTACGGGAGAAAATATTTTGCCTCTCCTGATTCCGAGAGTATGTGCAAGATCGAGAAAGGCAATGAACTCAAGGGCTTTAACCAGCTTGTCAGTATACGAGCCTTCGTATTCAAAGTATTTTCTCTGCAGGATCAGAAAAATATCGTCAAAGTTCTCCCTAAACTTCCTATCTAAACCTTCAATAATTACTTCACGGTTTTCGTCTGAAACAATGTGAACGTTCTGAAACGTGCTCACAATTTCTTCTGTTTCCAGGATGCACCTGTAAGCAAGGTATTCATATTCGGGTCTTTTGCGGGACATCAGGTCACGCGCTATTTTCCAGCTCTGGCGAAGAGAGGAAAAACGTGGCAGGAAAATTATCTTTGGCTTTGATATACCGAATGTTCCTAGCATATTTTTGTTTTCTTGTTATCCTTGTAGTCTCATTTGTCCGAAAAAGAACCTAATTCCTCCGGGACTAGGACCAGTATGCCAAAATAATCAGAGAATGGTCAAATTAATCTATGCCCAAGCAGAAGTTTAAAGCTGGAGCGATTTTACCTTGGTCTGTTTGCATAACCGCTAATAATTCTGATATCTTAGGTATTGATGAAATTAAGGTTGACAACTTGTGGAATAGAACTATAGACTTTGGTTAGTGGGGTTCAAAGATAGGGAATGGTAGGGGCAAACATCGGCTATCTGAGATAGCCTTCCTGGAGTTAATCACGTAGAATCGCAGGGTCTGACTTCATGATTCTGTCGATTGAGAACCATCAAAACAAAGTGCGCTTATATCTAGGTGGAAGTGTTGTATACCTCGAGCGAGTGTGTTCGGTTATTTTGTGCTAATTTGTTAATATTATTGGGAAAGGAAGATTGGGTAGACATAGAATTTCCCTAAACTAAAAAGGCGGAGGACATGGCGCTAAGGGGAAATATTGAAACATTTTATCTAGCAAGTATACTTCAGTTGCTCTGCAACGACCAAAAAACCGGGGTCTTGAAACTTAAAAGTGGTAAGAAAAAAGTTGAAGTCTTCTTCAAAGAAGGCCAGATTGTGCATGCAACTGGTTCCGAGAAAGATATGCGCCTGGGACATCTTTTAAGAACTCAGGGGGTGCTCTCAGGCGAAGACCTTCAGAAGATGGTGGAACTTGCTGCAGAAAGCAATGAAAGCCTTGGAAGAATACTTGTTAAAAAAGGTTACATTTCCTCTGATGCCCTTAAAAAGTTTGTTCAGCACAACGTTAAAGAGATACTCTACAATCTCTTTCTCTGGAAAA
>JALSTM010000101.1 GCA_026983715.1 Desulfobacterales bacterium
GTTGATGGAAGGCCTTAAAAGTGAAGGCAAAACCATGGATAACCTCAGGGATGAAATAAAAGAAAATATCCAGCGAGCACGCCTTATAAACCGGGCAGTAAAGTCTAAGATAGTAATAACAGATGAGGAGGTCAAAAAGTTTTACGAGGAACACAAGGAAAAATTTTCGCCGAAGGAAAAGTGGCACTTAAGGGTTTTGTATCTTCCTTATCCAGTCAATCCGACAGATAAAGAGAAGGAAGAAGTTCTTGGACTTGCGAATAAGCTCAAAGATCAGCTTAACTCAGGGGCATCTTTTGCCGCTCTAGCCAGAAAATATTCCCAGGGACCGGGAGCAAAAGAAGGCGGAGACATAGGATATTTAAGCCCCGGTGATCTTGACCCCCACCTCGCGAAGTACATATCCACTCTTTCTCCTGGTGGAATAAGCGAGCCTGTGAAAACCGAGGACGGTATTTATATCTTCAAAGTCGAAGACATCCAGAAAGGCGGTGCTAAAAGTTTTAAAGATGCACAAAATTACATCAGGCGTCTTTTGTATCAAAGGGAAGTCAACAAGAGATACCTGGAATGGTTGAGGGAGTTACGAAAGAAGTCTTATATAAAGATTAACCTCTAGGTTAATTTGGTCATGCAATCTCTTTTCGTTATGCAATACCGGAAAACCTGAGGACACGTCTAACATATTTTTGAGTTTCCTTGTAAGGAGGGACGCCGCTGTGTTTCATTACAGCACCGGGGCCTGCATTATAGGCGGCAAGAGCGTGAACAAGATTCCCCTTGAAGAGGTTAAGCATCTTTTTAAAATACTTGACGCCTCCGTCTATGTTCTGGGCAACGTCAAACGGGTCACTAACACCGAGTTCCTTTGCGGTGCCAGGCATCAGTTGCATGAGACCCATGGCTCCTGCCTTGGATACCGCCTTTTCATTAAAGCCTGACTCGGCCTCGATTATTCCCCGAATTATATTAACGGGCACATTATACTTGCGAGCCGCTCTATCAATTATCTCGTAAATTTCATTTCTCGTATGTAGGGGGACCAAGTTCTTGGCTTTTCGTAAACGAGACAGCGATAAGTCATTTCCATTAACAGGGCAGCTCGATTCCACTTCCACTCTTTGAGAATGGGAATGCAAGGAGGATTTCAAATTTTCCCGTCCCGGTAAGCCATGCTTTCGATCTGCGTTAACAACTGTTTCTTGCAAACTTCTCCTAGATCTATTTCCACTTACATACACCGGATGTTTCAGGTAATCCTTAATGCGCCAGCCAGTGGTTTTTTCAATCTTTGCCGCAGGTTCAGGAGAAAAAGTCTTCCTTAGGATTTCATTGAAACTAGGTGCCGTGGCGGCAGAAGGGAAGTGATGCACATGGGTACGCTTTAGGGAGACGTGTTTCGACATTAGCTCTCTTACAAAATCGCTTTTCTTCCCCGGGTTCGACACTTCCCACCGATACATTTTAAAGGTCCCTTTCGGAAGAGTACTGGTTTTTACCATTCATCTTTGCAACATACATTGCCCGGTCAGCCCTTTCAAATAGTGTTTCAGCGGTGTCATTTTCGCGCCTTTCCGCAACTCCAATGCTCATCCCAACCTTCAAAATATGCTTGGAATCTTTTGTCAGGTGAAATTCAACTCGGGATAGACTTTTAAGTATTTCCCGGGCCTTCTTTATGCCCTCGTCAAGGTTTGCATTTTCAAGTATTATTACAAATTCGTCTCCTCCGTAACGAGCCAACATATCCGTGGCTCGGATTTTCTTTTTTACATAGTACATGGTTCTCTGGAGTACATCGTCACCTATTTTGTGTCCCCACTTATCATTGATGTCCTTAAAATCATCGATATCAAGTATCATCAAGACAAACGTCTTGTCTGAATTCAGTATTTCCTGGATACGTATCCTGTACGCTTCCCGGTTATAGACACCGGTAAGAGGATCTTCCAGTGCTTTTTCTCGCACTGCAATCAGTTCTTCGAAGTAACTTTTTTTCTGTTGCTTCGCTTCCCTCAACTGCCTCCTAAGTTTCAGTTCTTCCTTGATGTAATTATCAAGCTGTTTCTGATCCATGTCTCTTTTGATCTGGATCAATCTTTTTATTTCATTGATTCGGCCAAGAAGATTTTCTTTGAGTTCGCCGATATGAGCAGCACGAGTACAGATGTCCTCCATCTGTTTGGTCTGGTTCTCCATGCTATCGTTGTGATCTTTACTAGTGCGTTCCAACCACTCGTGGTTTTCTGATATGCTTCTCAAGAATTCTTCCTGCGTTTCTATCAGGTTGGTCATTATTGTCTTGAGCAGATCCTCTAGCTTCTCTCTTTCTTCTCTTACTACCTGGCGGTATTCTTCATATAGGATATTGAACTGATAGGTGATTTTCTCGACGGCCTCGGCTGAAAACTGGCTTTCCAGATATCTGACAAACTTTTGAGACTTTTCTGCGAGCTTTTCATCGGAAGCTTTCACAAGTATGGAAATATCCCTTGAAAGGAGGAGAAGAATGTTCTGGAACGACTGTTCTATTTTTGAAAGAAGTTTTTTGACGTAAGCATATTCAACATCAGAACCCGATGCTCCATCTTGTACAACCTTGGGTTCTAGTCGCAGGATTAGATCTCTCAGCTCGCTTCCAATTCTCTTCATTTCTGATACATTTACTCCCTGACGCATCGATTCTTGAAGTTCCAGCAGCTTTGACCTGATTTCTATGTGATCGTCTTGTGCTGCCAGCACAATCAGGGATCTCAACAGGCTACCGATAAGACCTTCGAGTTCCTCTATTTTCTCCCGAAGAGCTGTGTTCTCAGAAAGGAGACTTCCGTACTTTTCCCTCAGCCTTGCAAGTTTTTTCTGAAATTCTTTTTCAGTTAAATCCTCTACAGTATCTTCCTCTTTTTCTCTTGATCCTTTTTTGCCGCTCCAGAGCGACAAAATTTTTCTTTCTTGCGTTTTTTCTTTTTCCATATCTTGACATCGCTTCAAGCTTGATTTTTGTTTTCAAAGGTCCCTGGTCAAAGGATGAAGCAATTACCGTTCCAGATTCGTCGGGATTGAAACGAAAATGCAGCTAAGACCTTGAAAATAAGCATGAATTCACACTGTCCATAGAAAAGCAAAGCAGGATTCCTTCCCTTTCCAAGTGGAAAACAACTTCCCATTTTAATCCTGGATCTGGGCTATTTCGCTAACTAACCGGATAAGGAAGGTCCCGAGAGCGAGAGTCTACCCTTAACCGGTGTAATCACCTCTTTCAAACTTAGCCGCCTCTTTTGCAGCCATGGTATAAATTTGCTCAAGCAGTGTTTTTAATGAGGAAGACTCGGGTATCAAAGAAGAAACCTCTTCTAGCTTCCTAGCCTTTGCACTCATATCGCCTACCACGTTCTTGAGACTGTCTTTTGAAACCTTGGGTTGCGACAAAAGCTTACCTAAACTATCCAGGCTTGCAAGTGTATCTTCGGCCATAGTTACCGCCTGAAAAATACCATCTTTAACCTGAACAGGAACTACAACAGAGGCAGGATTGATATTTCCGAGTTCAGAGGCCGCGGAAACACTTTTTCCTTCTCGGTAGGAATTTTTTGCCTTTTTAAGGATACTCTCAAAGGATGTGCCGGAAAGTTTTTCCCTGTTGTTTACGCTTTTCTTCTCAGGGTTGTTCAGGCTTGGAAGTAGAGTTTTGTCAATCTTCATTGCTCATGCTCCTGTTTGTTCTTGCCTTTGCAGGTGTGCGATCCTATGTGACCTCAAAAGCAAGTGTAATATTATGTATTGAGCACGAGCAATTTGCGTACCACGTTTACTGTTCGTTTTCCAACCGGGCTTCCCTTAGTTTCTGCCTTTCGGTCCTGAAAATGTACCTTATTATTGCTTCCCTGTCTTTTTCATCAATTGCAACAAACTTTATTCCTAGTTGATACCGCGCATTATTCTTACTATTTTTTTCAATCAGTGCTTTCCTTTTCCTTACCTCTCCAAGCACGAAAAAGGGGTTATTGAATGCAGGTGGGAAAAATATACACATATCGAGGTACGTTCCTTTTCTCAGGTTAACGGGGCTTATAAGTCCAAGCCCCCCACCGCTTATGTTCACAACTTCACCCGTGTGTTTATACTTGTGAAATTCACCACTGATAAGAAGACTGCTTAACCGATCTATTTTCTGTTCCAGTCGTACAATCGCTTCTAAAACTGTCTTCGTGCAGTGATCCAGGGTCCCTTCGTACAAAGAGCTTTCTACGTAGGATGACGCCCTGGATGCGGCATAAAGATTTTTCTTTCGCTTGAACTCTTCCTGAGAAATAGGGCTATACTTTGCAATCAACGAAGTTTCTGCCCTCAGGTATTTCCTTTGCTCCTTTTTTACCTCGTCTTTGAGATTCAAAACCTCATCGGCCATTGAAATTACTCCTGCTTCTATTAACGCCTTTGTTTACCCCTATCGATTCAAAAAATGTCCGTCACTTATTGTACCTCATACCATTCTAATAGCTTTCCGATCTTTTTTGCTACTATTTTTGTGGTGGTCGCCCTTGGTTTTTTCCTTGACCAGGTTATTCAAGAACGCTTATATTACATGGCAACTATAAAATGACGGCAAACAGTCTTAGTTTCTAGCCTGATGAAGAATAGATGCAATGCTGCACCCCAGTTTTAGAAGTTCCTCTTTGATGACTGTTATCCCTCAGTGAAAGGTTACCTCCGATGAAAAAAGATAATAACGATCAAATAATATGTTACTGCTTCAATTACACGCAGGGAGACATCACTAGCGATTTGCTTGCCAACAATGGAAAATCCAAAATACTTGAAAGAATAATGGCTGAAAAGAAGGCCGGAAACTGTCAATGCACCGAGAAAAATCCTAGGGGACGATGATGTATGGGAGATGTCCGCAAGGTTGTGGACAAGGCCAAAAAGCTACTGGAATGTTGATTGTTCCCCTTTAATGCTTAATTTATATTCGAAGAAGTACTCACTACACTAAAACAAGTAAGGAGGGGATAGCAATGATTGATCTCATCAAGAAAACCATATTAACCGGCGTTGGATTGGCCTTTATGACGAAAGAGAAGGTGGTTGAGCTATCCAAGGAGTTGATAGAAAAAGGTAAACTTTCGGAAAAGGAAGGACGCGAACTTGTTGAAGAATTGATTAAGAAATCAGAAAAAGCGCGGAAGGATCTGGAGAAACAGATTGAGAAAATTGTCAGGGAATCGCTCAAAAAAATGAACATAGCCACGAGGGAGGACCTCGAAGCGCTTGAAAAGAAGGTAAACGAGTTAAAGAAAGGGGAGTCTGCTAAGTAGATGCTCGGCTTTAAGAAAATTGGTGTCCTAGGCAAGACTTATCGTCACATAAAGCGCTATCGCCAGATTCTGGTTATACTTTTCAAATACGGTTTTGGCGATCTAATTGACACTCTAAAGATCGAACAATATCTTCAAATCGGGCTCCAGCTAATTTCCAAAAAAAGCCGAGAAAACATAGAAAAGCTTGGAAGAGCGGAGAGAGTCAGAATGGCCCTGGAAGAGCTGGGGCCAACATTTGTTAAGTTTGGCCAGATTTTATCAACCCGCCCGGACTTGATTCCAGTTGAGTATATCCGAGAACTCTCTAAACTCCAGGACCAAGTATCACCCTTCAGTTACGATGAAGTAAGGCAAATCATAAAAGCAGAAATTGGTAAATGGCCCGAAGAGATTTTCCAGCATTTTGAGCAAGCTCCCCTGGCTGCCGCCTCCATAGGCCAGGTGCACAGAGCAAGGTTGCGCGATTCCGAAGAAGTTGTCGTTAAGGTTCAGAGGCCGAATATCCAAAAAACGGTCGAAGTTGACCTTGAAATAATGCTTCACATTGCCTCACTTATGGAAAAACACCTGGAAGAAATAGAGCCTTATCGCCCTACCAAGGTCGTGGAGGAATTTGCCAAGACCATAGCGAAGGAACTTGATTACACTATCGAAGCAGCTCACATAGAGCGATTTGCGAGACACTTCCTGGATGACGACACGGTTTACGTTCCCCGTGTATACAGGGAATTAACCACCGAACGAATTATTACCATGGAGTATATCGACGGAATCAAGGCATCGGAAGTGGATTTGTTGAAGGCAAAAGGTTACGATTTGGAGATTATCGCGACTAGGGGTGTAAACTCCGTAATGAAGCAAATATTTGTACACGGTTTTTTCCATGCCGACCCGCATCCAGGAAACGTTTTCATTTTGCCGGAGAATGTTATTTGCTACCTGGATTTCGGAATGGTGGGCAGGATTACCAGGCAGGAGCGGGACGATTTCGTCGATGTAGTCATCTACGTGGTGAGAGAAGACACGAAAAAGGCAGTGGATGCCCTATTGAAACTTACCAATTACAAGAGGGAACCAAATAGAACTGCCCTGGAAAGAGACATTGCAGAGCTGATCGATCAATACCTTTACCTACCTCTCAAGGAAATAAAGACAGCAAAGTTGTTACAACAGGTTCTGGAAATCTCATCCCGGCACCAAATTTTCTTGAAACCTGACTTATTTCTCATGATGAAAGCCTTGAGTACTTCGGAAACCCTTGGACGTATGCTTTATCCCGACTTCAACCTGGTTGAACACGCTAGGCCTTTTATCCGCAAAGTACAACTAGGCCATTTGAGTCCAAGGAGAATAACCGAAGATATATTCGATTCAGGAAGCGAGCTTGTGGGTCTCATAAAGGATATCCCCGGGGAATTTCGAGAAATTCTTAAGCAAACAAGGGAGGGAAGGATCAAGATAGAATTCGAACACAGGGGTCTCGATTCCCTCCTTTTTACTATGGACAGGGTAAGTAACAGGATCGCCTTTGCCATCGTTCTTGCATCACTTATCATAGGGTCATCCTTGATAACCCTTTCGGATATTCCACCAAAATGGCATGAAATTCCGATAATTGGACTGGCGGGCTTCGTCGTTGCCGGGGTTATCGGGTTGTGGCTCTTGGTCTCGATAATGAAAAGAAAGAAAATGTAACAGCAATACTAGATTTCGAGGAGTATATTATGACACAGGCAAAAGTTGGTGACACGGTGCGCGTGCACTATCGAGGAACCTTTACGGATGGAACAGTTTTTGACGGAACCATGGGAGATGAACCCTTCGAACTAACCCTTGGAGATGAAAAGGTGATACCCGGGTTTGAAAACGCAATCGTTGGCATGAGCGTCGGGGAAAGAAAAACCGTAAAGGTACCCCCAGAGGAAGCATACGGAAAATACGACAGGAACTTGATTGTCGATATTGACAGAAGCCATATGCCCGAGCACCTCGACCTTCAACTGGGTAAACTTTTGGAATTCAAAGCCCAGGATGGATCAGTGGCACTTGTCACCGTGAGAGACATAACAGAGACCAAGGTTACCCTCGATGGGAATCATCCCCTTGCTGGACGGGACCTTATTTTTGAGATCGAACTCGTGGAAATCGTCTCGTAGATGCACGACAAATTCTTGATGTATTAACTGTTTCGGTAACGCAGGAATTCCAGTAAACCATATTTTGCATCTTCCAGGTTAGGCAATTCTTCCCAGGCCTCAAGAATAAACCCGAGCTCTTCAGAAACCGGGATGAGAAGTTCGTAGAGAAGATCAGAACTAACGAGAATTCGCTTGGGGAGCGTTTTCAATTTCTCAAGGTTTTCAAGAACTCTGTTGGGTACTTCCGCCCACATGGCTACAAGGGAAGTTTTCGGACTGAGAAGCTCCACGCTCACCACGTGGCCTGTTTCTCCATCTACAATCATAAGCGCATAGGGATAAAACGGTCTTTCTCCTTTTTTTTCCTGAACAGGTATTGGATACATGAAAACATCAATTTCGAATTCCTGCTCTCCTTGTGGCAGCCTTTGAACCGATCTTATTGCGTTAGCGTTCAGTAAAATATCAATGGGGTCAGGGTCAGGAGGGTCAATCTGCATTGCCCGGTCTTCCCAAACAAGGCTGTTTCCTTTCTTGGAAGCAACGCGAACCATTAGCAACTCATCACCAGGCTCTATAACCCATGGATCTTCCTTAAACCTCGGTGCCACATCAAGGGTTTGCTCCAAGGCATACTGTAGAAACCGGATCTCCGCAGGCTCAAGGTACCAGGGAAAAAGACCGGGTTTGAAACTCCTAAATAGGGGCCAGGCCTTCTTGCCACTGTAACTAAGGCCGAGATTCTTGACGATATCTAGATCCTGGGGTGTTAACATGGCATGGTCTTCGAAGGATGCCTGAAGCTGGGGAATCTCGAGCAAGTACTCTGAAAATAATTCAGGCTCCCCGGGAGGAATGTCAAAAAGCGAAAGAAACCCGTATAATCCGTGTGATCCAAGGTAAACGGAAATCGCAAAGTGTTCACCAAGAGCCCCCATTATACTTACAAAACCAAGCTCTTTTGTCTCCGGGTTCTGGACACCAAAAATGTCATGTTCACTCATCCAATCCCAGGGGGCAAGGTCCCTGATCTTTGCCATGGCCTCGTAGAGTCCTCGCCACTGCTCGTGGTCAGTTGGTCTTTGTTTCACATCGGTCCTCCTGAATAACTCAAATTTCTTGCCAGCGCATTGAGACTACGCTTCAGCATCGGTTTTCATTGTCGATCTTACCCCGTAACTTGTATTATAACAAATAGATAATTGTTCTAATCCTAACATTTGTTGCCGGTTGATCAAGGCGGTTTGTGTATTGTACCAATAAGAACTTGTTTTTCTTAAACATTTACTGTAGAAAGCTTCAATGAAGCCTCTTTGGTTTTACCACTTTCGACAACGAGGCTGCCCGTTGTTTCAAACGGGTTCAGCGAGCAAAGGGAGAAAAAGTGCAAACCTATCGCCAGCGAATTATAGAGCTTTTGAGCGAGAAAGAGATGACGGCAAGAGACCTCTCGCGAGCTTTGGGAATAAGGGAAAAAGAAGTGTACAGGCACCTGGAACATGTGGAAAAAAGCGTGGCGAGAACGGGAAGAAAGCTGGTTGTAAAATCATTTCAATGCCTTAGCTGTGGTTATAGCTTCAGAGATAGAACTCGTTATACTCCGCCAGGTCGATGCCCCCGGTGCAAAAGTTCTTATCTTGAGAAACCTTTTTACAGGATATCCGCGTGAGAAGATAAATTGTGGAGTATGCTTAAGTCAACCCTGAAATTACGTAAAATGCCTCTTAGTTAGGATACTTCCCGATGAAAATATAACACTTTTGCGTGTCTTAATCCTCAGGGTCTCGCTAAAAGTGGCTTGTTTTGTTATTGCGATCCCGCACCCATTTCCTGCGAATTGTAGGAGCAATGGCAAGTTATCGTATTTGAAGTAAGTGCGGGATCGCAATGGCCGGTTTTTATGACTTTTTACTGAACTATCAAGCATTAGCCTTGGTTTTGGTTGCGAGTTCGCTGCCTTAGGATATCCTTCTTTTACCGTTCCACGTGGAACATTTTTTTAATTTTTCGCCTATGAAAGTTCCGAACATTCAATTTGCCACGCATTCAACCGTGGCTGTAAGCATCATATCTTACTCACGGAACCCATTCATCGCTTCCTCTTAACCCTTGATCGCTCAAGCACATACATCAATCCTTTTGTACTTTCAAAGATTCCGACAGACAAAACCAAACTATCCAAGCTGATCTCCCCCTAACGATCTGAAGCTACATGCAACAATGAAATATGAAATCGATTTTCGTTTAAAAAAGATTATTTCTGTGCTATTTTTTCCCAATAATAAAATCGCGAGGTTTCGAAAAACAGCAATGCCAAAAGTTCTCGCTATCGCAAATCAGAAGGGAGGAGTGGGCAAAACCACCACAGCAGTAAACCTTTCTGCTTCCCTTGCTGCATCAGGGAAAAAGGTACTTCTCATTGACTCAGACCCCCAGGCAAATACCTCGAGCAGTTACGGGGTTCGAGGATCAAATGAGATCCCAACCTTTTACGACGTCTTACTGGGCAAGGTATCTGTTAAAGATTCTGCAATAAGCTCTCCCCCCCACGGACTATTCCTCGTACCCAGCACTCCTGATCTTGTGGCGGCAGAAGTTGAATTGCTCAAGATTGAGTCCAGGGAATCGGTCCTTCGGAAAATTCTTACAAGAGACTGTGATTCTTACAACTACATCATCATTGACTGCCCTCCTTCCCTTGGAATTCTAACCATAAATGCCCTTACTGCAGCAGACACCGTTATTATTCCTCTACAGTGCGAGTACTTTGCGCTGGAAGGTTTAAGCCAGTTGCTCTACACCATCCGAATAATAAAGGCGAAATTTAATCCCGGGCTCCTTATAGAAGGGATACTGCTTACCATGTTCGATCGCAGGAACAAGTTATCCTTCAGCGTAGCAAAGGACGTAAAAAAACACTTCGCCAAGAAGGTTTTTAGGACAATAATCCCAAGAAACGTACGTCTTAGCGAAAGCCCAAGTCACGGAAAACCAGTTCTCCTTTACGATCAAAAGTGTCCGGGGGCTCTCGCTTACTTAAAACTTGCCAAGGAACTAATTGCTCGCGAGGAGAAATAATGACCACCAAGAAGAGTACCCCGCTTGGAAGAGGCCTAGGAGCTTTACTCGATGCTACGGATCTCCCGGATGTTAACCAAGGCCAGATATTCTACTGCGACATTGACCTACTTCATCCAAACCCATTTCAACCCAGAAAAGCCATAGATGACAACGACCTGGAAGACCTCCGACAATCAATTCAAAACAGAGGCGTCCTTCAGCCGATTATTGTGAGACCCGTGGACGGAAGGTACCAGATACTTGCCGGGGAAAGAAGATGGCGTGCTGCAAAAAAAGCAGGCCTAAAAAAGGTGCCGGTAATAGCACGGGAGGCTGACGAAAAAGAACAGCTCTTTATCGCCTTGATAGAAAACCTTCAGAGAAGAGACTTAAACTGCATCGAGGAAGCAAGGGCATACAAAACTCTTGTAGAAGAATTCGGACTTACCCAGCAAGAAATAGCATCCCAGGTTGGTAAAAAAAGGTCAACCATTACAAACTTACTTCGCCTTCTCTCCCTCCCCGAGGACGTCCTCAAGCACCTAAGAGACGACAGGATCAGCATTGGACACGCAAAAGCCTTGCTGGCGCTTAAAAACGAAGAAGAGATCCTCGAGTTTACGATGAAAACCATTGAAAATGCTCTATCTGTAAGAGACCTTGAAAAGCTCGTACAATCAAAGACCCGACCAGGCAGAAAAAAGGCAGTTACGATGCGGGTGTTTAGGGAGGAAGAGAAGGTGGTCAGAAGGGCACTTCGGGCCGATATTAAAATAAAGAAGCGAGGAATAAAAGGTAAAGTCGTTATGGAATTTCCGTCTGAAAATGAGATGAAAGCTCTGGTAAAACTCATAGCAGACTATCACGAGCAAGAAAATCAATGATTCGGAGGAAGTCTTGGAACCGAAAATCACGATCGGAGTAATAGATGGACAGGGTGGAGGAATTGGGAGCGTCATAATAAAAAAAATAAAGGAAGTGTACGAAGAAAACGTTGAAATCATTGCTCTCGGCACCAACGCTATAGCCACTGCACAAATGATGAAAGCGGGAGCCAACAAGGGAGCAACAGGTGAAAATGCAATTATGGTAACAGTCCCAGGACTTAATATCATAGCGGGCCCAATAGCCATAGTACTCGCAAACAGCATGCTGGGCGAACTTACTTCAAAAATGGCGGAAGCCATCGCCGCATCCCCTGCATGGAAGCTTCTATTGCCCCTCACCCAGGAAAAGGTAATAGTAGTTGGAGCCAGCAGGGAACCCCTCCCTCACCTGGTGGAAACCCTCGTCTGTGAAAAGTTATCCGAAATAATAAGAAATAATAAGTAGGATACAGGCTGTAGAATGAATCTGACTAGAGACAAGAATAAACAGCACAAACTGTTAACCCTTGTACTGGGAGGGTCAAAAAGCGGAAAAAGTCAGTATGCCCAGAATCTCTCAGAAACGTACCCTGCACCAAGGCTTTTCATAGCAACGGCACGAGCCCTAGATGAAGAAATGAAGCAAAAAATCGAACGTCACAAAAAACAAAGAGGGCCAGGATGGTGTACCATAGAAGAACCACTTGAAATAGCGAACGCAGTAGAACACAATTCCAATAAATATTCAGTGATTCTAATTGATTGTATTACTCTCTGGATTAGCAATATGATACTCAAAAGGGAGGTAAACCAAGACGAATTTGAGATCCAGGTAAATAACCTTTGCAAGGCACTAGAAAAAGCCCTCTGTCCAGTTATCGTGGTTTCAAACGAAGTTGGAATGGGTATAGTTCCAGACACGCCCTTGTCACGGAAATTTCGGGAATATTCAGGTTTAGCGAATCAACAGATCGCAAAAACGGTGGATCGAGTAACCCTGTGCGTGGCAGGCTTGCCATTACACTTAAAGTAGCAGCGATAGCCTATTTGTGCCGGATTTCACCGTAAGATTGGTAGAATCTAAAATGCCCATTTATCTATCTCTAGATACGGATTTTGTACTAAAAAAACTACAGCACGCAGATATTCTGAAACGTATCCTTTTCCTTGATAAAACGACATCCACAAATGACATAGCAAAAACCATCGTGGAGGAGGAAGGAGGGCATGGCACGTTAATAATCGCCGAAGAACAAACGGCCGGAAGAGGGCGAAAGAGCAACAAGTGGATTTCGGCGAGAGGTAAAGGGCTTTACTTTACACTTATCCTTGGGGTACCCGTAACGGTTAGTATTCAGCTTATCACACTTGCCGCAGGAGTGGCCGTAGCAAAGGCTATATGTTCTAGCTGCTCCTTATCTACGGGTCTTAAGTGGCCAAACGATGTTTACATAGGTGAAAGAAAAGTTGCTGGTATACTGACTGAAGCAGTTACAAAGGGTCACGAAACGGTAAAAGTTCTGGTGGGAGTTGGAATAAACGTCAATAACGATTTGACCGACTTTGATACAGAAACACGCCTCACCGCTACTTCCCTTAAAATCGCTTTGGGGATCGAGGTGCCCCGCGAGGAGATTCTCGTTTCTTTTGTTGAAAAGTTCGACGAAATGCATCGAAAACTTCTAGAAGGGGATTCTTCCCAAATAGTGAAGGAGTGGCTACAGATGGCTCTCTACAAAGGAGAAGAGCTAGAGGTTCAAACAGAAAAAACTTCTATCGTGGGCAAATTCGTGGGAGTGAATGAAGCCGGGGCTTTAATCATACGTGACCATGAGCAAAACTTGCATGAAATATGGGCTGTTGACGTTATAAAATGCCGGAAAACTAGCTTAAAGGACCATAGCTAAACAGCCCCTAGTTTAGAGCCCCCTTGCTTTTTCCTCGGCTTCCTGTTTCTTTTTGCATTCAATACAAAGCGTGGTAACCGGCCTTGCCTTCAACCTTTCTAGTCCAATCTCTTCTCCACATTCTTCGCAAATACCGAAAGAACCATCATCTATTCTTTCCAAGGCCGCCTTGATTTTACCGATCAATTTCCGTTCCCTGTCCCTTATCCGTAGCATGAAATTCCTGTCAGACTCAAGAGTTGCGCGATCTGCGGGGTCGGGGAAATTTTCAACCTTGTCAGTCATGTCGGTAACAGTCTTCTCAGCTTCAGCAAGCAGCTCATTCATTCTCTTTACAAGCAACGCCCGGAAGTATTCTAACGTTTCCTTGTCCATTTTCACCTTGCTCCAAAATTTTTGCACCTAGCTATCAGAATTTTAAATACCTGTAAAGCAATTTTTAAACCATAACCCATTAACAACACTTATAACACCTTGCGCCTAATCTGATATTGAGCAATAATCAAGACATAATTTTATTAAGACATTTTGGCTTCCCTTTCTTTTGGTATTTAACTATTGTATCTCAAACCCAATCTTTTCAAATAGCGCGAGGGAGTTTCAAATGACTCTAACACATAAGTTCGACGAAAAGCACGCAAAATTTTTGGACTCAGAAGAACGAGAAAAAATCCTGCCAAGGCATAAAATCATCGACTTTGTAGCTTCGCTTCTCCCTCTTGACGGTAAGGTGGTAGCAGATGTCGGTGCCGGTACGGGTTATTTCGCCATACCGCTTTTGGATCAAGTTGGTAGCGAGGGTACGGTGATTGCTGTGGACATAAATGATAAACTGCTTTCCCTTTTAAAGGAGAAGGCACCTCCGAAGCCAAGTTTGGAAATTGTACTCTCAGAAGAGGATTCCATTCCAATAGCGGATGAAACCGTTGATCTGGCATTTTGTGCTGACCTCCTCCATGAACTTGACGGTGATACAACTTTGAGAGAAATCAGGAGAATACTAAAACCTGGCTGCTACCTAGTGGTTATCGATTGGGAAAAAGGAAAGGATGGCTGGGGTCCACCTGATCACGTTCGCCTCACAAGGGAAAATGCCTTGCTCCTTTGTGAAAGGGTAGGCTTTACCCCCGTGGTATCCTTTGAGCCGGGTGAACACCATTACGGTCTGGTTTTTCAAAAATAATTCCGAACTTTTGGAACCATCAATCAACTGAAAAAGCAGGAAGAGAAGAATTCAAAACGCGTCATTTTAACCGACGCAAAACGTAGGCCAAGTAACCATTATTACTGTAGTTGCATGATCTATACGTGAGCGATAGCCATTTAACCAACTGATCAGACAGCTCTTTGTTATGTATGCTCTAATTACTTAGTTAATTTGCAAATGGCCTCTTGCACCTAGTGTCGCCCCTCCCTGATCTAATTAGGGGCAAGCTCGATCCGGCATCCAGATAGAAAATCCTAGATTCCGACTCGACGCTTTGCTCTGGCCGGAATCACGGATTTTGCATTGTGCTCCTCCCACCTGTTAAATTGATCCTAAATCCGCGATCGTTCACCCGGGTCGCATATGCAAGAAAGATCCTGGCGGGCGATGACGCCGCAGACGCGATACAGGTTGACGACCCGCAGGGCGGAAGAGTATTGCTTGAGAAATTGAAGAATAATATATCAACAAGCTCCCCTCGAAGGGAAAAAGTGAATCACGACCTGATTACTTCCGGCACATTTCTAGGGGGAGATGTTTTTATGTAAAACTTTTCTCCGTTTACTTTTAGATAAAAGGTTCCGTTTTCCGCATCTTCTTCGATGTAATTAGCAAGCTGGTAATAGGCAGGCCGGGAAAACCGGGCTGGGAATTTACCGTTTTTTATGAGACAGTACAAAATATTCCTTTTACCGATCCATAAAGTGGACGGGTCAAGCCTTTCCACTTCGTCCGTATTTTTCAGGGTAAGAAGAAAATTCCTGCTATTTTCTCCAGAAGCAAATTCCATGTTGGTTTGTTGAACCACGAAGGGAGTATCCGCAACTTCTACGTAACATTGCTCGTTTTTAAGCCTTATCACGAACAGCCCGGAAGGGGTCAAATCCAAGTTATCATAAAAGATTTTTAGTATATCTTTCCTTATTATTTTCGCACCCTTGTGGTACCAATC